>DCEW01000016.1:0-74189 GCA_002314265.1 Flavobacteriales bacterium UBA1820
GCCCTTCTCGCTTGTGCAAAGCCACAGACGGCTGGGCTACCAGTCCAGTTCTTCGTCCCACATGGCGCGTACCGTAATCTTGTCTTCGAGGTACATCACCCGCTCGGGCTGTTGTTTTTTCATGTAGTCCACCGTATCCCAACGCCCATTCCCGTTGACGTCGAAGATCACCCGCAGGCGATATTCGCCGGGAGGGACCAGACGAAATACGGCCTTTTCCCCAGCCTTGTCCAAGGAGACTTCCTTGACGACTTTTTTACCCGCATCCAAAAGCTGAACCAGGAGCGGGTATTGCGAAAACGAGACCGGATTGACCGCCAGGTTGCCGTAGTCGTCCACCGAACGGGTTTTCAGCTGGACGAAGGCCGTGTCTTCAGGTTCTTCTCCCAGGATGCTTTGGGTGGCCTGGGGCAGGATCGTGATGTTGTACTGATTCTCGGGGGCAATGGAAAACTCCATGTCGATCTTTCGCAGGGAAGTCGAATCTATCTTCAGACGGAACGGTCGGGGGATCGAATCTTTGTCCGTGAGCAGAATGTAGGCCGGATCGAGTGCACCGATGGGTTTGTTGGTCTGGATCTCGACCTTCCCGTCCAGTTCCAGGTTTTGGGTAGTGATCGCGCGGGCGAATTTCATTTCGGCCGGCTTGCGGATCTTGGCATTGATCGTGTCGGAAAACACTCCGTTGTGTTTGACGGCAAACAGAATGGAATCGACCTTTTCTTCCGTGTACCAGTATTGCAGGGTATCCCGCTCGGGGTAGAACAGGTAGTAGTCCTTCGCTCCCTCGGGCAGGGGAGGGAAGATGCGCAGCACGCTGTCCTGTGGTTCGAGACCGTCGATGGCCATTTGGATAAGTCCCTTTTGGGGGTTGGTGCCCTGATAAACTTTGTATGGCCGTTTTCCCAAGGCCAAACGAAGCCGGTATCCCCGCGGGTCGGGTTCGCTCAGTTCGATGTAACGGGGAAAAAACGCGATCTTGTCTTTTCCCTGGTCGTAGGTCATGTTCGAGGCTTCGTCCACCAGCGCGACGAGTTGGTAGGTGCCGGGGGCGATGTTTTCGATCAGGAACGTGCTGTCCCGTTCATTGGCCAGGCGGGTGAAATACATCGGGCGCTCTTTGTAGAGGGTCGAGTCGTTGAAGGTGGTGTCGATCCGGTAGAGCATGATGACGGTATTGGGGTCGAAGGTTTCCTCGAAGGCATCTTCGACTATTCCTCCCACGGTCAGGGAGTCGATCTGCGGGCCGGTGGAAAATACGTACTTAAAGTTCGGAATGGCAGCACCTTCGTGGTTGTCCCCCACCGCGTTGCCGAAGTTGAACGTGTAGGTGGTATTGGGCAGCAGTTCGATGCCCGAGAGGTCGATCTCCATCCGCCGGGTGGGGAGCACGGCGGTGGGTTTGATCCGCATGACGATGTCCTTGATGGGCGGGGAAACGACCAGTTGCTTGTTGAGGTCCTTGTATTTGATCCGCTCGTCGAAGGTAACGGTGATCTTGTCCCCCTGGAAGTTGGTCGCGTAGTTCTCGGGCGAATACACCTGCGGTACCGGCGGATCGAAATCCGAAACACCACCCACGGGAGTACCTACCGAGGCGCAGGAGTGCACTCCCCAGATGGCCGCTCCGATGGCCACGAGGAAATAAAACGTTTTTTTCTTCATCGTTCTGTCTTTTTTTCGGAGAGGGCCGTCGGTCGGAAGGTGCGCAGGATGGCTTCCAGTTCCAGCATAAAGGATTCTTTTTCTTCAAAAGGCAAATATACGAAGCCGTCCGCGCAGTAGGCGATGCCGGTGTCCGGATCGATCGCGCAGTAATTGATGAACGGGCCGCCCATGTAGTCTCTCACTACCCGCCAATAGCCGTAAGAGAAAACCACGGGGATGTCTCCCAGACGGGCATTTTCTTTCTGAGGCCGTATGGCTATCTTTTCCACCGCCATGTATGAGCTGTCGATCTGGCCGGAGACGTACCGCCGGGCGAGCGAATCGCGCAGGGCGATCGGGTCGGAAGTGCCCAGGGCTTTGGTGTCCGCCGTATAGAGCAGCAGATTGGCTGTCCCCTTGATGCCCCGTTTGGAGATGTCCATCGTGAGCCAAACGAAATCCTTTTCCGCTACGGCAACGTGGTAGTAGTTGGGGATACGGATGTCGATGCCCAGGGCCGAAACAGCCTTCAGGCGGGTATTGGTAATGCGGGCAAAGCGATCCTGGAGGGCGTCGATGGCGGTCTGCCGGATGGCTTGGAAGATATAGTCGCCGCTTTGGGCGATCTGTTCGGCGGCCTGTCTTTCATCGCTGGCGCGGAGGGNNAAAGACGTTCTGCGGGGCGGCATAGACGTTCCGGGCCGTGGTCAGACCCGAGAGCGAGTCGGAACGTTCCACCAGGACGAGGTTGCGCATGGTGCGGTAGGTACGTGAAAAGGACGAGCGGGGGATGATGTAGAGTTTGGTCTGGCGTTCCCTTTGCGGCTGCCCGGGTTTGACAGGGGACAGGTATCGGTAGAGGGCGGCGCGGGTGCGCTCCGAGTAAAGACTGCTGTCCACCACGGCGACCACCTCCAGCACGGCCCCCGTGGAAGGGGGAACGTCTCCGGGGTAAGCATCCGTGCGGACTTTATGCCCGCAGCTGGTCAGGACCAACAGCGGAAGGAGCAGCGACAAGAAGCGTTTTCCCATGGCGCATTCGTTTTTTACTTTTTTGGATAGATGGTCAGACGTTGTCCGATGCTGAGCTTTGTGGAGTTCAGGTGGTTCCAGGTCTTCAGTTTGGATACCGTAACGCCGTAGCGTACGGCAATGCCACTCAGAGTGTCGCCTTTCTTGACTCGATAGACGACCGATCCGCCCGCACCGGGGGTGGTGGTGGCTTTGTACGAGAGCGTTTTCTTCAGTGCGGCTTCGGCTTGGTGGGCTTCCTGGTAGATGTCCTGTTCCTGGGCGGCAAATTCGAGGGCTTTGTCCGAAGGAAGCACGATGGCATAATGCCGGGTAGGGGTATAGGGAATGGCGTCGAGTTTGAAAGCCGGGTTGAGAAATTGCAGTTCTTCGATGGGCATGTCCAGCTTTTTGGACAGCAGGTCAAAGGAAACCAGGCTCTTGACGTTGATCGTATCGGTCTGCTGGTAAGCGATCCGGGGCAGTTCGGGGATGATGCCGTGTTCGCGGTAGTAGGTCATGATGTAGTTCACGGCGATGAATGCGGCCACATAATTGCGCGTCTCACGGGGCATGTAGTCGCGCACTTCCCAATAGTTGCGTTTTCCACCCGAGCGGGCGATGGCTTTGTTGACATTGCCGCTGCCGTAGTTGTAGGCGGCCAGAGCCATGTCCCAGTTGCCGTAATCCTCGTAGAGGCGTTTGAGCAGCCGGGCGGCGGCTTCTGTGGATTTGACCGGGTCGTACCGCTCGTCCACATACGAGTCGTAGTACAGGTTGTACATCTTGCCGGTGCTGTACATGAATTGCCACAGGCCGGTCGCCCCTGCCCGCGAGCGGGCTTTGGGGTTGAGCGCCGATTCGACAATGGTCAGGTGCTTGAGCTCCAAGGGAATTTCATATCGGTCGAGGATGCTTTCGAAGATCTCGTAGTAGTACATCGACAGGCCGACCAAACGAGCGACCAATTCTCGCCGTTGACCCAGATACAGGTTGATGTAGGCGCGTACCTCGGGGTTGAACTCCAGCGAGAGGGGGGAACGCGCGTCGAGCACCTTCAGCCGATGCTGGATCACGGAGTCGGGTACCGCGAGGATGTCCGGAGCGGCCATGTCGATCTCGGAGATCCCTTCGAAGGTGTCGGAATCGAAGATCTGCCGCAACATCAGCGAGTCGTCCTGGGCGATGGAAACGGGGCCTTTGTCGCCGAAGGAGATCGTATCGGCTTCGGGGATGGCTTCCCGGGCAGAAAAACGTTCACCGGCCTGGCTGAAAAGGGGTAGGGAGAGAAAAAAGAGCGCAAAGAAACGGTCGATATGAAATGTCATGAGGGTATGCAGGCAATAGAGATTCGTACCAGAGTGTCTTTCTGTTAAAAGAACAGAATGGACAAATGTAATAAATATGGCGCGTTTTCTCCCGATTCTTCGGAAAGTTCCGGGGGGATTTAACGAAATTTTTTGTCGGGATCACCGGATCGAGGAAGAGGAAAATGTGTGGAATAAAGTGGAATAAAAAAGAGGACAGGGAATAATATATCCGGCCGAAGGGAAAAAGCCTGATCAAGGGGCTCGGACCGTAAAAAAAACACTCGCCGCGATCCTTCAAGGATCGCGGCGAGTGTTCCGGTTTGGGTTCGGATCGGGCAAGAAGGACTTGTCCCGGGGAGAGCGGTTATCCCTCCACCACTTCAAAGTGATCCTTGCCTACGCCGCAGACCGGGCATACCCAGTCCTCGGGGATGTCTTCAAACGCGGTTCCGGGAGCGATGCCTCCGTCGGGATCGCCCACCGCCGGGTCGTAAACCCATTCGCAAACGGTGCAGATGTATTTTTTCATAGTGAAATAAAGGGTGAGTGATGTAATGATGTTTTTTCTTTTTTCTCGGTTCAAAAGTAAGACGCCTGCCGGGAAAAAACAAGGCCGAAGGATCGATAAAACAAATGAAGGGATAGATTTTTTCGACCCTTGTTCTGTACGGACAGAGAAGACCTTACAAGTCGGCGGCCTGTTCTACCGTCTGGACGAGCGTCTCGGGGGCAATGGCGTGCATGCACTCGTAGGTGCTTTTGAAGCAAGGCTTGCTGCCGAAGATGGAGCAGGGGCGGCAATCCATCTCAACTTCGACCACATCGCAGGGAGTTTGTCCGTATCCGAGGAATCCGGCAAAGGGGTGGGTCGCCCCCCAGACGGAAACTGCACGCGTGCCTACCAGGGAGGCCAGGTGCATGTTGGCCGAGTCCATCGAGACCATGACTTTCAGGTGCGAGATCACATCCAGCTCCTCCGAGAGGGAGAGTTTTCCGGCTACCACCCGGGCATCGGGCAACAGTTCCTTCCAGCGTTCCAACTCGGTTTGCTCGTGACCTTTTGCTCCGAAGAGCAGCAGCAGACAGTTCCCTTGGGCGGCGATCTTTTTCACGGCGGCAAACATCTTCTGCGGAGGGTAAGTCTTTCCGGTGTAGCGGGCAAAGGGAGCGATGCCGATCCAGGGTTTCGTTTGCGAAGCCTCCGGCAGGTCGAGCACTTCGAGCGTGTGGGCAGAGAGTGGCCGGAGTGTTTTTCTCAAGCGGTTGGAGAGGGTCAAGGAAAAACCGGCCTGGCGGAACACGTCGGCATACCGTTCGGGCATGGGGCGCATCATCCGTTTTACCTTGTCTTCCCGACGGGTAAGGGCCTTGCGGGCGCGGCGGTCTTTGTGGATCTTGTAGACAGGGATTCGCTGCAAGTGGAAAAGCATCCGCAGAAAATGTGTGCGGATGACGCTGTGCAGGTCGAGAACAGCGTCGTACGGCCCTTGCCGCATCACTTGCCGGTAAAGGCGGCAAAGTCCTTTGAGGCCTTTGTGCTGCTCCCGGAGGTAAGCCGGGAAAAACTCTACCCGCTCCAAGGACTCGAACAGGGGGGCCAAAGCGAAATGAGAAACGAACGTGATGTGCACCTCGGGATTTTGTTCCAAAAATTCCCGAACCACCGGGACGCTCATTGCCACGTCGCCGAAGGCCGAAAGCCGCATCACCAGCAGATGTTTCATCACTTGGCCTGTTTGGCGTAGAGTTGGGGGTTGAGGGCAGGGTCGTTGTACATCTTCATTTGCCGGTAGGCTTTCATGTACTTATGTCCTTGTGCAATGTCTTCGAGCAGGGAGTCGATGGCCTGGGAGAGGTCCTTGCGCTGTTCGAGCAGGATGTCGAGTTTCCCCTGGCAAGCCTGCCGGTGAGCCTGGGAAGCGTCGCTGCGCGAAACCTCGGCCTGCATGTGGTAGATCTTCAGGGCGAGAATCGACAGCCGGTCGATGGCCCATGCAGGGCTTTCGGTATTCAGGGAGGCATCGGCGGCGGGAGTTACTTCCTTGAACTTTTCGAGGAAATAGCTGTCGATGTATTCCACTACGTCAGTGCGGTGCTGGTTGGAAGCGTCGATGCGGCGCTTGAGCTTCAGCGCCTCCACCGGATCGATGTCCTCGCGGCGGATGATGTCCTCCAGGTGCCATTGGACGGTGTCGATCCAGCATTTGAGGTAAAGCAGATGCTCCAGCGACGAGGCCGGATAGGGGTTTTGAATCTCGGTATCGACGTTGTCGGTCTGATGGTAGTCCTTTATGCAGTTGTCAAACAGGACGTTCCATGTTTCGGTCATGTGCTTTTCGATGTTTTGTGCGGCAAAGTTACGCAAATTCTCTTTGCACCCAAATCTTGGATCGGCTTTGTACGGGAAGTATTTTCCCTGGAAAAGCACGGTTTGTTTCTCGGCTATTCCTCTATGGAAAACCGATCCCGGTCTTCCAGAAAACCGTACTTGTCCCGCAGCGTGCGGATGCGTGGCAGGGAGATGGAGGCCGAGAGGATGCATTCTTCGGTGGCCGGCCCTTCCCCGGCGAGTGGTTTTCCCAGCGGCGTAAGGATGACGGAATGCCCCGTGTGGAGCGAGTCCAACGAATCCCGACCCACGCGGTTGGCCCCCGCCACGTAAGCCATGTTCTCGATGGCGCGGGCGCGCAGCAGCGTATCCCAGGCCGCAATGCGGCTTTCCGGCCAGTTGGCCACGCAGAGCAGCAGGTCGTAGTACCGGTCGTTGCGCGACCAGACGGGGAACCGCAGGTCGTAACATACCGAAGGCATGATCTTCCAGCCATGGAGCTCCCACAGTTCGCGGGAGTGCCCGGGGGCAATGTAGCGGTCTTCGTGCCCGTAGGAGAACAGGTGCCGTTTGTCGTAGGTCTGTTCCCGTCCCGAGGCATCCACCAGAAAAAAGCGGTTGAAGTACCTCCCGTTGTCCTCGACCAGGGTGCTGCCGCAAATGGCCGTGTGGTAACACTCGGCGGTCTCGTGCAGCCACTCCCGGATGGTGCGTCCCAAGTGGGGCGTTTCGGGGGGCGGGGGAAAGGAAAATCCGGTGGCAAAGGTCTCGGGAAAGATCCACAGGTCGGCCTGAGGACCCAAGGCGAGAAACTCCCGGCAGCGAGACAGGCGTTCTTCTACCGGCAGGGGAGGGATGTCGCATTGGACGACGTTCAGCAGCAGGGTGTCTTTCTTTTCGGAGTCCATCGGCGGGGATGTCGTTTTTTTTCTCGGGACAAAGGTACGGTATTTTCGCTTGCCTCCGGGAAATAGGCCGGGAAGAAAGAGGAGGAGGAAGCGGGAAAAATGCTCGTGTTTTTTTCGTACATTTGGGTCGGCGCGCGCTTTTGAGGAAAAGGTGGAGGCGTGGCCGTAACAAAACCAGCAAAATCGAATCCGCAAAAAACGAACTCAAGATGAGCGATACGAAGAAAAGCGATACGAAGAAAAAGGAAGAAGCCCTGCGTTACCACAGTTCGGGACGCCCGGGCAAAATACAGGTCGTACCGACCAAACCCCACAGCACCCAGCGCGATCTGGCGCTGGCGTATTCTCCGGGAGTGGCCGAGCCGTGTCTGGAGATCCAGCGGCAGCCCGAAGATGCGTACAAATATACCGACAAGGGCAATCTGGTGGCCGTGATCTCCAACGGTACGGCCGTGCTGGGACTGGGCAATATCGGAGCCCAGGCTTCCAAACCGGTGATGGAGGGCAAGGGGCTTCTGTTCAAGATATTTGCCGACATCGATGTGTTCGACATCGAAGTCGATACCACGGATACCGAGCAGTTTATCCAGACGGTGAAAAACATCTCGCCCACCTTCGGGGGGATCAACCTGGAGGATATCAAGGCACCGGAGGCTTTCGAGATCGAACGGCGTCTGGTCGAGGAACTCGACATCCCGGTGATGCACGACGACCAGCACGGTACGGCGGTCATTTCCGGGGCAGCGCTGCTCAATGCGCTGGAGATCGTGGGTAAGAAGATCGCCCAGGTGAAGATGGTGGTCAACGGTGCAGGAGCGGCTGCGATCTCGTGCGCCCGGATCTACATTTCGCTGGGGGTGCGCCCGGAAAACATCCTGATGTGCGACAGCAAGGGAGTACTGAATACCCGTCGGGAAGGTTTGAGTGCCGAAAAGAAGACGTTTGTGCGCGATACGCCCTGCGATACCCTGGCTCAGGCCATTCGAGGGGCGGATGTCTTCGTCGGTCTGTCCAAAGGCGGGGTGCTGACCCCGGAGATGCTCCTGACGATGGCTTCCGACCCGATCGTCTTTGCTTTGGCCAATCCCGATCCGGAGATCGAGTACACCCAGGCGATGCAGACCCGCAAGGATATCATCATGGCTACCGGACGGTCCGATACGCCGAACCAGATCAACAACGTGTTGGGATTTCCGTATATCTTCCGGGGGGCGCTCGATGTGCGCGCTACCAAGATCAACGAACAGATGAAGATCGCCGCGGTGCATGCCATTGCGGCTTTGGCTCATAAGAACGTGCCGGAGCAGGTGCTCATAGCCTACAACATGAAGAGTCTTTCCTTTGGCCGCGACTACATCATTCCCAAGCCTTTCGACGGACGTCTGATCACGGCCGTGGCTCCGGCCGTGGCGCGGGCGGCGATGGAGTCGGGCGTGGCGCGGCATCCGATCACCGACTGGGACAAGTACGTGGAGAGCCTCGAAGAACGATTGAACAAGCAGCCCAAGATCGTCCGCCTGCTCCAGACGCGGGCCGCTACCGCGCCCAAACGAGTGGTGTTTGCCGAGGCGAACTACCTGAACGTGTTGCGGGCGGCGTACATCGCCCGCGAGGAAGGGACGGTCGTGCCGATCCTGTTGGGCGACGAGAAGCAGATCCGCGAACTGATGGCGGACAATCAGTTGGAGATGGATGTGGAGATCATCAATACGCGCGGGGAGGCGGCTCATCCGACGGTCAACCGTTATGCTCGCCTGTACTGGGAGGAACACCAGCGGATGGGTGTCTCGCTGTACGACGCCGAGCGGCTGATGGAGCGCCGGGACTATTTTGCGGCGATGATGCTGCACGAGGGGCTGGCCGATGCGATGATCGCCGGATACGACAAGAGCCATGCGGGAAAGACCCTGGAATCGGTCATCGGGATCGACCCTCAGGAAGGAGTGATGTCGGCCGTGAGCGTGATCAGCACCCAGCGCGGTCCGTTGTTCATCGCCGATACGCTCATCAACGAGGATCCCGACGAGCAGCAGTTGTGCGCCATTACCCGGCAGGTGGCCGATTTTGTCCGCTCGTTGGGTGTGGATCCGCGCATAGCGCTGGTGGCCAATTCGGATTTCGGTTCGCGTTCCACGCGGGCAGCCGCCAAGATGAGCCGCCTCTCGCGCTACATGCGGGAAAATTACCGCGATATGGTCATCGACGGGGAGATACAGCCGGATTTTGCGTTGGACGATGCCCTTCTTTCGGAGCGCTTTCCTTTTTCGGCCTTGGCCGGACGCGAAGGAGCCAATGTATTGATCTTTCCCGACAGGGATTCGGCCAACCTGTCGTACAAGTTGCTCCGCGGGGTCAATCGCGACCGGGTAACCATCGGACCGGTGCTGCTCGGGCTCAAGAAAGCGGCGCATCTGGTCTATGCCGGAGCCTCGACCGAAGACATCCTCCACATGGTCTATGTGGCGGTAGTCGACGCCCAGCATCCCGGGGCGAAGATCGTTTCGCGGTAAATAGCGGCAAGGAACAGACTGCCGAGGAGGAGAAAACGGCTGCGCACGGGAAGCATTCGGGAAAAGGGCGGCGGTTGGCCCGGGAGCGGGAATAAAATCTTAAAAATTGGCATCCGCAAACGGATACTGTGTATATTTGCGCTCTCGAACCAATGCACAGTACAGTGGAAGACATTGTGATCGACGCGGGGAATACCAGCGTGAAGTTGGGTGTGTATGCCCAGGGACAGCTTGTCGATATTTTGCGGATGAGTTACGAGGCATTGCCGAAGTCGTTGCCCGATTTTTGTCGGACGCGTCCGGTGCGGTATTGTCTGGTTAGCTCGGTGGGGCCGGAGGTGGCCTGGGACAGGTTGGTGAGTTGTAAAAAGATGTTAAAGTTGTCCCTTCGTCTCTCGCTGGGTATCTCAAATGTGGCTGAACTTCACAGCGAAGTGGGAGCCGACCGTTTGGCGCTGGTGGGAGGAACGGCCTTGGCCAATCCGGGGCAAAATGTTTTGCTGATCGACGCAGGAACATGCGTGACGTACGACTTTGTCGATGCCCGGGGGGTGTACACCTGCGGGAACATCAGCCCGGGACTCCAGTTGCGTCTGAATTCGATGCACCAGTTCACGTCAAATCTGCCGCAGCTGACCTTCTCCATGCCGATGGACGATACGACCGTCCGGCGTCTTTCCACCGCCGGGTGCATGCGCGGCGGGGCAGTAGACGGACTGGCTGGGGAGATCCGCTACGTGGTGGAACAGTACCGGTTGGTGCACGGGGATTTTAAGATAGTCTTAACGGGCGGAGACAGTGCATATTTGGCAGAACGATTAAAAAATACAATATTTGCACAGCCCAATTATCTGTTGGACGCGATGTATGTCATTTTGAAACACAATATAGAGATATGCGAAAACTGATGACGGTTTGCGCGCTGCTGGTTTTGTGCGGCAGCGCGAAGGCGCAGGTAGAAACCGATCGGTTCAATACGTATTCGCCCTATTCCATTTTCGGAGTGGGAGAAAACAGTTTCTCGTGGGGAACGGCCGAAACGCAAAGCATGGCCGGAGTAGGCGTTTCCTGGATGCCGGCCGGAGTGAACAACGCGATCAACCCGGCATCGCTGGCTTCGATCCGTCAGACGGCTTATACGGTGGGAGCTTCCCTGGACTTGTCCTGGTACGAGGATGCCAAGAATTCCAATCTGCACAAAGACATATATTTCGATTACCTGGTCTTTTCGGTGCCTTTGACCCGCACTTCGGGAGTCAGTCTGGGGGTGACGCCGTATTCTACCGTCGGTTACTCGATCTATGACCGGGATTCGATGGTCGTGGACGGCAGTTACAAGGAGACCTTGGGCTACTACGACGGCAACGGAGGCCTGACCCAGATCTATCTGTCGTACGGACGGCAGGTGTTCCGCAACTTCAACCTGGGTATCAGTGCGGCCTATCTCTTCGGAACGATCAAACGTACCACGTACAATACGTTGGAGGATCGCTTGTTGCAAAACAAGACTACGGAGTCGAACTGGGTGACGGGATTCAAGTTCCGGGTGGGGTTCAACTATTCGCTTCCCTTGGTCGATCAGACGCGTTTGTTCGTGGGCGGCGTGTATGATTTCTCCTCTGCCATGAACAACGACCGCACGTACCGCAACTACGTGGTCGAGGATTACAACACGGCTTTCGATCCGGACAATCCGGAAAATACGGAAGAAAATACCTCGGACAAGTTCCATTTGCCCTGGAACGTCACGGGAGGTATCGGTGTGGGCAACCTGCAGAAATGGTATGTGGGAGTGGACGTGCAGTACACCTCCAAACCGGACTACGGATCGGTGGATTTCCTGCGGGGACCGGCCGAGTACCAGAGCGGAAAACGGATCGCCTTGGGTGCCAGCTATACCCCGATGTACAATTCGCCCGATTCGTACTTCCAGCGTGTGAGATACCAGGGCGGGGTGTATTACCGTCAGTTGGAATACAAACTCTTCGGACAGCAGGTCAACGACATGGGGATCACGTTGGGTGCTTCGCTGCCCGTGACCAAGGTCAGCACCCAAGCGATGAGCGTTTCCAACATGAACGTGTTCATCAATGTCGGGATGATGGGCAAGTCGTCCGATCGCCTGACCAAAGAGACGTACTTCAAGCTCGGACTGTCGTTCTCGCTCAACGACCGCTGGTTCATCAAGCGGCAGTATTTCTGATCGTCGTCCAAACTCGAGGAAGAAGAAATGGGGGGTACCCGGATAAACAACAAAATAGCTTGCATTGCAGCCGCCATAGCGGCTGCAATGTTTGTTTCCTGCAAGAACGACCTCGCCAAGGTCGATGCGCTGATGGCTGCCAAGACGCAGCCGGCTACGGTCATCGACACCTTTGCGCTGGTGCGTGTGGATTCGGGCAAGGTCGTCATGCGGATGCACGCCGCCCAGGTGGTGATGGAACCCAACCCGAAGGACGCCTCCCTGACCGACCGGAAGGCCTCGGGCGGGGTGGAAATCGAAATGTACGACCCGGCAACGGGCGCGATGAGTGCGCGGCTGACCTCCCACCGGGCCATAGAACATGCCTCCAGCGGACTTTCCGAAGCCTTGGGGGATGTCCTGGTGGTCAATCAGCAGGGGGATTCTATCCAGACCGAACGGCTGGTATGGGACCGTCGCAAACATATCTTCTATACCGACCTCTTTGCCCGGATCGTGCGCGAAGGCGATGTGATGCGCCCCAGCCGGGGCTTCGAGGCCGACGAAAACTTCCGCTGGTACAACCTCTTCAACAGCCAGGGCGATATCAACATCGAGGACTCCCTTTCCCGGATGGATCCGGTGGAAACGAATTAAAAATCGTATATTTGCAGCGGTTTCCCGGGCGGGACTTTTCCCGGGATCTGAACCGTAATCATGTCGCCCGATCTGTTGATCATCGTGGTTAGCCTTTTGTTTTCCGCTTTCTTTTCGGGAATGGAGATCGCCTATGTATCTGCCGACCGGGTGCAGGTATCCATCTTCAAGGCGGAGGATTCGTGGAGCGCGCGGGCGATGTCCAAACTCCTGTCCCGGCCGGACAAATACATCGCCACTACGCTGGTGGGCAACAACATCGTACTGGTGATCTACGGATACTACATGGGTGCAGCGATCATCCGCTGGCTCTTTCCCCAGTATGCCGGCAGCGATGAACTTCCGTTCGATGTGTTGTTGGTGCAGACACTGATCTCCACCGGAGTGATCCTGCTCACCGGCGAATTTGTCCCCAAGGTGGTGTTCCGGATCTATTCCGTGGGGATGCTTCGCGCTCTGGCTATCCCGATGTACCTCATTTACCGCTTGCTGGATCTGTTGTACATTACCGACTTTATCCTGTGGATATCCCGTTTTATGATCCGTAAGGTCTTTCGTCAGCAGCAGACCCAGGCACTCAATTTTTCCTTCGGCCGGGTGGACCTGGGGTATTACATCGAGCAGCAGATGGAAAACCTGGATACCGAGCGGCGCTCCCAGATGGACAAGGAGATCAGTATTTTTCGCAATGCGCTGGACTTTCGCGACGTGAAGGCTCGGGAATGCATGGTCCCGCGTACCGAAATGCGGGCTTTGGAGATCGGTGCGCCGATAGAGGAGTTCAAACAGCTGTTTATTTCCTCCGGCTTGTCCAAGATCGTGGTGTACCGCGACTCGGTGGACAACGTGGTGGGGTATGTGCATTCGTTCGATTTTTTCCGTCCGGTGGAAAGCATTCAGGACATTCTCCTGCCGGTACTGTTTGTCCCGGAGAGCATGCCGGTCAACGAGATCCTCAAGGACCTCACCCAAAAACGGATGAGCATTGCCGTGGTGCTGGACGAATACGGCGGGACGTCGGGAATGATCACTGTGGAGGACATCATCGAAGAACTCTTGGGCGATATCGAGGACGAACACGACAAGGATCTGCTGCTGGAAAAGGACCTGGGCGGCGGGCAGTACCTCTTCTCGGCACGTCAGGAGGTGGACTATCTGAACCAGCGGTACGATCTGGGTCTGCCCGAAAGCGAAGAGTACGAGACCCTCGGGGGCTTGATCCTCGCCCATACCGAAAAAATACCCCAGAAGGACGAACAGGTGGAAATAGGGGATTTCGTCTTTACCATCCGGGAAGTTTCCTCGGCCAAGATCGAGACGGTTCACCTGCGGAAAAAACACGCCGAGTAAAAAAATAGGAAAAACTTACGGGCAGCGTTTTTTATTTTCGGGGCATTTGTCGTATTTTCGCAAATCCTTACCTCGCTGGGAGTTTGCCCGGGAGGATCAGTAAAACAAACGTATTACGATAAGATAATGACTGCATTACAAAAACTGAGGCATCACCGGGGGCTGCTGGTGGGAGTGATCCTTTTCGCGCTTTTCGCTTTTGTGCTCACCGACGTGATCACCTCGAAAGACCGGATTTCTTCGGGAAGCCGTACGACGGTAGCCGTAGTGAACGGCCAGAAACTGACCATCGACGACTATCGCAACCGTACCAACGAACTGATGGAGGCCAACAAACAGTACAAGGTAGGCTACGGAGTGGCTTCGGAGCAGGTGTACCAGAGCTGGTTGGCCGAGACGATCGTCGCTCAGCAGTACGATTTGGCCGGGGTAACGGTAAGCCCGCGTGGCGTGATGAACGGCGTGCTCGCCCAGCCGGATGTGCGCCAGTATTTTTCCAACGAATACGGCATGCCCGATGAGGCTGCCCTTCGCCAGTGGGTCAATTCGGTCCGCGCCGAAAAGGACCAGGGCAACGCCGAGGCTGAACAGATGTGGGAACTGTGGGAAGACATGAAAACGCGCGGACGCCAGTGGGTGCTCGGCGCGCAGTATTCCGACATGGTTACCGCCGGTATGACGGCCACTCTGCTCGACGCCAAGGTGGAATACGGGTACAAGAACAACCAGGTGGACGGTCGTTTTGCTTACCTGCCCTATTCCTCGATCGATGACAAGTCGATTGAGATCACCGATGCGCAGATAAACGAATACGTCCAGAAACATCCCGACGAGTTCCAACGTCTCGAATCGCGCGACGTGCAGTACGCGGTAGTTCCGGTCAATCCTTCCGAAAAGGATGCCGAGGAGGTTCGCAGCAAGATCGCTGCGCTGATGGAAGACCGGGTGGAATTCAACAGCAAGACCAATACGACCGATACCATTCCCGGATTTCCCCGCGTGACGGACGACTCCATCTACGTCAATGCCAATACCGATGCGGGAGCGCATTACACCGGGCGCTATGCCAAGACGTTTGACAACCAGGAAGAAGCACAGTGGGTGGTGAAGGCACGCCGGGGCGACATCCTGGGACCGTACCGCGACGGGGATTCCTACAAGCTCTCCAAACTGCTGGACGTGCGTTCCATGCCGGATTCGGTAAGCATGAGCCACATTCTGCTTTCCTACCAGGGCAATGCGTACGTGCAGAACGCGACCCGTTCCAAGGAGCAGGCCAAAGCACTGGCCGATTCGCTGGCTTCGGTCTTGAAGAGCGGACGTGCCTCTTTCGCTCAGTTGGCCAAAGAGTATTCCGACGATCCGTCGGCTGCGCAAAACGACGGTTCGATGGGCTGGACGGCTTACAGCGAGGGGATAAGCCCCGAGATGGAGCAGTTCCTCTTCTTCCATCCGAAAGGCTCCCTGCAGGTGATCGAAACGCCGATGGGTTACCACGTGTTCCGTATCGACGATCTGAAAGGCTCTTCGACGGCTTACAAGGTGGCTACCATCACGAATTTCATCAGTCCTTCGCGCGAGACGGCAGCCGTAGCCTTGGGTAAGGCACAGGAACTGGCTTCGCAGAATGCTTCGGTAGAGGAATTCGTAGCCGCCGCCCGCAAGGCAGGGTACGATGTGGTGCCCGCTACCGACTTTACGGTGCTGATGACCGATTACCCGGCACTGGGCGATCAGTCGCAGATCACGCGTTGGGCTTTCGGAAAGGACGTGAAGGTAGGCGACACGAAGATCTTCGATATCGACGGCAACCACGTCGTGGCGATCCTTTCGGGAATGCGCAGCGAGGGTTTGGAGTCGGCTGAAACGGCGCGTGCCGAGGTAGAGCCGATCCTGCTCAAGGAAAAGAAAGCCGAGATGCTGTTGGAGAAATTCAAACAGGCCAAGGGTTCGACCGTCGATGAGATCGCTTCCGCAGCCGGTGCTCAGGTGCTGGAGGCTACTTCGCTGACGCTGGCTACCCCGATCATCCCGAGCGCAGGTCGTGCTCCCAAGGCAGTGGGCGTGGCTTTCGGCCTGAACGTGGGCCAGGTATCCGCCCCGGTTTCCGACGAGACGGGCGTGTTCGTGGCTACGATCACCGAGCGTCGCGAGGCAAAACCGGCCGAGAATTACGATCAGGTGCAGAATGAACTCGATGCACAGTTCATGACCTTGCCGCAGACGCAGTTCTATCCCGCTTTGGAGAAGAAAGCGGACATCGAGGACAACCGCGTGAAAATCGAAAAATTGTACGCCGGGAACTGATCTTCCCCCAGGCGTTCATCAAAAAGCCCCGGGCCGAAAGGCCCGGGGCTTTTTGATGAACGCCTGGGGAAGCCCGCCAGCGAGGAAAGCTTGATTTGAGAAAAGACAAATGTCTTCCCGCCGTGGGACATCCGCAGTGGAAATGGCTTCTCCGGCAGGAGAGGAAAGGTCGGGAACAGAATTCAGAGAAAGTTCGCCACCGTTTCAGACACCAGACGGCACGCGAAGACATCGGCAAAGTGTGTCAGAAGGCGGTCCTTCACCCTCGACAGGGGAATTTCGCCGCCCGTTTCCTGTGCGAGGGAGGTAACCCCCCGGTCGGAAATGCCGCAGGGAACGATCTGCCGGAAGTATTCCAGCGGCGTATTGACATTGAGAGCAAAACCGTGCATGGTTACCCAGCGGGAAGTCCTCACGCCCACCGCGCAGATCTTGCGGGCGCGGGGCGACTCCGGTTCGATCCACACGCCGGAGCGTCCGGCCACCCGTCCCGCGGTTACAGCGAAGTCCGCCAGGGTGCGGATGACGGTTTCTTCCAGCAGGAAGACGTACCGGTGGATATCCGGGGTAAAGTGGTCCAGGTCCAGGATGGGATAGCCCACGATTTGTCCCGGGCCGTGGAACGTGATGTCGCCTCCGCGGTCGATGCGAAAAAAGCCGACGCCTTCCCTTTGCAGGGTTTCGGGGGAGACAAGCAGGTGGGAGGGATCGCCATGGCGTCCCAAGGTATATACCGGCGGGTGCTGGGTGAGCAGCAGGAAGTCCTCCGTGGGGAGGGGATGTTCGGCAGTGCGGTTGGCCGTCTTGCGGGCTCTGGTGCGGTCGAACAACCGGGTCTGGAGTTCCCAGGCCTGGTGATAATCCGTCGTGCCGAGGTCTTCGAAATATACGGTTTTGTCGGGATGGTTCATTCTTGTGCCGTGGGCTGACCCCAGGAGAGGATGTTCTCGACGATCTCTGCCACAGGTCGGGCGTCTTCCACGCGGAAGTCCCCGATGCGGGTGCGCCGCAAGGCCGACAGGTAGGCGCGCGAGCCGAGTGCACGACCGAAGTCGTCGGCCACCGAGCGGATGTACGTGCCTTTCGAGCAGGCGATCCGGAAGTCGACCCGGGGCATCTCGATGGCGGTGATCTCAAAACGGGAGATGGTGATGGGCCGGGGCGCGATCTCGACCTGGGCGCCCTTGCGGGCGTGGAGGTAGGCGCGCTTGCCGTCGATGTTCAGTGCGCTGTAAAGGGGCGGCCGCTGGAGCAGTTCTCCGGTGAAGTGTTCCTGTGCCGTTTTCCGGATCTGTTCCGGTGTGATGTGCCCGGTGGGAAAACCGTCCGTTACTTCCGTCTCCGCATCGAACGATGGAGTACAGGCCCCCAGGGTGAAACTTCCGGTGTATTCCTTTTCCCGACCCTGGTATGCGTCGGCATTTTTCGTTTCCGCCCCCACGCATACCACCAGCAGGCCGGAAGCCAGCGGATCGAGCGTGCCGGCATGGCCTACCTTGAGGTTTTTTACTCCGAAGGTCTTCTTGAGCGTGTAGCGGATCTTGTTCACCACATCGAAAGAAGTCCATTCCAGCGGTTTGTCCACCAGAAAGACGTGTCCTGCGCGCAGTTGTTCGAGCGTCATGGGAGTTTTATTGCTCCGACGGGGTGTTGTTTTTTTCTTCTTCGGGGCTCTCTTCGGTGTACCACGAGGCGTACATCGCGTAGTCGTTGGAGATGCGCTCGACGATGTCGCGGAGTTGTTCGGGGGTGATGTCTTTGAGTTTACGGGCGGGATTGCCGGCGTAGATGGTGCCCGAAGGGACAACCGTCCCCTGGGTAACGACCGCTCCGGCCGCTACCAACGAATGAGGCTCGACGACCGCTCCGTCCATCACGACCGCGCCCATGCCTACCAGCGTGTAGTCGCCCAGGGTGCATCCGTGTACCACGGCGTTGTGGGCGATGGATACGTGGTTGCCGATGTTGAGCGGGTGTTTCTGGTAGGTGGTGTGCAGGGTGGCGTTGTCCTGGATGTTGACCTTGTTGCCCATCTTGATGTAGTGCACGTCTCCGCGCACGACAGCCCCGAACCAAATGTTGCAGTCTTCGCCCATGGTTACATCGCCCAGGATGGCGGCGTTGTCGGCAAACCAGCATCCCCGTCCCCATATGGGCGATTTGCCCTTTACTTTTTTGATGATAGCCATTTTCTTTTTCGTTTTTAGTCCGGAGCGTCCCGGCGATCCGCAGGGAAGCATTCCGGAAAGTTGTCCTTGCCCTTTTCCATGTCCGATGTTGCATCCGGCGGATGCCGCAGGGGTGGAAAGGGGCTTCAAATGTACGGCATAAAACGGGGGTTTGCAACTCTGCGGGACAGGGTCAGGCGTTTTTCAGGTATTGGTCCACGCCGTTTTCGCACCGTAGGGCCTTGCGGGCGATGCGGTCCTGGAGAATCTGCTCGTTGATGTTTACTCCGCTGCGCGAGGCGGTGCGGTGCCACAGGTGAAAGACGATGCCGCCCATCTTCAGCGCGCGGGGCTGTACTCCGGCGTGGCGCAGGCGGACGATCAGGTCGGTGTCCTCGAGTCCCCAACCGGTCATGCGCTCGTCGTAGCCGTTTACCCGCAGGAAATCCTCCCGCCAGTAGGCCAGGTTGCATCCACGGGCGTGGTAGATGCTGCCGATGTGGTAACGGCTCATGGGTTTCTGAAGCCGGGGAATGCGCAGGCCGTTGAAGAAATTGGTCATGCCCCGTGAAAAAACGCTCAGGCGGACATCGCCCGTATCGGCCGTTTGGCGGGCTTTCTGTTCGCCTACGTTGACCCGCGATCCGGCAACGTAACATCCCGGGCAGGCTGCGCGGCGATGGTCGGCTATGAAGTAGGGGTGCAGTACCAGGTCGCCATCTACCTGGACGATGTACCGGCCGGATGCGGCAGCGACGGCTTTGTTGAGGATGGCACTGCGCCGGAACCCTTCGTCCGGATGCCAGATGTGCACCACGGGCGTTTTCCCTCCGCTGCGCTGGTTCATTTCTTCCCGGAACCGGTCGATGACTTCCCGGGTGGGGTCAGTGGAACCGTCGTCCGCTACGACGATCTCCTCGGGCAGGACGGTTTGTGCGAGGATGCTTTTGAAGGTGAGCGAGAGGTAGACCGGAGAATTGTAGGTAACTACGACCAGCGTTAAGGGAACGGATTCGTTCATGGAGTGTTGCGTTTTTCGGCAAAGGTAATACGGGCCGAAAGGAAAAGCAAGTCGCCCTCCGAGGCTCTCTCCAGGCAGGGGAAAAGCTCCCGGGGATGTCTTTAGAAACCGTTTGGCAGGATGGCGGCAGCGGGTTGCCGGCAGGAGGAATATTTTTTTGTCCGGGGGCGATATTGGCCTTTTTTATGCTTTCAAAAACCCTGCGAAATCGCTAATTTAGCGTCGTATTTTCGAGTATTCATTTTAAAAGTTTTTCAGATGATGAAAAAGGCGAAATCTGCCCTTATATCCGTATTTCACAAGGATGGTCTCGAACCGATCGTGCGTCAGTTGCACAAGGATGGCGTCAAGTTGTACTCCACCGGCGGGACCCAGCAGTACATCGAATCCCTGAAGATCCCCGTTACACCCGTGGAGGAGGTTACTTCGTATCCTTCGATCCTCGGAGGCCGCGTGAAGACCCTGCACCCCAAAATATTCGGTGGTATCCTCGGCCGTCGGGGCAATGCGTCCGATGCGGTGGAGATGGAGAAATATTCCATTCAGGAGATCGATATCGTGATCGTCGATCTGTATCCGTTTGAAAAGACGGTGGCCTCCGGTGCTTCGGCCCAGGAGATCATCGAAAAGATAGACATAGGCGGCATCTCGCTCATCCGCGCAGCTGCCAAAAACTACGAAGACGTGGTGATCGTTCCTTCGATGGAGGACTACCCGCGTTTTCTGGAGATGATCCAGACCAATGGTTCGGCTTCGAGTCTGGAAGACCGCCGGTATTTCGCCATGCGGGCCTTTGCCGTTTCGTCGGGATACGATGCAGCGATCTACAATTACTTCGCTGCCGATCAGCAGGAACCCTGCCTGCGCTTGGCCCGCGACGGGAAAACGCACCTGCGCTACGGGGAAAATCCGCACCAGAACGCGGCTTTCTACGGCCATCTGGAGGACATGTTCGAACAGTTGCACGGCAAGGAGATCTCGTACAACAACCTGTTGGACATCGCTGCAGCGGTGGAACTGATCGCCGAGTTCCCGGACGAGCCGACCTTTGCCATCCTCAAGCACAACAATGCGTGCGGGGTGGCCAGCCGAGATACCATCCTTCAGGCGTACCTGGACGCTTTGGCTTGCGATCCGGTGTCGGCTTTCGGCGGGGTGCTCATTGCCAACCGCAAGGTGGAGGCCGATACGGCTGCCGAGATCGACAAGTTGTTCTGCGAGGTGGTGATCGCCCCGGGGTATAGCGACGAGGCTCTCGAGACGCTCAAACACAAGAAAAATCGCATCGTGCTGGTGCAGAAGGATTTCGCTCTTCCGAAGAAGCAGCTCCGCTCGTGCCTGAACGGGGTGCTGGTACAGGACCGCAATACCAAGACCGATTGCGCTGAAGACATGAAGGTGGTTACCCGTACCGCTCCCACCGAGGAACAGATACGCGACCTGATCTTTGCATCCAAGATCTGCAAGCATTCCAAGAGCAACGCCATCGTGCTGGCCAAGAACCGCCAGTTGTATGCTTCGGGCATCGGTCAGACTTCCCGGATCGACGCACTGCGTCAGGCAGTGGAGAAGGCCGAGAGCTTCGAATTCGACCTGCGGGGGGCCGTGCTGGCTTCCGACGCGTACTTCCCCTTTGCCGACGGGGTGGAAATGGCCGACAAGGCGGGTATCCGCGCGGTGCTGCAGCCCGGGGGTTCGATCCGCGACCAGTTGTCGATCGATTACTGCAACGAGCACGACATTCCGATGGTGTTCACCGGAACGCGTCATTTCAAACATTGATGATCCATGTATCTCTGCAGCGGGAGACGGGAAGATGAAGTTCTCTTTTTCTGTCCTTGCTTGCAAGGGATATGAACACAAAATACCGAAGACCCTATGGGATTGTTCAATTTTTTTACCGAAGAGATCGCTATCGATCTGGGTACGGCCAACACCCTGATCATCCACAATGACAAGGTGGTGGTGGACAGTCCGTCCATCGTGGCCATCGACCAGAATACCGGCAAGGTGATCGCCGTGGGGCGCAACGCCTCCCTAATGCAGGGCAAGACGCACGAAAACATCAAGACCATTCGCCCGCTTAAGGACGGTGTGATCGCCAACTTCAAGGCCTCGGAGTTCATGATCAACGAATTGATAAGGAACGTGCCTGCGATCAAGAAACGCTTGTTCCCGCCTTCCTTGAAAGTGGTCATCTGCATCCCTTCGGGGATTACCGAGGTGGAAAAACGCGCCGTGTACGACTCGACCCAACGGGTCAACGCCCGCGATGTATATCTGGTGCACGAACCAATGGCCGCAGCCATCGGGATGGGTATCGACGTGCAACAGCCCAAGGGAAACATCATCATCGACATCGGCGGCGGTACGGCCGAGATAGCGGTGATCGCCTTGGGGGGTATCGTGTGCGACAAGTCCATCAAGATCGCCGGCGATGTACTCACCAACGACATCTCGTACTACATGCGCACCCAGCACAACCTGTTCGTGGGTGAACACATGGCCGAGATGATCAAGATACAGGTAGGTTCGGCCGTTGACCATCTGGACAACCCGCCGGACGACATCCCGGTACAGGGACGCGACCTGCTCACCGGAAAGCCCAAGGAGGTCAAGGTGAACTACCGCGAGATCGCCCATGCCTTGGACAAATCCATCCTCCGTATCGAGGATGCCGTGATGGGGGCTCTTTCCGAGACCCCGCCCGAACTGGCGGCCGATATCTACAAGACGGGTATCTACATGGCCGGAGGCGGTTCGATGTTGCGCGGGTTGGACAAGCGTATCTCCCAGAAGACCGACCTGGAGGTCCAGGTGGCCGAGGATCCTTTGCGGGCCGTGGTACGCGGGACGGGGATCGTGCTGAAAAATCTGGATCAGTATCGCAACATCTTGATAAAATAATCCGGATGTCTTTCGCTCCCGGCTCGGAGCCAGCGAAGCCAAAGGAAATACCTTCCTTTGGCTTCGCTGGCTTGATAAGTAACAAGTAAGAAGACCCCTGTACGATGCAGCGTCTGTTGGATTTTCTAAAACGAGGCCGTTATTTTCTGCTGCTGCTCTTGCTGGAGGCGGTGGGATTTCTCTTGGTATGCGCCCAGTACGACTACCACAAGAGTCTGTGGGCCGGTATCTGGGGCGATGCCGGTTATGCGATGAGCGAAAAGGCGGGGGCATGGCGTCGGCATTTCTCCTATGCCCGGGAAAATGCGCGTTTGGCGCAAGAAAACGCCCGTTTGCGCAGCTTGCTCTCCCGCGACGACAAGCGGATGGAGGCTTTGTCCTATCCGGGCGACACTTTGCGGGCGGACAGTGCGGTCTATTCGTATATTCCGGCTACGGTAGTCAAGAATTCCTATACCGGAGAGCGGAACTACCTCGTGCTGGACCGGGGACAGAAGGACGGAGTGGAGCCGGACATGGGCGTGGTAACGGCCGACGGCGTATTGGGAGTGGTGGTACAGGTAACGCCCCGGTACAGTGTTTGCCGTTCGATCCTGCATACGGATAGCTACATCAGCGCCCGGTTTGCGAAAAACGAGTATTTCGGCACGATCGAGTGGGACGGGAAGGACCGCCGGTATGTCCATCTGGTCAATATCCCCCGTCAGGCGGAAGTAGCGGTGGGCGATACGGTGATCACCGACCGGCGCTCGACCTTGTTCCCCGAAGGGCTGCTCGTCGGTACGGTCGAGGAGGCCGAAGTGGGCGATGCGAGCGACTTTTACGACATCCGGGTGCGTTTGGCGGACGACTTGGCTGCCGTGCGCCATGTGTACATCCTGCGTTACAAATACAAAGACGAATTGCAAGAAGCTCTCCAGTACGATGATTAAGCAACCCCTCCGCGCCGTTTTGTTCCTCGTGGTGCTGCTGCTGCTTCAGGTGGTGGTGTTCGACCACGTGGTGCTGGGCGGCTATGTCATCCCGTATGTGTATGTGTTGGGGGTGTTGTTGCTCCCGTTCTGTTTCGGTCGCGGGAAAGCGATGCTGGGTGCCTTCGTCGTCGGGTTGGTGATGGATCTGTTCCAGCAGTCGGGCGGCTTGCACGCCATGGCTTGCGTGCTGACGGTGTATTTGTGCGGGCCTTTGACGCGGGTGTTTTTCCGCCTTTCGGAAAAAGAGTTGGAGGGGTTCGATCCCTTTACGGCCAAAAATGGCCGCACGGCGGGGCTTTCCCTGCTGCTGGTGCTGCTGCTGATCCAGTATCTGGTCCTGTATTGGGTGGAAGCGGGGCGCTTTTCGGCGTTGCCTTCTGCCTTGGGACATGCTTTTCTGGGGGCAGGGGTAACCTTTGCGGTATCGGTGGTCATCTTGTCCCTCAATAGTGTACGAAGCGGGCGCTCGCGGCGCAGACAGTGGTGAGAAACAAATATCTGCTCATATCGTTGGTGGTGGTCGTGGCGGCGGTGCTGCTGGCGCGCTTGTTTTATCTGCAAGTTTACCAGGACAAGTACAAGCTGCTCTCCGACTCCAATTCCCGGCGCGACATGGTGCAATACCCCCCCCGAGGATACATCTACGACCGCAACGGACGTCTGTTGGTCTCCAACCAGCCGGCGTACAACTTGTGCGTTACCTACAACCTGCTGCAGCCTTTCGATACCTTGGAGCTTTGCACCCTGCTGCGCATCGACCCGGAAAGCCTGCGGGTACAGCTCGACAAATTCAACCAGGTGATCCGTCTGCGCCGTCATTCCCGTTACCAGCCCTACGCCATCGTTTCGCAGATCTCTCCCCAGGATTATCCCCGGATTCAGGAGCGACTGTACAAATATCCCGGGTTTTCCATCGAGAAAACCACGATGCGGCACTACGAATATCCATCGGCAGCCAACGTGTTCGGTTTCCTGAGCGAAATCGGGCCCGATGCCGACCTGGGGCAGGATTCTCCGTACAAGATCGGCGACATTATCGGTGCGACGGGGGTCGAGCGGATGTACGAAAAGCAGCTTCGGGGCATTCCGGGGCATCGCTATGTGCAGGTCGATGTAACGGGCAAGGTAACCGATCGTTACATGGACGGGAAGTTCGATTCGCCGGCCGTGGCGGGCAAGGACATCACCCTGGGACTGGACATCGACCTGCAGCGTTACGGCGAGGCGCTCATGCAGGGAAAACGCGGATGCATCATAGCCATCGAGCCTTCCACTGGGCAGATCCTGGCTATGGTTACCGCTCCCTCGTACGATCCGGCGTTGCTTTCCGGGCGGGGCCGCTCGCGCAACTATGCGGAACTTTCGAGCGATCCCTCCCAGCCGATGTTCGACCGGGGGCTCATCGCCGAATATGCTCCGGGGTCGCCCTGGAAGATCGTTACCGGTTTGGCGGGGTTGAGCAGTGGAGCCGTTGATCCGTCGTTTTCCGTGTATTGCGGCGGGGGATACCGCGTGGGAAACCACGTGATGCGTTGCGTGGGCGGAGTAGGACAGACCCTGGACATGTATCGCGGCTACCAGTATTCGTGCAACACGTATTTTGCCACGGTGTATGCCCGCACGCTGGAACATTTCCCCACCCCGGCACAGGGGTTGGATTTCTGGCACCGGACGGCTACGGCGCTGGGCTTCGGGAAATATCTCGGGACGGACCTCTCCACCGGGCGCAAGGGCTATGTGCCCGATGCACAGTTCTACGACCGGCTCTACGGGCGTGGGCGCTGGAAGGCCTCCACGACCATATCGAACGCCATCGGTCAGGGTGAGATCACCGTGACGCCCATGCATCTGGCCAATCTGGCGGCTGTGGTGGCCAACCGGGGGTACTATTACCGTCCGCACATTATCCGCAGCATCGACGGTCAGGCGATCGACACGGCCTACACCCAGCGCATCGAGACGGGGATCGCCCGCGAACATTTTGATGTGGTGGCCCGAGGAATGGCCAACGTGTTCCGGGAGGGGACGGCGCGCGAATATGCGATACCCCAGGCGCAGTTTTGCGGGAAGACCGGGACGGTAGAAAACTTCGTGCGCATCGACGGCCGTCTGGTGCAGTTGCCCGACCACGGGATGTTCGTCGCTTTCGGGCCGGAGGAAAACCCGAAGATCGCCATCACGGTGGTGGTGGAAAACGGCCGCTTCGGCCGGATATGGGCTGCACCGATCGCTTCGCTGATGATGGAGCGGTACTTGCTGGGGGGGACCAACCGCCCGGAGTTGGAAAAACGGATCATGGAAGGTTCGCTGGATGAGGTGTATCGCCAGTGCGACCTTCTGCGCGAACAGGCAAAAGCGAAGAAGAAGTAGGATGAGGATTGGCGGAACGGAAGCGGACACGAGGATGAGGATCGGATGGGCACTGGTGGTTTTTTACGCCGTGTTCGTCGCGATGGGGATCCTGAATATCTACTCGGCTACGTACGACCCGCAGCTCCCTTCGCTGTTCGATCTTTCCCAGTACGGAGGCAAGCAGTTGCTTTTTGCCGCCATGAGCGTGGTGATCGTGGTGGTCGTGTTGTTACTCGAGATGAGCGTGTACGAGCGGATGGCGTGGCTGTTTTATATCTTTTCCATCGTGCTGCTGCTGGGTTTGCCGGTGCTGGGTTCGGAGGTCAAGGGAAACAGGGCGTGGTACAATCTGGGCTTCGTCTCGCTCCAGCCTTCGGAAATTGCCAAGTTTGCCACGGCATTGGCCTTGTCTTCGTATCTGTCCTCGTACAACGTGTCGATGTCCCGTTTGCGTTGCCAAGCGATCGCGGCGGCGATCATCCTGTTGCCAATGGGGCTGGTCGGGTTGCAGGATGCGGGTTCGGCCCTGGTGTTCCTTTCCTTTTTCCTGGTGTTGTACATGGCGGGAGCGCCCGGGATGTATTTCGTGGTGGGGATTCTTTCGGCCGTGATCTTCATTGCCGATGTGTTCCTGTCGTTTTACCAGGTGAGCCCGGTGTATGTCTATGCGGTGGTAGGCGGAGCGGCTCTGCTGACGGGAATATACCGCCTGTGGCGGCATCGGGGAGGCGTCGGACGATTGGCAGTTGCGACGGTATTCGTACTGGGGATATACTCCGTGCTGCACTTTGCGGTATGGGAACACGTGTTCAAGGAATACCAGCGGCAGCGGATCCTCACGTCGTTCAAACTGGTGGAAGACTACAAGGGCGTGGGATTCAATACTTACCAGAGCGAGATCGCCATCGGCTCGGGCGGTTTTGCGGGAAAGGGCTACCTGATGGGCACCCAGACCAAGGGCAATTTCGTGCCGGAACAGCATACCGACTTTATCTTTTCGACCCTGGGCGAGGAGTGGGGTTTTTTCGGTGCGGCAGGCGTGGTGGTGTTGTACGCGTTGTTCCTGATCCAGATCGTGCGGGTGGCGGCGCGTCAGCGAATGTTGTTTGCACGGAACTACGGCTGGTGCGTTTTTTCGGTGTTCTTTTTCCATTTTCTGGTCAACGTGGGCATGGCGGTAGGCCTGCTTCCGGTCATCGGGATTCCGTTGCCGTTTTTCAGCTACGGGGGCTCGTCGCTGTGGAGTTTTACCATTCTGCTGTTTATCCTGATCAAACTGGATGCGCATCGCCGCGATGTGTTGCCTGAAGTGAGCCATTTCGAGGACCGGTAAAGTTTTTGCCGGCGCGGTGTGTTTTTATTTTGTGGTTTACGGCAAAAGTTCTACTTTTGCAATGCTTCGATAGGGTACCTTGGCCGAGTGGCTAGGCACAGGTCTGCAAAACCTCTTACGGCGGTTCGAATCCGCCAGGTACCTCCAAAAAAATCCCTCCTTTATTAAAAAGGAGGGATTTTTTTGCTTTCTATTGGGCTCGTTTTGGCCTGTTTTTCCCTTTTGCCGCTTGCTTTCGGGATCGTCTTTTAAAGGACGGGAAGAAAAGCATCCGGGTAGTTTCGGCGAAAGTCTTCGCCGAAACTACCCGGATGCAGGAATAAAGGAATGAGGATGTCCTTACAGCACCTCGAAGATCAGTTTTTCGGTGTAGGAGCGTCCGTAGAGGTCGGTGGCGCGTACTTCCGCTACGTGTACCCCGGGGGTGGAGAAGGCGGGTATCTCGCCTTGCCACAGGTGGTAGGTCTTGGTCGCCCCGGATACTTTGCGGCCCGGGAGTTTGTAGGACGGGTTGTTCCACAGTTTGTTCAGGGCGGTGAAGGTCGGATCGGTTGCGACGGTCTGTTTCATGGGCATCCATTCGCCCTGGTCGATACGGAAGGATACCTCGCAGCGCTCGTTGCCGTTGTAGAAATTGGCGTAGAGGGCGATGGACGACCCGGTGTGCAGGCTGTCGGCCACGGCGAGGCTCATCTGGTAAAAGTCGGCCTGGCGGCTCGGGTGATAGGTGTGCATGAACCGGTTGCCGTCGATCTCGAGGGTGAAGTAACCTTGCGGGCTGCCGTCGCGCATCATGGCGTTGGGCTGGCCGTAGGGGTCGGGCAGGCCCTTGTACCAGTCGGCGCAGGTGGCCCCGGCATTGAGGTGCAGGTGCGGTTCGGCCCCCTTCCAGCCGTCTTCCTCGTCGAAGAATACGGTACGGATATAGTGCGTGTGCGCCGAGAGGGACAGCGTATGGGGATATTCGGCCAACAGGTCGAACAGACGCTGGCGGTCGGCATGGCGGAAGGTTTCCGCTTTGGGGTTGGTGTCAAAGAGTTGGATGTGTCCGGCGAAGATCACCAGGTGGTCCTTGGGAACGAAACGGAGGTCGTTCTCGATAAAGGCCAGTTGTTTTTCGGTCAGTCCGCCGATGTATTGGGTCTGCCCCGTAGGGTTGGGCAGGATGATGTCGTCGGTGATGATCAGGTGCACCTTGCCATAGTTCAGGGCATAGGTGGTCGGGCCGAAGAAGTCCATGTAGGTCTCGGTGCCCAGGGAGTCGTGCGGGATGTCCTTGTCCTGGTTGTGGTCATGGTTGCCCGGCATCGGGTACCAGGGAATGTCCAACAGGGCGGCGCGCTGCATCACGGGTTCGAATACTTCCAGTTGGTTGAAGGCGATGTCGCCCAGCATGACGCCGAATGCGAACTTCCCGGTGCTGTCCATCAGCGGCTGGATCACTTCCCGGCCGAAGTATTCCGCGTCTTGCCGGTCGCGGCACTGCGGGTCGCCGAAGACCAGAATACGGAAATCCTCCGGTTCGTCCTGAGGATAGAGCGGAAAATCGACCGAGGAGGGCAGCTCTCCGGTGGGAGCGATGCCCGGGTATTTCATCCGCGTGGAGGACCCTTCCGGACGGTACAGGTAGTACGACTGGGAGATGCCGTAGCGGTTGGTCGGGGTGGCGTATCCAGTAGGTTTGATCACAAAGAGTTCGCAAGGTCCGGTTACAGGCAGTTGGTAGCGGCCTTTCCGGTCGGTGAGCACCACTTCGCGGCCGTTGCTCACAGCCACACCGGGGATTCCTTTTTCCGTTTTGTCGAAGACACCGTTGCGGTTGTCGTCCTGATAGACATATCCTTTGATGTTTTTCGGCCCTCCGGCGGCCAGCAAAGGCGCAAAGAGCGCCAAGGCGAGAAGAAAGCGTGTTTTCATGGGAGAAATCGTTGTGTTTTGATCGTCGGAACAAAAATAAGGCATTGAACCGTATGGACGGTTACCTGCGGGTTAATATATCGTCAAGACAACTCGGGTCTCATCGTTCGTGGGGAACGAGGGCGAGGAAAATCGCCATTTTCGGGGAGGGAAACCTCCGCCCCCGGACTTTATCTTTGTCCCAGCGACCTAAAGCACAGGAAAAAGATGAAGAAGATCGGTATTTTTTACGGTTCGTCCACCGGCACCACCCAGGAATTGGCCGGACAGATCGCGCAACGGTTGGGCGTGGCACCGGGCGACGTGCACGATGTAGCCTCGACCGATGTGGCACAACTCGAAGCCTATGAGGTATTGCTGCTGGGAACGTCCACCTGGGGGGCGGGCGATCTGCAGGACGACTGGCAAGACTTTGTCGATCGGCTGGCGGCCAAGGACCTTTCGGGCAAGGTGGTCGGGCTGTTCGGCTGCGGCGATTCGTACACGTACGATACCACGTTCTGCGACGGGATTGGCCGGTTGTACGAAGCGCTCCGGGAGACAGGCTGCCGATTTTGCGGGGCGTATATTCCCCAGGACTACCACTTCTCCGCCTCGATGTCCCTGGTGCAGGGGCAGCTCGTGGGGCTGGCAGCAGATCAGGAGAATGAATCGGAGAAGACCTCGGCGCGGATGGAAGCTTGGATCGAGGCGATGAGCGAGGCTTTGTAAGAATCGCCCCGTCAGCCTTCGGTCCTTTAGAGGTCAGAGTTCATTCAGTAAATCATCGACACATTCGGGGATTAGCTGCAAGATATAGCCCATCTGATAATTTGTCATCGAGGCCGATGAGGTGATGAACTCCATGCTGATCGAGCAAATATTGTCGCCATCGTCGTTGCGGTAGGCCGAGCATTTGCAGAGGTACTTGTTGAGATTGAGGTCGTTGGCTATCTGGTAGAGTTCGCTGAGCGACTTGTCTTCTGTGCGGAACTGTGCGCGGATCTCGACAAGGGAATAGTCTTCATTGTCCCGGACAAGGGCGTAGTAGACATATTTTCCCAGTTTGAACGTGATGTCTCCGTCCGAGTCGTAAGAAGGGGAATATCCTTCGTTACGCAGGTAGGACATGATGTCCGACTTGGTGCCTTGTGCCTGCAATGCATAGCAGGCAAAAAAACTCATCAGCAGTACGAGAGCGATTTTCTTCATGGTCGGTAGAATGTTTTAAGGGTACGCAACTGCGTTGCGTACCTCCAAAGGTAGTGAAAGCCGAGCGCAGCGGCAAGGGGAAAACGAAGTTTTCACGCGGGCCACTGCCGAGGCGCATCCTGCCTTATGAAAAGGTAGTGAAAGTCGTACGCAGCGGCCGAGGGGAAAACGAAGTTTTCACGCGAGCCGCGGCGAGATGCATCCAGCCTTAGGAAAAGGTAGGAAAAAGCATCGACCGCCTGTTCAGTACAGATCGGTAAATTCGTAGGCGTTGCCGCAGAGTTCGAGATAGCGCAGGAAATCCGGCGTGCGGATGACGACGGTAGCGGTGTTGTCGTTGGGGTGAAAGCTCAAAGCCGGTTGGTCGAGCAGGTTCCGGTCGGCAAAGAGGTACACGTGGTTTTCCGGGTCGTTGATCAGTCCGAAGGGCGACACCGAGCCGGGGAGCAGGCCCAGGTAGCGTTCCATCCGTTTTTCGGAGGCGAAGGTCAGTTTGCCTTGGTGCAGCCGCTGTTCCAGGTCGTGAATAGCCAGGTTCTTGGCGCAGTCGAAGATGACCAGATAATGGCGGTCGCCTTTCTTGTTGCGGAAAAAAAGATTCTTGCAGTGCATCGAGCCGTCCTGCCGCCAATACTTTTCGGCTTCTTCGATGGTGGGAGTAGCCGGGTGGTCGTACGCCTGGAAAGGGATGTCGTGTGCGGTGAGGTAGTCGTAAACGTCTTGTTTTCGGGACATGTGGTCGTGAAATAGAAAGGGTTATCGGAAGATTCCGCGTTTTTTCCAGTACCGGATCATCAGGTAGCCGAAGAGCATGCCGCCCACGTGGGCGAAGTGTGCGATGCCGCTTTGGATGCCGGAGATGCCGGAGACAAATTCGAATACGCCGTAGCCGATCACGAACCATTTGGCCTTGATCGGGATGGCGAAGTAGAGGTAGATCAGTGAATTGGGGAACATCATGCCGAAGGCCAGGATGATGCCGAAGACGGCCCCCGAGGCCCCTACGACGCTCGAATGCACGGTCCAGTAGTACTTGCTCAGCAGATCACCATTCAGAGGGATGCCTGCCTGGGCAATGAGGCTGTTGGCTACGTCGAGATCCGAGGTCTTCCGGAGAGCATCCAAGAGTGTTTGTGGGGCGCCTTCGGAGAGCAGCTTCCCGGCGGCGACCCCGATTTCGATCTGATTGACCAGCAGGTACAGCACCCCTGCGCCTACGGCGGTAACCAGGTAATAGGTCAGAAAGCGCCTTCCTCCCCAGATATTTTCGATCACCGCTCCGAACATCCACAGGGAGAACATGTTGGAAAACAGGTGGAGAAAGCTTCCATGCATGAACACGCTGGTGAAGATCTGCCACAGGTGGAAGTCGGGAGTTCCCGGTTGGTAGAGGGCGAGCGATTCGAAAAACGGCCGCAAAGGGGTATTCGACAGCACGTAGGTGGCCAGATACATCAGGCCGTTGATCACCAGCAGGTATTTGGTCATCTCGGGCAGCATCTGGTAGCGCCCCGGTTGGAAGGCGGCGTCCGTGCTCATTCAGAGCGGCGTTCCCGCGACGACCGTCCACAGCCTCATCTATACGCGCGANNCTGGTAGCGCCCCGGTTGGAAGGTATTGTAACTCATACTTGTTTTTTCAGTCGAATTTCTTTTCGAGTTCGTCCAGACCGATTTTGACGAAGGTCGGTTTTCCGTTGGGAGAGAGAGACGGCTCTTCGCACTCGAACAGGTCGGAGATCAAGGTTTCCATTTCCCCCTGGGTGAGTGTTTCGGGTTTGGACATCCGCAGAGCACGTGAAAGGCTGCGGGCGATGTTTTGCTCCAGAGCTTCCCCGGTGGGGCGTTCGGCTTTGTAGTCGTCCAGCACGCAGAAGACCAGGTTCTCGGCTTGCCCTTCTCCCACTCCGGGCGGAATGCCGAGGATGCGTACCGTATCGCCGTCCCGGGGTTCGAAGTGGAATCCGGCGCTGGAGAGCTCGTCCTTGACCTGATCGAACAGCGGAATCTGCCAAGGGCTCAAGGTCAGGGTAATCGGAAACAGGATTTGCTGGGAGAGCGAACCGCGTGAACGGACGCTTCGCAGGAACTTTTCGTACAGGATGCGCCAATGCGCCCGCAGCGGATCCACCAGCAGGATGCCCGTTTTGATGTGGGTGAGGATGTAGCGGCCGTTGATCAGGGAGTACCGTTTGTCCGAGGCCGGAGCGGGATCTTCGTCCTGCGGGCGGTCGGAGGCAAAGAGGCGGCCTTGGGTTTCGGGAGGGAAGTCTTCCCGTTCCGGGTCGATGGTGAAATCCGGGAAGGTGTCCTGCGCCTCCGGGGCGGCGGGGCGGGCAAACCTTCCGGTCGCGGGGGCGCCGCCCCCGCGACCGGAAGGTTGCCCGCCGCCGTCTCCGGAGGCTTCTTCCGCGAAAGGATTGTACGAAGGGTCGAAGAGGATGCGCGGCTGTTGCGGATGGTCCGAAGGATGATCCAGGATGCGGTTTATCTCCGGATCCTGCGAAAAGTCGATCGAAGGCAGCACATTGTACTGCCCCAGCGAATGCCGGATGGCAGCCCGAAGGAACGAATAGATGGTCCGCTCGTCGTCAAATCCGATCTCGGTCTTGGTCGGGTGTATGTTGACGTCGATGCGCGCAGGGTCGATGTCGAAGTAAAGGAAATAGCCCGGGTAGTGCCGTTCGGGGATCAGCCCTTGGAAAGCGGAGAAGACAGCGCTGGACAGATAGGGACTCTTGACGAAACGGCGGTTGACGAACAGGAACTGCTCGCTTCCCTTGGCACGGGCATATTGGGGTTTGTAGACGAAACCGCCGATCTTGACGATGTCGGTGTTTTCCTCGACCGGGACCAACTTGTTGTCGGTATTGGACTTGAAGATGGAAACGATCCGTCGGCGCAATCCCGAAGGGGAGAGCTTGTGTACCAAGGTGTCGTCGCGGTACAGTTCGAAAGCCAGTTCGGGGTGGGCAAGGGCCACACGGACGAATTCGTCCGCGATGCGGGAAAATTCGATCGTGTCGGACTTGAGAAAGTTTCTCCGGGCAGGGATGTTGAAAAACAGGTTCTTTACCGCCAAGGTCGTGCCGACGGCCGCCGGGAGTGACTCCGTCTTTTTATATTCCGAACCTTCGATGCAGATGCGCACCCCCAACTCGTCTTCCGCCCGGCGCGTGGTCAATTCGACCTGGGCAACGGCGGCGATAGAGGCCAAGGCTTCACCCCGGAAGCCTTTGGTATGCAAATGAAAGAGATCCTCGGCCGAGGAGATTTTCGAGGTGGCATGCCGCAGGAAACAGTTGCGGGCATCGGTAGGGCTCATTCCGCAGCCGTTGTCCGTAACCTTGATCAGTTGTCGGCCTCCCTGACGGACAGAGACAATAATGTGTGTAGCCGAGGCATCGACCGCGTTTTCCATGAGCTCCTTTACTACCGAAGCGGGGCGTTGCACCACTTCTCCCGCAGCAATCTGGTTGGCGATGTGATCCGGCAGTACTTTGATAATGTCGCTCATGCGTGTTTTTTTCCTTTCCGCGGAGTATCCGCGATCGTCCCGAGAAAAAAGGGGGTTATTCCCGGATGGTTTTTTTCCACTCGGTCAGGAACGTACAATCTTTCCAGTCGTCGTTGATGTGAATGAAGATTTCCTTCGATTTTTTACGAACCCACTCCTGGATGATGTTGTTCTCCATTTCCTGTTTGGCGAGGGTTTTGAGTTTGTCGAAGTCCTGCGAGTAGTCGGCCGGGTGTGTCTGGCTGTGCTTGCGCACGTAATAGATGGCGTAATAGTCGCCCGAGCGGGCATCCTCGATGAAGACCGGATCGGATACCTGTCCGGCTTGGAGGTTGCTTACTGCGTAGTAGAGGTTGCGATCGAGTTCCGTTACCTTGAAAGCACTTTCGCCGGTGTACATGTTGAGCATGTTGCCGTTGTTGTAGCGCGTGGCTTCGTCCTGGGAGAAACGTTTGACGGCATCGTCGAAATTCAGCTCTCCGCTGCGGATTTTGGTTACGATGCTGTCCATGCGGGTCTGCGTCTTTTGCAGGTCGTCCGGCATGAGCTGGGGTTTCATCAGGATATGGCGCAGGTCGAGTTGTTCGCCCCGGCGCTTGATCACTTGGATGATGTGGTAGCCGTATTCCGTCTCGACGGGGTCGGAGATTTCTCCTTCGTCCAGATTGAAAGCAGCCGCCTCGAAAGGTTTGACAAACTGTCCCTTGCTCACGTTTTCATAGACACCTCCGTTGGAAGCCGAACCGGCATCGTCCGAATACAGGATGGCCATCATACGGAAGTCGGCATTTCCGGCTTCGATGTCCTTTTTCATTTGGGTAAGGCGGTTGACGACCTCGTCGATGGCTTCCTGACTGGGTTTGGGGCGAAGCACGAGGGTGGCCAGTTCAAATTCCTCCTCGAATACCGGCAGGGAGTCCTTGGGAATGCGGTTGAAAAAGCGGCGCACATCCTCCGGAGAAGGGTTTACGTCGCCGATGAGTTCTTTCTTCATCGCATTGGCGAAGGCCTGCGAGCGGATGATGGGGGTCAGGTCGGCCGCCATCGTTTCTTCGTCGGGTTTCTGGTAGAGCTCCAGCATCTTATTGACCGATCCGGCGCTCAAAGCCAGCCGTTCGATGGTTTGGGCTACTTGGTTGCTTACCTCACTGTCGGTAACTTCCAGACTGTCCACCTGTCCCTGATAAGCCAGCATCTTGTCGGTGATCAGCTGTTCGAGAATGCTGCACTTGTCGCTCTCGTCCAGGTATTCGCCGTTCATCTGCCGTTGGGTATAGGCGCCTTCGATGTCCGATTCGAGTACCGCATCGTCACCCACGATGGCGGCTACTCCATCGATCTTGTACGCTTGGGGAGAACGGGGCGGCAGGGAATCCTGTGCCGTCTGTTCGAGCGTGTCGGCTGCGGTTTGTTCTGCAGGAATTGGCTGGGCGGAAGCCTGAAAGGCCAGGCAAGCAAATGCGGCGGTGGCACATGCAAATCTATTTATCTTCATGGAGGTTGAATATTTCGATTTTTTGGTTTTCTTCAGCTTGTTGTCTCAGTTCGGCGTTGGCCTGGCGGAGCGTTTCGGCCATGCGGCGATTCAGCAGGATGCTCTTGATCTGGTGGCGGACATACTCGATCGGTGCTTGAGAGCCCCGGCGGAGGTATTGCGAAACGCGTCCCAAATATACGCCATCGGCGTTTTTCGCCACAAAGGAGTATCCTTTTTTTTGAGCGGCCGAGGAGGCGAAGTCCTCATCGGTTTCGTATTTCCCCATCAGCGTTTCCAGCTCGGTCCACTCGTTGCACACGAGCGGAGCATTGTACGCAGCCTGCTTCATGACGTCTTCCACGCCGGCTTGCCAGCTCCACGGCAGGATCGTCCCGTCGGGGTTTTTGTGGCTCTTGGCCCAGTCGGAGGGTGCCTTGTCCCGGGCAAAGGCCGTACGGAGCTTTTTTCGCAGTGCCTCGTCGCAGTAAGTAACCGAGAGGTAAGACCAGCAAAGGATGTCTTTGTCTAGGGTGAAGTTGTTTTTGTTGGCCTGATAATATTCTTCGATTTCCGATTCGTTCACCAGCGTGTCGAGCCGTTCGGAAATGATCTTCTGTTCGTACCGCCCGGTGAGCAGCAGTTCCCGGAAGTCGGCGATCTCTTTTTCCAGGTCTCCTTCCGGCATGTTCATTTGCGCCGTTTTGAGGATCAGTTGACGGGTAATCCAAGCGTCGATGTAGCGCGAGACGATGGCGGTGCTGTCCTGAGGAGAAGATCCCTTGGGGACGATATTCCGCAGGTCGCTTCGGTAGAGGTACGTGTCGTACACACGCGCTACCGGCGGATTGCGGTCGTCGCCACGCAGGGTAGATACGTAGCCCTTTATCCGGTTGCATCCGCTGAAAAGGGCGGTTGCCAGGGCAAGTCCGCACACTGTCCCCCAAAGGTTTTTCATGGTTGCCATCGTATGCAACGGTGTTTCCGGTTATTATTCGATACCGCGTTTTTTCTTTTCGGCATTCACGGCCTTATCCAAGGCCTTCAGTTGTTTTTTGAAGATCTCGACCGCATGCCCTTTGCGCAGCAGCGCAGGATAGCGTTCGGCGCACAGAGCATAGTAGTCTTCCTGTACCTGTCCCAAGGCCTGGTCGTAGGTCTTTCGCTGCGGAGGGAAAAGTTCCAGAATGTTGAAAACAAAGTAATTGTCTCCTTCCTGGATGATGTCCGAGACCCCGAGGCGGATGTCGAAGTCCGGTTTGAAGACTTTGGCCGTTTCTTCGGTGAGCTCATACCCTTCGGCTACCGAGGCCAGCCCTTTGTTGAGCAGGGAGAGCACCTCCCGATAGTCTTTCCCCTGTTGCATCATCTGCCGGACACGTTCGGCGGTAGCGGCATCCCGGCACATGACAACCTGGTAATGTGCCCGCTGTCCCCACAGGTAGCGGGTGGTGTCCTGGTTGTAGAGAGCCATCAGCGTATCGGGATCGACTTCGCTCAATTGTTCGACGCAGTAAGCATCCGTCAGTGTTTGGATGATGGCCTTGCGACGGAACTCTTCGATCGAAGACTTGATGCGTTCGTCGGTCTGGGGCAGATCGCGCACGTACATGCCCAAGGCCATCGAACTGGCGAAGTCGTCGAATTTGTCCTGGACGATCTGACGCAATTCCGAACGCTCGTCGTATTTGTCCATGTCGTAGATGAGCGAATTGTAAAAGTCACTCGTGGTAAAGGTGCTGTCTCCCAGTGTGAAAAGAGGCTCTCCCGCATTTTCGACGTAGCTGCTTTTCCATTCGCCCCACAGGAAGCCCATGTTGGAAAGGGTTTCGACAACGGCCTCGTATTGCGAGGAATCGACGCTCAGCGGGTAAATCTTCAGTTTGTCCCGGGCGTAGGCTCTGCGGGCGGGCAGGTATCGGTCGCCGGCCAGGACCTGTTGGTTCAGGAAATCCTTCCGGGTCTCGTAATCGTCGTTGCGCACTTTGCTGATCACTTGAATGATCTCCCAGCAGTCGGGCAGGGCGAGGATACTGGTGGTCTGTCCCGGTTCGAGGGCAAAGACCATGTCTTCGATCTCGGGCAGAAGCTCGCCGGTGCTGTAAAAGCCAAGGTAGCCTCCGTTGGCTTGGGTGGCGGCATCTTCGGTATAGTTGAGTGCCACATCGGCAAAGTCGTCGCCTTCTTTCAGTCGGTTATAAGCACGCCGGATGTCGGCCAATGCCTGGGTGTCGAGAGAGTCGGAACCTTTGCGCATCACCAGAATGTGGGCCAGTTCGACCATTCCCCGTGCCGGGCGGCGCTCGCTCGGGCGGACGATGTGGTAGCCGAATTCGGTGCGCACCGGCTCGGAAAACTCGCCCACCGGAGTTTGGTAGGCGGCCGTTTCGAGGGCGTACGGCAATTGGAATACCGTAACAAAACCCAACTCACCTGTACTTCCCCCGGGATTGATCTTTACCGCCAGTGTGTCGAACGAAGTGCCGGCTTTGAGAGCCTGGTAGACCGAATCGATGCGGGCACGGGCCGCCAGCGAGTCTTTTTCAAAGGCATACCGGGAAACGGGAACCAGGATGTGCGATACCCGCACGTCTTCCTTGGAGCGGTCGGCGGCTTCCCGGGAGAGGTGTTCGAGTGCCTTCTGGTCGATGTTGTAGGAAACGATGCTCAGGTTGGCAAAATCGTTTACCGCCCGATTCAAAGAGGCCAGCGTGTCGATGCCTTGGACGCATGCCTGGTTGTACAGAACGATGTTGTCGATGAAGGTGTCGAGGTATTTTTCCGGGGTGAAGTCGGCCTTGTCTTCCGCTTGGAGATAGGCTTCGAAATAGGGATTGAAAAAATCCTGCGGATAGTACATCTTGCCGTCTATCGAGACGAAAGGTTGTTCGGCCTTTTTGGCTTCGGCGGTCAGGCAGCAGGCTGCCACCGCGAGAAGAGTGAGGATATTTCTTGTGATTCGCATCATCTGATGGGGTCGTTTTTTTAGTGGCAAAACGAGAAACAAATGTAGCAAATAAATGAAAAACGGCCGCTTTTCCAACGGAATAAGCCGGCCGTTTAAGTAAAAATTATTGCTTTTTAATGCTTTTTTAACGGGAGTAGTTCGGCGCTTCTTTGGTGATGGTGATGTCGTGCGGGTGGGATTCCCGGATGCCCGACGAAGTAATCTGTACAAAGCGCGCTTCCCGCTGCATCGTTTCGATGTCCTTGGCTCCGCAGTATCCCATTCCGGCGCGCAATCCGCCGATGAACTGGTGCATGGATTCCGAGAGGCTCCCTTTGTAGGGAACGCGTCCGACGATGCCTTCGGGGACAAGTTTGCGGTTGTCGGTTTCTCCTTCCTGGAAGTAGCGGTCCTTCGAGCCTTTCTCCATGGCTTCGATGGATCCCATGCCCCGGTAGGTTTTGAACTTTCGGCCTTCGTAGATGATGGTCTCGCCCGGGCTTTCCTGCGTGCCGGCCAGCATCGAACCCAGCATGACGCACGAAGCTCCTGCCGCGATGGCTTTCGGAATATCTCCGGTGTATTTGATTCCGCCGTCGGCGATGATGGGAACACCCGAGCCTTCGATGGCGGCAGCAACCTCCAGTACGGCCGAGAACTGCGGATAGCCCACTCCGGCTACGATGCGGGTCGTACAGATCGAACCCGGTCCGATGCCTACCTTTACCGCATCGGCACCCTGCTCGACCAGGAATCGGGCGGCATCGCCCGTGGCGATATTGCCCACTACCACATCTATGTCCGGGAATTCTTTTTTGACATCGTGCAGGATGTTTACGACGTTGACCGAATGTCCGTGTGCCGTATCGATGACCAAGGCATCGACCCCGGCTTCCACCAGCAAGCGTGCCCGTTGCAGGTTTTCACGCCCCACACCGATGGCAGCGGCTACGCGCAGGCGGCCGAAGCGGTCTTTGTTGGCATTGGGGTGGGTCTTGACTTTGGTGATGTCGCGGAAGGTGATCAGTCCGTGCAGGATGCCGTTGGCATCGACGACGGGGAGTTTTTCGATCTTGTGGCGCTGGAGGATTTCCTCGGCCTGATCCAAGGTGGTGCCGATGGGGCAAGTGATCAGGCGGGTGCTCATGATCAGCGAGAGGGGTTTGTTCGCCTGTTTTTCAAAGCGCAGGTCGCGGTTGGTGACGATGCCGATGAGCTTTTTGTTCTCGTCCACGATGGGGATGCCTCCGATGGAATACTCGTGCATGCACTTTTTGGCGTCGGCTACGGTGGCATCCGGATGCAACATGATGGGGTTGAGGATCATTCCGCTCTCTTCGCGTTTGACGGCCGTGATGTGGCGGGCTTGTTCTTCAGGGGTCATGTTCTTGTGGATCACACCGATACCTCCTTCCTGGGCCATAGCGATGGCCATGGCCGATTCGGTAACGGTGTCCATGGCAGCCGATACGACCGGGGTGTTGAGGGTGATGCGACGCGAGAAGCGGCTTTGGATGGAAACTTCCCGGGGAAGAACCGAGGAATAGGCAGGTACCAGCAGCACGTCGTCGTACGTGAGTCCCAGGCCTACTATTTTGTTGGAGGAGTTGGACATAGGCAATTACGGATTAAGCGTTGTAATTGCAGACAAATGTACGCATTTTTGGCTGGAGGGCAAAGGGCTGCGGGGAAAAATCGAACGGGCTTGTTGCGGGTTTTTTCGGTTTTTTTTAAGAGGTTGCGGCGATTTTTTCCTAAAGAAAGGGCATGATTACATATTTAACTCTTTATTGAGAGAATTTTATATTTAGAAAATTTTCTATTATGAATAGAATAAATATTTTTGCCCCGAACAATAAGGTCTGATGGACTATGAGAACGACAAGAGTATTTATTATTCATCCCCAACGCCTGGTTTGTGTGGCTTTGCGGGATCTGATGGAGAAATTTGGCGACCTGATGGTGGTCGGGGTGTCCTGTGATTTTGCCGGGGCACAGGCGGCTCTTGCCGACGGGACGATAGATGTTTTTCTAATGGCCGACCGTTTGGAAGACTGTACAGGAGTGTCCGCTCTCAAGCGCATCCGTCAGGACCATCTCCATACCAAGGTGGTGTTTTATCGCCTGGGCGGGGCCAGTCCTCTTTTCGACTACATGGCCACTCGTTACGGGGCGGGAGCCGTGCTGCCGGCTTCCTGCGGCTACTCCGAGTTGGTAGCGGCCGTTCGTGGGGTTCATGAAGGCACGCTCGAACCGATGCAGTCCCGGATGGCCGGACGTGCGCGCAAACTTTCGGCGCGCGAGATGGATGTCCTGGCCGGTATTCTGGAGGGAAAGTCCTTGGGGGAGACGGCCGAGGAACTGGGTATCAGCGACAAGACGGTCAGTACGTACAAAAACCGTTTGTTCCACAAACTGGGCGTGAAAAGTGCAGTAGAACTGGTGGGAATGTACAACTGCGGCAACGGAGTGGGTTCCCTCTTCCAATGATCTTTGACTTTCCGTTTATTCCTTTGCGGGGGGGGGTGAAAGTGGTAAAAAAAGTACGGCTTCCCTTCGTGAAAAGGGGACTGGAAAATATCCGCAGGAGAGGCAAGCGAAGAAAACTTTACGAGGGGGGGAGGTAGCAGACTTGTTTATTCTTCCAACAATTCCGTGGGGGTAAATACCGGTGTAAATTTCGTTTTCTTTTCAGCATCTTCCCGGGCACGGCGTTCGTTCTCCGACTCCCGCTTTTGACGGATGCGGATGCGGTGCATCTTTTTGTACAAGGGGAATCGATACGCAATCCCGTACGACATCGAGAAAGCGACCGACTTGTTGTACACTTGTCCGATACCCGGAACCGCCAGCGGACCGATGCCGCTCCCATCGCTTTGCGCCACGATCAGGTTGTAGCTCCCCTCCACCGACAGGAACAGGTTGTTCCATAGAGAGACTTCCGCCCCGATCGACAGGTTGAGCCACATGGCCGAAGGGCGGTCCGTTATATCGACCGCGTAGTCCGTACCCCAGTACCCATCCGAAATCGTCAGGTCGTAAATATGCCGGTTGTACTTGCTGTATCCCAGTTTGGCACCGAGATAGAGGATGTCGAGCCCTTCTTTTCCATTTTTTTGCAGGAAAGCCCCTTGCGTAAGGGCGTAGTGTACCCCCGCTTGTGCAAACCAGCCGTCCACCGAAGTACGCATCGAGGTGAAGTTCAGATGCCGCTTCGCCATTCCGAAGTTGGCGGCGGTATACAGCTTGGGGGTCAGCCGGTAGTCGACCATCACCATCCAGCCGCGATCCTCGTTTTTCCCGCTGATGATCGGCAGCAGGGGGGCGGCCAGGTCGATGCCCACTCGCAGGGCATGTTGAACTTCGATGAGAGTGTCGCGACGGGTGGTATCTACCACCGGGAGGGTATCGGTAGCGATCTCCGTGGTGTCGATCAGTTCTCCCGCGCTGAACAGTTGGGAGTCGATCTCCGGCAAAACAGTCAGGGTGTCCCCGTCGGGAGTTTTTGTTGCTTCGGTCGAAGGAACCTGCAGGTCGGAAGGGATGGCAGCCTCTTTGCCTTGTTGCGCAAAAACCCAACACCCTGTCGTGGTAAGCACGAGCAGCAGCAGTGAGCGGATCAGGGGCGAGGCGGGGTGCATGGGCGGCGAGAGGGGTTATTCGGTGCGGAAATACAGCGTGGCGGCCGTTTGAGCCGAATTGAACAATTCTCCTTCAGCCGGCGGAGTTTCGATGTCCTTGACGTATTCCAATACCGGCCCGTCGGTGGTGCATTCGACGGTCACGCCCGAGAAGACAAAGCGAAATCCGCATGCCTTCGACAGGAAATCCAACCGGGGCGTGTAGCGCAGGGTGAGGGTGTCGGTCTGTCCGGTGATTTCCCGCTCGATGAGGTAACGCGATTCTTCTGCCTCGAAATCCACCGGCAGGGCGATTTCTTTGGCGCCTTCCGACAGGCCGATTTCGCTCAGGCGTTCGGTGCCTTGCAGTCCGTAGAAGTGAAGTCCCGTTTGCGAGTATTCTTCGGCTTGTCCGGCATCGTCAAACGCATAGAACAGCACCTTCGCACGAGGAGTGGTGAGCGTCCCTTCCGGACAAATGTCGTCCTTCTCGCAGCCACCTGTCATCAAGAGAAGGAGGGAGGCGGCCAGCAGCCAAGGGCGCGGAAAGGTGCGGCGGTGCGTCATCGGAAGAGTTCGGTTATTCGGGTGTCCCGGTCCGGGGCGATTCCCTTCGGGACAAAAGTACGACATTTTCTACATGGAACGTTTGGGGGAACATGTCCACCGGTTGAATTTTTTCCACGCGGTACAAGGCATCCATCAGCGCCAGATCGCGCGCTTGGGTGGCCGGGTTGCAGCTTACGTACACGATGCGGGGCGGGGCCAGGCGCAGCAGTTGCGCCACCACGTCCTTGTGCATGCCATCGCGCGGCGGATCGGTGATCACCACGTCCGGGCGGCCGTAGCGGGCCACGAAGGCATCGTCGAACACGTCTTTCATGTCTCCCACCAGGTACTGGCAGTTGTCGATCCCGTTGCGGGCGGCATTTTCGCGGGCAGCGTCGATGGCTTCGGGGACGGATTCCACCCCGACTACCTTCCCGGCCCGGCGGCTGACGAACTGGGAAATGGTCCCGGTGCCGGTGTAGAGGTCGTAGACGGATTCCGAACCGGTAAGCCCAGCGAAGTCCCGTACCACGCGGTACAACCGCAAGGCCTGGGGAGTGTTGGTCTGGAAAAACGACTTGGGACCGATGCGGAACACGAGGTCTTCCATCCGTTCGGTGATGTGGTCGCTGCCGCGGTAGGTGCGGATGTCCAGGTCGTACACCGAGTCGTTGACTTTTTCGTTGATGGCGTAGAGCAGCGAGGTGATCTGGGGAAAACGTGCCTGCAGGTGGTCCAGCAACCCTTCGCGGGCGGGACGGTCCTCGCGGCCGAACTGCACCAGGAGCATGACTTCCCCGGTAGTCTGGGAGATGCGCAGCATCAGGGTGCGCAACAGGCCTTGGTTGGTGCGCGGGTCGAAGAAGTCCAGGCCTTTTTCGAGGGCGTAGCGTTTTATCTCGTCGCGGATGGCGTTCGAAGGGTCGGGCTGCAGCAGGCATTTGCGGACATCGAGCACCTTGTCCCAGCGTCCTTGGATGTGGAATCCGAGGGCGGGTTCGGGTGAGGAGATCTCCCCGGCGGCATCCAGTTCTTCCCGCGTGTACCACCGGCGACAAGCGAAGGAGAACTCCAGCTTGTTGCGGTAATAGTACTCGTGTTCGCAGCCCAAGATGGGACTTACCGGGGGCAGTTCCACGCCTCCGATGCGGCGCAGGTTGTTTTCGACTTCCTGTTGTTTGTAGTGCAGTTGCCAGCGGTACTGCATGTTTTGCCAGCGGCAGCCTCCGCACACCCCGAAGTGGGGGCAGGGAGGTTCGGTGCGTTTTTCGGAAAGGGTCAGCAGGCGTTCCACGCGTCCTTCGTAGTAGCGGGACGACTTTTTGGTGACCCGTACGTCCACCGTGTCGCCGGGAACGGCTCCCTCGATCAGCACCGCACGGCCGTCTTCGGCGTGTGCGACGGCTTTTCCCCGGGCGGCGGCGGCGGTAACGGCCAGGCCGTACAGGATGAGGTCTTTGGGATGGCGTCTGGACATGTTCGTGCGGATACGGTTTCGTAGAGGATGCAAATGTAGAGATTTTATGACGATAATATAAATGTTAATTAATTTGTTTTGTTTCTTCTTAGTTTTTTTATTTGCAAAGTAAATCTAATAATTCTTACTATATTATGAAGAAAAAAATCTAATGGGGGTTGTCTTGCCTTTTATCTTTGGGTTGGTGACGACAACTGTAGTAAAGGAGCAAGGGAAATCTGAAGTTACATTGGAAAATATAGAAGCCATAGCTGGGGGAGAAGAAGGTGGCGAGGAATATTGGTGTCTTGTGACGTGGCAATGTACGGGTATTGATGCGAGGTATCTTTCTTGTGCGGGAAAAGAATGTTCTAGTGGTAATTTTGCAGGTGGATATGTTGAATGCGATGGTAATCGTCAAACTTGTAATTGGTAATTATGAAGAAACATGTGAAGATTATAGCTTTTGGGGCTATTTTAGGGGTGTTTTTCCTTTGTGAAAGGAATGTGAACAATGTAAAGGAAGGGGTAGCTTATTCGGATGTTGTGTTGGCTAATGTAGAGGCAATAGCGGGAGATGAGGCTGAAGGGGGATGTACAGCATCTGTGATATGTAGTAATCATCCGACAAGGCCTATTTTTTGTACAGGGGAAACAGAGTGTGTAGGTAGTGTTGAAGGAGGGTATGTTAGGTGTGATGGGTGGACAACTTATTGTTAAATGGGTTATGAAAAATAAAGTACAGATTTTAACGGGGATAGTGTTTTCTTTATTGTTCTCTTCTTGTAGAGAAAAAGATGTTATCCCTATAGTGGAACTTCATCCGCAGAAGAGCATAGAGGTGCTGAGTGATTCTTCGTTGTTTTCCAAGGTCCGTCGGATGAAGGCTTATCAAGGAGATATTTTCATTACGGAGGTCGGTCGTGGTCAGATTTTGCGTTTGGATGCAGATCTGAATTTGAAGAATACCATCGGGGGTAAAGGTAATGGGCCGACAGAGATGGTCGAGATGGAGGGGCTGGATATTAGTGGGGATACGATCGCTGTCTTCGATGTCGGAAATGCCCGAATTCAGTTTTATGACCTTTCGGGAAAACATTTGGGGGCTATCCCTTTTAGGGATCTTCCGATAGGTAACAAGTGGGATTTGTCATTCTGTGCAGGGGAAATAGTTTGTAACAATTCTCGGATAGCACTCGATAGTGCTTTTGTACGAATGTCTGTCAAGGATACTTCCGATAAGGCGTTTTTTGGGCGCTTGGATCGTTTTGACAGTGAAATGCAAACATATATTCGCAATGGTCATTTTTTCTTTGAAGATGGAGAATGGCTATGGGCCGTGTCGGACAATCTGCCTTTTCTGGATCGATACGATCGTTTCGGAAATCATGTGGAACGTTATGATTTTTCACAACTTCCGGTGATAAAAGATGCGATTGCTTATGTGCAAATTCAACAAAAGAAGACAAACTCTTATGCTACGTTGATCAATGGGGCTTGTTTTGATAGCGAAAGGAAGAGAATGTATCTGTTGTGTAATTCTTGGATAGAGGGGGAATTTTTCCGCAACAGGATTCTTGTATTGGATTTGTCTTCCGGGAAGATCCAACCGGAATGTGTGTGGAAGTTGCCGGATGACGTGTATCGAACGATGTGTTTGGTTGGAGATAAATTGTATGTTTTCAACGGTTCGAGATGTCTGATAGAACGATTCGGGGTATAAGATATGGAAAGAGTTTGGAAAATTTTTTTATTAGGCGTTATTTTTTGCATCACATCCTCTTGCGAGGATAATGATGAATGGAAAGGTATTATTGCAGAAAGAATAGGTACGGAATTGGTTTTGCCGGAGGGATTAGTGTGTTATAATAACATAAAGGATGGTGGGGAGATAGGGGGTGAACTTCAAAGAGGTAGGGCTAAAATAATTGTGTATATTAATGGGGAATGTATGGCTTGCGTCGACCAGTTTTCCCAATGGGAAAAAAAATGGGATGATTTTACAGAATTAGGTAAAGTTTCTATTTTAATATATGTTCGTACCCAAGATGTAGAAGAATTGAAAAGATATATTAAGGATATAGGTTTTTCTCATCCGTTTTTTATTGATCCAAAAAGTGATTTATTGTTTAATAATAAGATACCATATGATAAACCATTATTACATACGTTTTTATTGGATCAATACAATAAGATAGTGTTGGTAGGTTCTCCTATAGGCAATATGAGATTGGAAAATTTGTATAAACAGGAGATATTACGTTTGATCGAGTAGTCTGTTTTATTATTGTAGGGAGGAAGAGAATTACACGTTTCTTTATAGATACACAGGAGTGAAGTTCTGCTGGTTTCTGTTTTCTTTTTCCGGGGCTTATCACTACATTTGTGCTCGGCGAGTTTTCGCGTGAAAAGAAACGACTTTTTCTAATCCTATACGTATTTTGTGAGTCATGACGAATCCTTTCGACTTTTCCCGGCGTCAGACCGGACCCGATGAAAAACAGACCCAGCAGATGCTCCAGGCCGTCGGCGCTGCGAGCCTCGAAGAACTCATCGACCAGACCATCCCGGCCGAAATCCGTTTGAAGGAGCCTTTGCGTCTGCCCCAGGCGATGACCCAGGCGCAGTATCTGGCGCATTTCCACCAGTTGGCATCGCTCAACAAGCCCTTCAAGAACTACATCGGACTGGGGTACTATTCCGTGCCGATGGAGCCGGTGATCCAACGCAATATTTTCGAGAACCCCGCGTGGTACACATCCTATACCCCTTACCAGGCGGAAATATCCCAGGGGCGCCTCGAAGCGCTGATGAACTTCCAGACGATGGTCGCTTCGCTCACCGGACTGCCCATCGCCAATGCTTCGCTGCTCGACGAAGGCACTTCCGCGGCCGAGGCCATGCTGATGCTGTTCCACGCCCGCAGCCGCGAGCAGAAAAAAGCCGGCGTGTCGAAGTTTTTCGTTTCGGAAAACGTCCTGCCCCAGACCCTCGACGTGCTCAAGACGCGCGCCGAACCGCTGGGCATCGAACTGGTCGAAGGCGACGAATTCGCTTTCTCTCCGCAGCCGGACTATTTCGGCATGATGTTGCAATACCCGACCGCTACCGGTGCGGTGGAGGACTACCGTCAGGTGGTCCAGCAGGCGCACCAGGCAGGGGTGAAGGTCGTCGTAGCGGCCGATATCCTTTCCCTGGCGCTGCTTACCCCTCCGGGCGAATGGGGCGCCGACGTAGCCGTGGGATCGACCCAGCGTTTCGGCATCCCGATGGGCTTCGGCGGCCCGGCGGCAGCGTATTTCGCTACCCGGGAGGAGTACAAACGCGAGTTGCCCGGGCGCATCATCGGCCTGTCGGTGGACAAGGCCGGACGGCCGGCCTTGCGCATGGCCTTGCAGATGCGTGAACAACATATCAAGCGGGAAAAAGCGACTTCCAATATCTGCACCGCTTCGGTCCTGATGGCGGTCATGGCGGGAATGTACGCGGTGTACTACGGACCGGAGGGCATCGGGAAGATGGCGCGCGATACGCACGCGATGGCTGTGACGCTGGCGGAAATCCTGGAACGGCTTGGCTATCAACAGCTCAACACCTCGTTCTTCGATACGCTCTTGCTGCACACGGGCGACGACACGGAGCGTATCCGCGAGATAGCCGAGGGCGAGGGGATTAATTTCCTGTACGTGGACGAGGACAAAGTGGGAATCTCCCTCTCGCAGTATACAACCCTGGCCGAGATGAACCGCATCGCGTACGTGTTTGCCGCTGCGCGCGAGGTGTTCCGCGACCCGGTATCGAAGCTTTCCCAGGAATGCCGGGTGCAGCCCGAGCTGTTGCGCCAGTCGGCCTTCCTCATCCAGAAGGTGTTCCGGAGCTACCACAGCGAGACCGAAATGATGCGCTACATCAAGTCGCTGGAACGCAAGGATATTTCGCTCACCCATTCGATGATTCCGCTGGGTTCGTGTACGATGAAGCTCAATGCGGCCTTTGAGATGATCCCCCTCTCGCACCCCCTTTGGGGCGACGTGCATCCCTTCGCTCCGGAAGAGCAGACGGAAGGGTATCGCACGATGCTTTCGCGCCTGGAGGCTTTCCTTTCCGAGATAACGGGCATGTCGGCCACGTCGCTTCAGCCGCTTTCGGGTGCATCGGGCGAGTATGCCGGACTGCGGGTGATCCAGCGCTACCAGCAGGACAACGGACAGGGACACCGCAACGTGTGCCTGATCCCGGCTTCGGCTCACGGCACCAATCCGGCTTCGGCCGCGATGGCCGGTTACCAGATCGTAACGATCCGCTCCAACGACGACGGTACGATCGACGTGGACGACCTGCGTGCGCGCGCCGAGGAATACAAGGACCGCCTTTCGTGTGTGATGATCACCTATCCGTCCACCTACGGGATCTTCGAAGGGACCGTTGCCCAGATCGTGGAGATCGTCCACAACTGCGGCGGACAGGTCTACATGGACGGGGCGAACATGAATGCCCAGGTGGGGCTGACTTCGCCGGGGTACATCGGCGCGGATGTATGCCACCTGAACCTGCACAAGACCTTTGCCATGCCGCACGGCGGTGGCGGTCCGGGCGTGGGTTCGATCAGCGTGAAAAACCACTTGGCCCCCTACCTGCCGGGCAACCCGGTGGTGCGCACGGGTGGCGAGAAGGAATGTTCGGCCGTGTCGTCGGCTCCCTGGGGGGCGGCGATGATCGATGCCATTTCCTACGGCTATATCCTGGCGCTGGGCGCGCAGGGACTTACCCGGGCTACGCAGTACGCGATCCTCAATGCCAATTACCTGAAGGCTCGCCTGGAGAAACACTTCGATATTCTGTACAGCGGTCCGAACGGACGCACGGCTCACGAGTTGATCGTCGATCTGCGCCCGATCAAGGAGAAATACGGCGTAACGGCCGGCGATGTGTCCAAGCGTTTGATGGATTACGGATTCCATGCGCCGACGGTATCGTTCCCGGTGCACGAGACGTTGATGGTCGAGCCGACGGAAAGCGAATCGAAAGACGAACTGGACCGTTTTGCCGATGCGCTGATCCATATCCTGGAGGAAATCCGCTCGATCGAGGATCCGCAGAACAACCTGTTGGTCAATGCTCCGCATCCTTTGTATGCCGTCACGGCCGACACATGGGACCGCCCCTACACCCGTAGTGAGGCTGCGTATCCCTTGCCCTGGATCGAAGCCAACAAGTACTTCACTCCCGTAGGACGTGTGGACGACGGCTTCGGCGACCGCAATCTGGTGTGCGTTTGGCCGGAGTGATCCCCCGTCCTCGTATAAGCGACAAGCCCCGGNNCCGGGGCTTGTCGCTTATACGAGAACGGGTTCCCTTTCCCCGGGGAGGGGGACTTGCGGCAGTGTGGAGAAAAAGAAGTATTTTTGTGCCGGTTCGCCGGGGGTGCGCATGGGATACTTTCTGTCAGGGTGCATCTTTGAAAAGGCGGGCCGGACAAACGATGCAGGAGAAAACCGAACGAAAGAAACTCTTTATCGAGACCTATGGCTGCCAGATGAATGTGGCGGACAGCGAGGTAGTGGCCGGGATCATGGCCGGTGAGGGCTACGAACTGACCGACGAGCTCAAGGCCGCCGATCTGATCCTGGTCAACACGTGTTCCGTGCGGGAGAAGGCCGAGCAGACGGTACGCAACAAACTGGCCAATTTCACCCATCTGAAACGCCTGCGCCCCCATCTGGTGATCGGGGTGCTGGGCTGCATGGCCGAGCGCCTGAAAGAAAAACTGCTCGAAGAGGAACGCATGATCGATCTGGTGGCCGGCCCGGATGCCTACCGCGACCTGCCCCGCCTGGTGGAACAGGCGCAGGCCTCTCTTCCGGCGGTAAATGTCCGTCTGTCCTTGTGCGAAACCTACGACGGGATCCGCCCGGTGCGCCTTTCGGAAGGCTCTCCGACGGCTTTCGTGTCGGTAATGCGGGGATGCGACAACATGTGTACGTATTGTGTGGTGCCCTACACCCGGGGCCGGGAACGCAGCCGCGACCCGCAGTCCGTGCTGGAGGAGATCCGCGTGTTGCAGGACAAGGGGGTGCGCGAGGTAACGCTCCTGGGGCAGAACATCGATTCGTACCTGTGGTACGGCGGCGGGGCGAAAAAGGATTTCGAGAAGGCTTCCCGGGAGGCTCGGGAGAATGCCTGCCGTTTTTCGGGGCTTTTGTCCCGGGTAGCGGAGGCGTTTCCCCGGATGCGCATCCGTTTCTGCACGTCCAATCCGCACGACATGACCGATGACGTGCTCGATGCAATCGCTTCCCATCCCAACATCTGCCGGTATCTGCACCTGCCGTTCCAGAGCGGATCGACCCGTATCCTGCGCCACATGCACCGGGGCTATACCCGGGAGGAATACCTGGCGCTGATCGATCGGATCCGGGCCAAGCTGCCCGATTGCGGATTGACGATGGACGTGATCGCGGGCTACCCGACCGAAACGGAGGAAGACCATCGCCAGACTCTTTCCCTGATGGAATACGTCAAGTACGACTTCGGATACATGTTCAAATATTCCGAACGTCCGGGTACCTACGCCGCCCGGCATTACCCCGATGATGTGCCCGAGGAGGTGAAGCAGCGCCGCTTGGACGAGATCATCGCACTCCAGGCGCAGCATTCCGCCTGGCGCAACGCGCAGTACATCGGGCGCGAGTGCGAGGTGTTGTGCGAAGGCACGAGCAAGAAGGATGCCGGACGCCTGTTCGGGCGCAACAGCCAGGGGATCGTCGTAGTGTTCGACGCAGCGGGACACCGCGTGGGTGATTTCGTCCGGGTGCGTATCGACGAGACTACCCAGGGTACGCTTCTGGGAAGCGTCGTGGAATCCGGAGCCGGCAAGTAAGCAAAGGGGAAACAAAGCAAATAGGCAAAGGGACAAAAAACGAAAGACGAGATATGGACAAGTTTTTAGAACGTTATTCTTCGGCCATCGAGCAGGCTTTTGGGGAGTACTACCGCCGGCACACCTCGCCCGAGCATCTGTACCAGCCGGTGCACTACATCCTGTCCCTGGGAGGGAAACGGCTGCGTCCGGCACTGGTGCTGTTGGCGGCGGACAGCTTCGGCTGCCCCTTGGAAAAGGCCATGCCTGCGGCCATGGCGATCGAAGTGTTCCACAACTTTTCGCTGGTACACGACGACATCATGGACCGTGCCCCCCTGCGGCGGGGACATCCGACGGTACATTGCCGCTGGGATGCCAATACGGCCATCCTCTCGGGCGATGTGATGATGATCCAGGCCTACGAACTGTTCGAATCTTATCAGGGGGATACCTTCCGGGAGGTCATCCTGGCTTTCAACCGTGTGGCACGCCAGGTGTGCGAGGGACAGCAGCTCGACATGGATTACGAAAAGATCGGCGACGTCTCCCAAGCGCAGTACATGGAGATGATCCGCCTCAAGACGGCGGTGCTCATCGGCGGGGCGCTGCGCATAGGCGGTATCGTGGCCGGGGCTTCCACCCGGGAACTCGAAGCGCTGGAAGGTTTCGGTACCGATGTCGGTCTGGCGTTCCAGCTCACGGACGATTACCTGGATACTTTCGGCGATCCCCGGACCTTCGGCAAGCGGATCGGCGGGGACATCCTCGAAGGGAAAAAGACTTTCCTGTACATCACGGCGCGCGAGCGGGCTTCGCAGGAGGAGTTCGAGCGGGCCTTCTCTCTGGCGGACGAAGAGGAAAAGATTGAAGCGGTTCGGGACCTGTACAGGGCAACCGGAGCGGACCAGGCCTTGCGCGAGCAGATAGACCGCTATACCGAGAAAGCCTTGGCCCATGTGGACAGCCTGCCTTTTTCGCAGCCTTATCGCGAGCATTACATCCGCCTGGCGCGTGCGCTGGTGCAGCGGAAACTGTAAAGGCCGTTGCAAAGACAGCGGTTCAAGCCAAAGAGCGGTTGCAGGCAGGACCTGCAACCGCTCTTTGGCTTTTTGCTTGGGAAGGGACGCGATGCCGAAACGAACGCTACGGAAGGGGAAAACGCCAGATGGTTTCCTGATCTTCCTGCGGGATGCCGCTGGCATAAGCGTAACGGCCGTCGGGCGAAACGGCAAGGGTGCTGATGGGATGGTCCGTCCGGTAGCATTTCACGGGGTTCCCCTCCCAGTCGTACACGTAGATACGGTCGGTATAGTGCCACCGTTCGTCTGCCTTGTTGGTCAGGTCACGCATTTGCCCCATGGTGTAGTCGTTGTAAATGACATAAATGTACTCCTGCGTAACCGATACCGCCCGCACGCCCGTCCACGAATCGTCGGCTATCCGCCTGTTGTTCAGGGGAGCATCGGTGAGTTCGTATTTCGGCAGATCTGCACAGAGGGCTCGGGGATTTTCGATCCGTCCGTTTTTGCAGTCGAAAACAAGGACGTAGCGTCCGAAGCTGCGGGTGTAAAAGACGAAGCGGTCTTTCTGCGGGTGCTTTTCGATCTGGCCGGAGTAAATGATGGACTTTGATTGGGACCTTCCCGGTATGTCGTCGGGAAACTCAAACCCGGCAGGGACAAGCCGCTCTTGTGCAGGGTAAAACAGAAAGAACATCTCCTGGTTGTCGTTCTGGCTGCCGGTAACCAGCAGGGTGGAATCGTTCAGCGGATAGCCGTCTTTGAGGTTGAAGTAACCGTTCCAGTGCAAGGACTTCCATACCGGGGGCACCTGCAGCGAATCATCCGAAGGAGGCCAAGCGGTTTTCAGGATTTTGTTTTCTCCATTGAACAGCCCCAAGGCATAGAGCGTATCGCGAAGCAGCTTTATCTGCGGGATGTAGAGGTCTTCCGGCCCATCCCCCTTGGGAAGGATTTCCTGCAGGAACAGCAGGGAATCCCCCTGGATGCGGTAAAGGGCTACCGTATGGCTTTCCGAACGGTGCAAGCGGAAAAACAGGCAGCCGCTATCCGACAGGATCGGGACACAACCCATTTTCGGGCGGTCGAATACCATCCTGACACCGGAAACGGGCGTTTGTTCCCATGCCGGCTCCTCTCTTTCTGCGAGGAGTCTTTGCAACTGCCCACCAGCAGCACAAGGCACAGGAAGGGGAGGAATCTCAATGTTGTTTTCATGGTCACAAAAAGGAAATATCGTCCTACTGTTTGATTTGACGGGTATTTTAATGGAACTCCTCGCGCTGCATCCCGCGAGTCGATGCGGGTGTCTGGGGCGGCATGTCCGGCTCATAGAGAGAAGAACCTCCGTCCCTATCTTCCACCTTCGAGGACTTTGGAAGAAAACCAAAGATAATCCCAAGCTAAAGATAGCGATAATTAACGATAATTATCGTCGTCGAACGGTGGGCCGGAAAATATTTTTATAAAAAATCCCGCAAACCCTTCGAGGGCTTGCGGGACAAGGCCATGCCTATGGATTCGATTCAGAAATTGTCCTGATGATTGTCGTTGTCTTCTCGCGGCTCGTACCCTCCCTCGCGGTATCCCCCGCTGCGGTCGGAGTAGTTGTCGCGGCGCTGATAACCACCTTCGCGACGTTGGAAGCCCCCTTCGCGGCGCTGGTAGCCCCCCTCGCGGCGCTGATAGCCCCCCTCGCGACGCTGGAAGCCCCCTTCGCGGCGCTGGAAACCGCCTTCGCGACGCTGGAAACCGCCTTCGCGGCGCTGGAAACCACCCTCACGGGGTTGGTATCCGCCTTCGCGCGGTTGGTAGCCCCCCTCACGACGCTGGTAGCCCCCTTCGCGGTGCTGCGGGTAGTTGCTGTGCGCTTTCTTGTAATCTTCGTGCGGAACCGCTTCTTTGGTAGCGATGGAAGATCCTTCGTACTCCACGCCGTTGAGCGCTTCGACTGCCTGGCGGCCTTGTTCGTCGTCCGCCATTTCAACAAAACCGTAACATTTTGACCGACCGGTTTCACGGTCCATGATCACTTTGGAGGAAGTAACTTCTCCGAATTGCTCGAAAAGAGCTTGCAAAGACTCCGCCGTGGTGTTCGGGGAAAGCCTTGCGGCAAAAATTTTCATCAATGTAAAAAATTTAAAAATAAATAAATAACGAAAAAACACCTCGTCCCAGACGGGAAGGAGGTTGCGTCAAAATTACGATTATTTATGTTACCGAAAAATTTTTCCCGGAAATATTCCCTATTTTTGACCTTTGTTTTCCAACAAGGATTCACCGATGACCGAACACCTGCGCCAATACCTTGCCCGACATGGCTTCGGGGTGTGCAAGAGGCTCACCGCCCGGATGGCTATCCGCACCAATTCCATGCGGGTATTCATGATATACAGTGCGTTTTTTACCCTCGGGGCCTCCTTTGTGCTGTATCTGGCACTGGCTTTCGGTTTGAAAGTAAAGGACCTGGTGTTCCGTCGCCGGGAGTCGGCCTTCGATTTCTGACCTCCTCAGTCCCGCATAGAGCCAGAAACGAACGGTCGAAAGAAGAAAAAACAACGAAATTAAAGAGAAAGACAATGGATTTTGACAAGGAAAAAATCGTCGAGGCTCTGCGCCCGATCAACATGCCCGGTACTTCGCAGGACCTGGTAACCATGGGCGGGGTGCGGAAAGTCGAGGTGGACGGCCGTCGGATATACATCGAGGCCGTCGTATTTACCCCGGCCCTCAACATGCGCCGCAAGGTGGAAAACCAGATCAAGTACCTGGTGGAAAAACTGTATCCCGAAGCCGAAGTAAGCGCTACGGTGGGCAGTGAAAAACCGCAGGACGATCCCATCGCCCCGATCGAGACTTCCATCTCCCGGGTGCGCCACATCATCGCCATCGCTTCGGGCAAGGGCGGAGTGGGAAAATCCACCGTCGCGGCCAACCTGGCTGTTGCCCTGGGTAAGGCCGGTTACCGCGTAGGACTGGTCGATGCCGATATTTACGGTCCGTCGATGCCCATCATGTTCGACGTGGAGGGGGCGATGCCTACTGCGGTGGAACAAGACGGAAAGGACATGATGACCCCCATCGAGGCCTACGGGATCAAGTTGCAGTCCATCGGCTTTTTCGCACGGCCCGATCAGGCAATGGCCTGGCGGGGAGCGATGGCCACCAAGGCTCTCCAGCAGATGGTCTTTGAAACCCAGTGGGGCGAGTTGGATTACCTGCTCATCGACATGCCTCCCGGAACGGGCGACATCCACCTGACCTTGACCGGTTCGCTGCCGCTCACCGGAGCGATCATCGTAACTACGCCTCAGAACGTAGCGCTGAACGATGCCCGCCGGGGGATCGAACTGTTTCTCAACAAAAATATCCATGTGCCCATCGTAGGGCTTATCGAGAACATGGCCTACTTTACCCCGGCCGAATTGCCGCAAAACCGTTACTACATCTTCGGACGTTCGGGCGGGAAGGCACTGGCGGCCGATTACAAGATCCCGTTCCTGGGCGAAATACCCCTGGTGCAGTCCATTCGGGAGGCTTCCGATGCCGGACGTCCGGTTGCGTTGGACGGGGATTCTCCGATGGGGCGCGCTTTTGCCGACATCGCCGCCAAGGTGGTGGAGTTTGCTTCCCGGGAAGCCTGAGGCGCGAGCCCGTCTAGTGGTCGAGGCGGAAGATTTTCGGGGAAATTTTTCTGGAAAAGAACACAAGCGTGGAAGGGATGGAGCGAATGCTCCATCCCTTCCACGCTTGTCGGCAAGAAGAAGATACCGACAGCCGGGATCAGGCAGGTCTCTCCCGGCCGGGAGAGACCCTTTCCGTCAGTTGGAACGCTGGCGGCCGTGGATGTGGGGAAGTCCCCACTCCTGGCACTGGTCGCACCACTGGCGGATGTCTTTGCCCGTATAGTTGGTGATGTAGATGATCTGGTCGCGGTAGGTGGGGGTGGAAGATTGGCGAGAGGAACTTTGGGAGTCTTCGTCGCGCGGCGAGTCCGCCTGGTAGGCCGACGAACTGCTGGAGAGGGCTTGATAGGCATTGAGGTTGGCTTGCCCCCAGGCGATCGACGCTTCCATCCAGGAGTCCCGGGACATGGGCGGACCGTAGGATTCCAAGGGCGAGAGGGAGCCACCTCCGTGATACGTGGCTGCCGTCAAGTCGCGCCGGAGGGTAAAGGTGCTGGCGTAGTCGCCGCGGTTCTTGAAGACAAAGTTGTCCCCCGCGATGCTCAGCGTGCCGTTCCAGACGAAAAACGGTTCGATGCTGCCGGCAAAGGCGGCACAGCAATAGGGGCCGTCCGGCCCGTCGCCGCCCCAAACGCGGATGGGGCAGTGGTTTTTGGTGGATCCGGGAAGGTCCGTCCGGTTTTCCAGGTAAACTTCGAAATGCTCCGGAAGTCGGGAATGCGCTGGAGCGGCCGGGGAGGCTGCCGGAGGCGCTTCCGTGCCCGTGCCTTCGAATTCGGCGTAGTCGCTGTAGGCAAGGTCGTTGCCCTGGGCGTCGAGCAGGCACACCTGGCAGTAGTAGGTGTGCGATCCGGGGAGCAGGTGGAGTTGTTCGTTGGGGATGAAAAGGGTAAAGTCGCTGTACTCCGTTCCCGGATATGAAGGGGTGAAACGTTCGCTGGTGGATACGTTTCCATCGGTGGTGTAATAGCGACGGTCGAGGTCTTTCACCCCGATGCCTTTGGGCGATTCGAAGTAGGCGACGGCTTCGCCCTGCTGCCCCTGCATGTCCCAGACGGTAAAATCGAGATGGATGCGCAGGCCGGTCTGTCCGTCTTGCGAAACATTGTGCTCCAGCCAGATCCGGTCGATGGTGGCAGAAGCGGCCAAGACTTCGGCGGCACTCCACAGGCAGAAGACCGACAGGACAATGGTGCGAAAAAGATGCTTCATGGTGGTAGAGGGATGAGGATGGGCGTTTGTGTTTGTCCCGGCATTCCGACCCAATGCGGAAAGCCTCCGGGTGAAGTCAAAGATACGGAATGCCGGGAGGAAAACGGCGTTTTTTTGCAGGGAATGGACGATTCTTCCCGCAAGGCAAAGGCGGGGAGGATGCTCTTCGGTTTTTTAAGTCGCGTCAGTTTGTTACCTTTGCAGGGAGGGGGCAGGAAGTCCTGCCCGGAAAAAAGTATGGCAACGATAAGAGTAACAAAGGAATTCGGCTTCGAGGCAGCCCATGCGCTGTACAATTACGACGGAGAGTGTTCCAATATTCACGGGCATTCCTATCGCCTGTTCGTCACGGTCAAGGGCGAGCCTATCTCGGCCCCCGGACATCCCAAGAACGGGATGGTGGTGGATTTTTCGGTGCTCAAGGACATCGTGAACCGCCGGATCGTCGAGCCGCTCGACCATAGTTTCATGGTGTATGCCGAAAGTCCCCAGAGCGATATTTCCCGTTCCTTGGCCGGCAAGGGGGTGGGCATGAAGATCGTCGAATGCCACTTTCCGCCTACGTGCGAGATGTTGCTGGCCGACTTTGCCGAGCGTATCCGCGGGGAATTGCCCCAAGGGGTTACCCTGGAGGCTTTGCGGCTGTACGAGACGGCCAGTTCGTACGCCGAGTGGTTCGCTCAGGACAATCCTCGATAGAAAGAACGAATATCCTCAAGGCCTTCGATGGAAAAGATAACGATCGATCTGAAAGCGGGGGAAAGCGTCTATTTCGCTTCGGACATGCATCTGGGTTCGGGAGGCTTCCTCCGTACCCGGGAGAAGGAAAAACTGCTGCTGCGCTGGATGGACCGGATCCGTCCCGACTGCGGGGCTCTGGTGCTCTGCGGGGACGTGTTCGACTTTTGGTACGAGTGGAAAAAGGTCGTCCCCAAAGGGTATGTGCGCCTGCTGGGAAAACTTGCCCAATGGACCGACGAGGGTATCCCGGTGTACTTTTTCTCGGGCAACCACGATATGTGGGCCAAGGATTATTTCGCCCGCGAACTCGGGGTCGAGATGTTCCACGAACCCCGGGAGTTCGACATTTCCGGCAAGAGATTTTTCGTGGGGCATGGCGACGGCCTGGGGCCGAAAGACCATCGATTCAAGATGATGAAAGCGGTGTTCAAAAATCCGGTGGCGCGCTGGCTGTTTTCCCACCTGCTCCATCCCGATTTTGCCATGCGGACGGCCGACTATTTTTCCCGGCGTTCGCGCGCGGCTACGGGTTGTTCGCAAAACACCTATTTGGGCGACGAGAACGAGTGGCTATACCAGTTCTGCGTCGATACGCTCAAGGGACAGCATTACGACTATTTCGTCTTCGGACACCGCCACCTGCCCATCGACAAGCCGCTTGCGGGTGGGGCGCGGTACATCAACCTGGGCGACTGGATCACGTTCTACACCTACGGGCAGTGGGACGGGACGCAGTTTGTTCTGAAAACCTGTCCGCACGATGGCTTGTGAATTTTACGGTCGGGGGAAACTGTTGCTTTCGGGCGAATACCTGGTGCTGGACGGGGCTGAGGCTTTGGCCCTGGGCTTGCAGGTAGGGCAGCGGATGCGCGTGGAAGATGTCCCGGGAGATGGCTTGGAGTGGGAAAGTACGGAGAAGGACGGGAGCGTTTGGTTTTCGGCCCGTTTTGCGGCGGACGGGATTTTGCAGGAGGCTTCGAATGTGGCCGTGGCGGCGCGCTTGAAGAGTTTGCTGGCGGTGTGCCGGGAAGAAAATCCTCGGTTTGACTTTTCAGGAAAGAGGGTCTGCCTCCATGCGGAATTCGACCGTTCCTGGGGCTTGGGCTCGTCTTCGACCTTGATCTATACTTTGGCGCAGTGGGCGCAGGTCGATCCGTTTGCGCTGGTACGCCGGGCGTGGCCGGGCAGCGGTTACGACGTGGCTTGTGCGGGTATCCGGCAGGGGAATGCGCTGTTGTACCGTTTGGAGCAGGGAATCCCCCGCTGGGAGGAGGTGGTGTTCCGTCCGCCTTTTGCCCGTCGGCTTTACTTTGTGTACAGCGGAGCGAAACAGGATACGGCTTCGGCCGTGGCTGCCTATCGGCANNCCGACAGGCGGCAGGAAGCTGCCGGGCAGGTCACGCGGATGGCTCGGCAGATGCTCTCGTGCCGGACGTTGGGCGACTTCGAAATTCTGGTGGAGCAGCACGAGCGTTTGGTCGGAAATCTGTTGGGGGTCGAACCGGTGGGCCGCCGCTGTTTTGCCGATTACCAGGGCGGGGTGGTGAAGAGTCTCGGGGCTTGGGGCGGTGATTTTTTGCTGGTCACCGGCGAATGCGCTCCGGAGTATTTCCAGGGCAAAGGTTTTCGTATCGTTTTACCTTTTAACACTATAGCAACAAAATAATCGTTCGTTTTTCTTGCGCGAACGCGAAAAAAGAGTATTTTTGCACCTCCTGTACAACGGGTGATTTCGGTCGCCTCAAAAACCTGGTATAACTATGTATTGGACTCTCGAATTGGCACAATATCTCAGCGATGCTCCCTGGCCTGCGACCAAGGACGAACTGATCGACTACGCCATTCGTACCGGTGCTCCGATGGAAGTGGTGGAAAACCTCCAGGCAGCCGAGGACGAAGGCGAGGTGTATGAATCGATGGAAGAACTCTGGCCCGACTATCCGACGGACGACGACTTCCTGTGGAACGAAGAGGAGTATTGATCTTCTTTTTCCGAAAGATTCGCAACGTCTGACGTGGGGGCAAGCAAAAAAATTGCTTGCCCCCACGTTTTTCCCCCTTCCGCACCGAAGTGCAGCGGTGGCCGGAAGTCTTATGAGGTGTTTTTAGGGGGAATGCCTCGGACAACGAGACATTGTACGGGGCGGAGTGAATGTAAAGAATTTTCCGGCTCGACGAGGGAATATGCAAAAGATAGATGGAAGAATTTTCGATCTGCCTTTTTTTCGCGTATCTTTGCCTTCAATAACCGTGAAAAAGAACCGATACTTAACGCTATAATTTTTTCAGATCCATGAGTGTAATAGAAAGCGTAATGAAGCTTTTCTTCGGCGACAAATCCGCCAAGGACATCAAACAGATCATGCCCCTGGTGAACAAGACGTTGTCCTACGGGGAGGCCCTCAAGGCGCTCTCCAACGACGAGCTTCGCGCCAAGACACAGGAGTTCAAGGACCGTATCCATACGGCCGTGGCCGACAAGGAGGCCGAGATCGCTTCCTTGGAAGCCCAGGCCGAGGCCGAAAACGACAACCTCGAACGGAAGGAAGCGCTGTTCAACCAGGCCGACGAACTCAAAAAGGAAGTTTATAAGATCACCGAGAATATCCTCAACGAGATCCTTCCCGAGGCTTTTGCCGTGGTCAAGGAAACGGCGCGCCGCTTTGCGGAAAATCCCGTACTGGAGGTAACGGCCCAGCCCTTTGACCGGCAGTTGTCCGCTACCCATCCCAATGTGACGATCGAAGGCGATCGTGCGCTTTGGAGCAATACGTGGGATGCGGCCGGGAAGCCCGTTACGTGGGACATGGTGCATTACGACGTGCAGCTGATCGGCGGCGTGGTCCTGCACCAGGGTAAGATCGCCGAGATGGCCACCGGTGAGGGAAAGACGCTGGTGGCTACCTTGCCCATTTACCTGAACGCCTTGCCGGGCAAAGGCGTACACGTGGTAACGGTCAACAACTACCTTTCGCGTCGTGACGCGGCGTGGATGGGACCCTTGTTCCAGTTCCACGGCTTGAGCGTGGACTGTATCGACAACCACGAGCCCAACTCTCCCGAACGCCGTGCCGCTTACCTGGCCGACATCACTTACGGGACCAACAGCGAGTTTGGTTTCGATTACTTGCGCGACAACGGCGCCCGCGAGGCCGAGGAACTGGTGCAGCGCGAACACAACTATGCGATCGTGGACGAGGTGGACTCGGTGCTGATCGACGATGCCCGTACGCCGCTGATCATCTCCGGACCGGTGGTGGGCGGAGACGACCGTCAGGAGTTCGTTGACCTCAAACCCCAGGTGGAGCGCATCGTGAGCGAACAGCGGATGTTGACCAACCGGATGCTGGTCGAGGCCAAGAAACTCCTGGCCGAGGGCAACCGGGATTATGACGAAAAGAACGAAGGCGGAGCCAAGAAACTGCTGCGTGTATTCCGCGGCGCGCCCAAGAACAGTGCCTTGATCAAGTTCCTGAGCGAGGAGGACAACAAGCGCCTGCTGCAGGAGGCAGAAAACTATTACATGCGGGACAACAACCGCCTGATGCCGGTGATCGATGAGCAGTTGTACTACACCATCGACGAGCGCCACAACAGCATTCAGCTCACCGACCGGGGTATCGCGTTCCTTTCGCAGTACAACGACGACGAGAGTTACTTCATCATGCCCAACATCGGCGAGGCGACGGCTGAGATCGAACACTCCGACCGGACGGAAGCCGAAAAAGCCCAGGCCAAGGAGGAACTCTACCGCGATTTCAGCATCAAGAGCCGCCGTATCCACAGCATCAACCAGTTGCTGAAGGCTTACACGCTCTTTGAAAAGGACGTGCAGTACGTGGTGATGGACGGAGCGATCAAGATCGTGGACGAGCAGACGGGCCGTATCATGGAAGGACGCCGCTATTCGGACGGTCTGCACCAGGCACTGGAGGCCAAGGAAAACGTCAAGATCGAGGAATCGACCCAGACTTACGCGACGGTTACCTTGCAGAACTACTTCCGCATGTACCACAAACTGGCCGGTATGACCGGTACGGCGATCACCGAGGCCAACGAGTTTTGGGAGATCTACAAACTGGACGTGGTCGAGATCCCGACCAACCGTCCCATTCAGCGTATCGACTACGAAGACCTTTTGTTCCGCACCAAACGCGAGAAATACAATGCGATCATCGACGAGATCGAACGCCTGTCCAAGGCCGGACGCCCGGTGCTGGTGGGTACGACTTCGGTCGAGGTGTCGGAGTTGCTCAGCCGTCAGCTCAACCTGCGCAAGATTCCGCACAATGTGCTCAACGCCAAGATGCACATGAAGGAAGCCGAGATCGTGGCTGAGGCCGGACGGAAGGGCGTGGTTACCATCGCCACCAACATGGCGGGCCGTGGTACCGACATCAAGCTCACCCCGGAGGTGCGCCAGGCAGGCGGTTTGGCCATCATCGGTACCGAGCGGCACGATTCCCGCCGGGTGGACCGTCAGTTGCGCGGCCGTGCCGGACGTCAGGGCGACCCGGGAACTTCGCAGTTCTATATCTCGCTCGAGGACAATCTGATGCGCCTTTTCGCTTCGGAACGTCTGGCCAAGATCATGGCTTTCCTCGGTGTGAAGGAAGGCGATGTGATCCAGGACAAGCGCATTACCAAGATGGTGGAAAAAGCGCAGAAACGCGTGGAGGAAAACCATTTCGGCTCGCGTAAGAATACCCTGGAGTACGACAACGTGATGAATTCCCAGCGCGAGGTCATCTACACCCGTCGCCGCCATGCCCTTTTCGGCGAACGCCTTTCGGTCGATATTGCCAACATGATCCACGATACGTGTTTCGTGATCGCGGACGAGCAGAAAAACGGCGGATCGTTCCAGGGATTCGACTTCCAGGTGATGAATACCTTCGCGGTGCCCAATCCGATCGCTGAACAGGATTACGCCGCCATGAGTGTCGATGCCCTCACCGAAGCGCTTTTTGATGCGGTGTACAAGGCTTTCCAGCAGAAACTCGATCGGATCACTACGGCCATCTATCCTTTTGTCAAGAATGTGTACGAGACCCAGGGCAATCGCTACAAGATGATCGGAGTACCGTTCACCGACGGGGTAAAAACCCTGCACGTGGGCACGGATCTGGAGAGGGCCTACAATACGCAGGGGCGGCAGGTAACGCTCGATTTTCAGAAAAACCTGGTGCTCTCCATCACGGACGACGCATGGAAACAGCACCTGCGCGATATGGACGACTTGCGCGAGAGTGTGCGTGCAGCCGTTTACGAACAGAAAGACCCGGTGCTTATCTACAAGTTCGAGGCTTACGACCTGTTCCAGGATATGATCAAGCGGGTCAATGCCCAGGTGGTGAGCTTCCTGTTCAAGGCCGATCTTCCCGCTCCCGATCCGCAGCGGGTCGAGGCGGCGCAGCGTCAGCGCCGTGTCGTCGGACGTGAAGGCCGGGGAGCTGCCGACGGTGCCTCCGATACCGATGTACAGCGCGGGGTGCCCAACCGGGTCGAGGAGCCGGAACGTCCGCGCACTTTCGTGCGCGAACAGCCCAAGATAGGGCGCAACGACCGGGTACGCATCCAGAATATTGCCAATGGCGAGGTGAAGGAATTGAAATTCAAACAGGCCGAGCCGCTGCTGGCCGACGGCAAGTGGGTGATCGTCGAACGTCTTTGACGCGTCTCATCCCCGGGCGGGCAAGAAAAAGCGCGGCGCGATTTATCGCGCCGCGCTTTTTGGGAAAAGGGGCGGCGAGAAAAATGAAAATCTTGTGAAATCGGAAGCCGGAGAGAAGACCATGGCCCGTCAGAGGCGGGTGGTGGAGCGGATGATCGGGCTGTACTGCCGGGGACGGCACGGCAGCCGGAGGGGAAAATTTTGTCCCCGGTGCGAGGAATTGCGCCGCTATGCCCTGCGAAGGTTGGAGGGATGCCCTTTCGGGAGTGAAAAACCGAACTGTTCCTCGTGTCGGGTGCATTGTTATGCTCCGGCGATGCGGGAGCGGATCCGGGAGGTGATGCGGTATGCCGGGCCGAGGATGTTGTGGCACTATCCGGGAGATGCGCTGGCCTACCTGTGGCGCAAGGTGCGGATTCGCCCCAAGGACTATCCGGGGCGGTAGTTTTGGGAAAAACGGGAGAGGGAGTGGAAAAGTCCTCGGAGACTTATCCCAGGAGGTCTTCGCTGCCGAAGCCGAAAGGCAGCAGGTCGGCAATACGGACCTTGACGGCCGGTGCGGGTCCACTGCCGGCAAAGAGGAGGTCGATGGGGCTTTTCTGCCGCTGGGCGTATTCCAGGATGGCTTGTCGGCAGGCTCCGCACGGGGAGACGGGTTGCAGGTTCGTTTCTCCCCTCCGTCCTCCGCACACGGCGATGCGCACGATACGTTTTCCGGGATGCAGGGCCGAGGCATGGTAAACGGCGACCCGTTCGGCGCACAGGCTCGAAGGCGATGCGGCGTTTTCCTGGTTGTTGCCCGGGACGATCGTCCCGTCTTCCAGTTCGACGGCTGCCCCTACCAGAAAGTCCGAATAGGGGGCGTAGGCGTTTTCCCGGGCGCGGGAGGCAGCTTGCAGAAGCGCGAGTTCCTCGTCTGGGAGGTCCTGTTCGGTGGGGTAGCAGGTATAGGAAAAGGTGAAGTGCTGTTCTTTTTTCATGGAAAGGTGGGGTTTATGGCGGCAAGGTAACGCATTTTTCCTCCTTTTGCAAGCAGGGAGGGACAAGGAACGTTTTTCGGGCGGAACGATTCGTTTTCTGCGGAGGCTTGTGTATTTTTACACTCGGAAAAAATAAACGACAGATCACGATGAAGGAAGAAAAAATAGCAGAGTACATCATGGAGTGGTTGCGCGATTACTTGCGCGGCAGCGGTAGCCGGGGATATGTGGTCGGTGTTTCGGGCGGGGTGGACTCGGCGCTGGTATCGACCCTTTGTGCGCGTACGGGAGCACCCTTGTGGTGTTTGACCCTGCCGATCCACCAGGCATCCAGCCATGTGAGCCGTGCTCAGGAGCAGTGCGCATTCCTGACCGGGAGATACGACAATGTCCGCACGCAGGAGGTCGATCTCACCGAGGCGTTCGATGTGTTGGCACAGGTGCTGCCCCGCAGCGGAAACCGGGAGAAAGACGACATGGCACTGGCCAACACGCGTTCGCGTTTGCGGATGACGGCGCTCTACCAGACAGCGGCTGTTAACGGGGCGTTGGTGGCCGGGACGGGCAACAAGATCGAGGATTTCGGTGTCGGTTTCTTTACCAAGTGGGGCGACGGCGGAGTGGACCTGAGCCCGATCGGCGATTTGACCAAGACGCAGGTATATGCCTTGGCGGCTTTTCTGGGCGTGCCCCGGAGCATTCTGGAAGCCGAGCCTTCGGATGGTTTGTTCGAGAACGATCGCACCGACCAGATGCAGATCGGCGCGACGTATCCCGAATTGGAATGGGCGATGGACCGAGTAAACGAGGGACGGTCTGCCGCGGATTTTGAGGGGAGGCAGGCCGAGGTGATGCGCATCTATGCGGCTCGCCATGCGGCCAATGCACACAAGATGAATCCGATCCCGGTGTGCAAGATCCCCGAAGACTTTTTGCGGGGCTGAACGGATTAACGGATACGACCGAGAAAGGGCTTGCCTAAAGGCAAGCCCTTTCTCGGTTTTACGGTTTTGGAGATACACCAAGCCCTTTGCAGGGGGGGGAGCTCTCTTGCGGGCGTTTTGAACGTTCTTGCCTCTCGCACCGCAGTGGAAGCGGAGCCGGTCAGCTGGGTTGGGTCAGCTCGCGGATGGCCTTCCGGCATTTCTCCAGCAGCTCTTCGTCGCAGGACATGGCGGCCAGGTAAGCGGCTTTGTTGAACGATTCCAGCGCATAGCGCGTCTTTTGTCCGGAGAGCAGTTGGAACTGTCCCCGGTAGTACATCGGCAGGGCGTAGGTGGGGTCGGCTTCCATGGCCTTGTCGAAATACAGCATCGGGTTGCCGGCAGCCGGATAGCGGTCCATGGCTGTGGTGCCCTTCCGCAGGTAGGCTTCGGCGTCTTGGTTGTTTTTGTCCAGGATGCGGTCGTAGTATGAATCGGCCTCGCCGGGACGGCCCTCGTGTTGCAGGTATTCGCCGCGGCGCATGTTGGCCTGACGGTTGGACGGTTCTATTTTCAGTACGCGGTCGAAGTACTTCATTGCCTGGTCGGCTTTGCCTTCGGAGAGGAGTTGTTCGCCGATCTCCAGCAGCGGCGCGGTGCTGCGCGGGGCGAGTTCCGAGGCTTGCTGCATGGCTTCGATCATGCGATCGGTTTCTCCCAGACCTTTGTAGGCTTTTCCGAGGAAGTAGTGGATCTCGGCCGTATTTTCCCCCCGCGCGAGCAGGTCGGCGAAGTGGTGCAGGGAGTCGGCATACATCTTGTTGTCCAGCAAGGTCAGAGCCAGGCGGAGTTCGTTGTTCTCCGAGCGGCGGAGTTTTTCCACCGAACGTCGTTCCGCCTTTCGGGCGGAAGCGTTGGAGGGGTTCATGCGGACGACCTTGCCGAACAGAGTGAGGGCCTTGTCGTATTGCTTGAGCGCAAAGAAAGTCTTGGCAGCTTCGAAATTGGCCGCTTCGGAGTCCGGATGCCGCGCCAGGAGATCCTCTGCCGTGCGGCAGGCCGCCTGGTAGTCGCCTTTTTTGACCAGCAGTTCGCTTTTGGCCAGGTGAGCGTTTTCGTCGTCGGGTTCTACGGCCAGGATATGATCCAAGCAGGAAATGGCGTCCTCCGTACGGTCTTCGCGTGCGTAGAGCAAGGCCCGGTAGCGGCAGGCGACCACGTTGTCCGGGAAATCCTTCAGAGCGGCGTCGATCGTCCGGTGGGCATCGTCGTATTTTTCCAGAGCCAGCAATGCTTCGAGTTTGCCTTCGAGCGCCTGTGAAGAGGTCTTGGGATGCTGCTGGGCAAGGTCGAAATATCCGAGAGATTGTTCGTATTCCCCCGCGCGGAGCAGTTCCTGTCCCCGGCGCAGGTTTTCCCCTTCGGGGGTCGAAGGTCCGTAACGGCGGTAGAGGTCTTCAAGTACGCACATGACGGCAAGTAGTTACAATATAGGTAGTATTCGATGTCAAAAACTGGCGACAAGATAACTACTGCGGTGGGAAAAAGCAAGTTTTTTTGCTTAATTTCTCCCCGGGGCAACCTTCGGAAGCGAAAAAAAAAACGCCGGGAAAGAAAAGTTCTTTCCCGGCGGATGTGGAAGGAGCGGAGGGCAGAAGCCTTCCGGGGGATCAGTCGATCGACAACTCGTCGATCATTTTTTCGATGGCCGACAGGTCGGGAGTGATGATCACTTCCGTGCGGCGGTTGCGCGCCCGGTTGTCGGAATTGGTATTGGGCAGCACGGGGTCGTATTCGCTGCGGCCGGCGGCAGTGATGTTGCGCGGGTCGATGGAGGGGTTTTGGGTGATGAGTTTGACGATGGCCGTAGCGCGCATCACGCTCAAGTCCCAGTTGTCCTTCAGTACGCCCTGTCCCCGGTAGGGTACGTTGTCCGTATGGCCTTCGATCATCACGCGGATGTCCGGCTGGGCAACCAGCACTTTGGTGATCTCGGCAATGGCGCGGCGGCCTTCGCTGTCTACCTGCCAACTGCCGGAGGGGAACAGCAGGCGGTTTTCCAGCGAAACGTAGATCTTCCCGTCGCGCTGGGTGATGATCAGGCCTTTTCCTTCAAATCCGACCAAGGCGTCCATCAGAGCGTTCTTGACGGAGGTGAGTTTGTCCTGAATCTGGGAGATCATCCCTTCGAGCTGGGCTACGCGGGCCTCGCGGGAGTTCAGGTCGGCCTGTTTTCGGGCCAGTTCGGCCTCCAGCGAAGAGATGCTGTCCTGTTTGGCTTTGAGTTCGGCGAGAAATTCCCGGGCTTGGCGGGAGGAGGCATCCAGCAGGTTTTCCTTGTTTTCGAGCATCTTCTGGTAGGATTGCTGCGAGTCGGCATATTGACGTTTGAGCTGCTCGAGGGCTTCCCGGTCGGCGGCCGACTGACGGCGGGCGGCCTCCAGTTGGTCGGAAGCCTCCTGGTAGAGCGAGCGGTAACGGCCGGCCTCCGAGAGGTTCTTTTGGTTCTCGGCCGCCAGGGCTTCGTTTTCGGCTACCGCTTCGGCGTGGCGGGCGGCCAGTTCGTTGTACAGTTTTTTGGAAACGCAGCCTGTGGACAGCAGGCAGGCGAGAAGGCAAAGTGCCGCGATACGGATCGGTTTGTTCATCGCAAGTAGGGGTGTTTTATCGATTCAGTCGAGTTTCGAGGGGCAATTTACGGCTTTCCGGCCAAAGGAGGCGTTAAGGAAGTGCAAAAAGCTTCATCCGGCAATGGGCGCAGTCGAACTCGGCGCGCAGGGCAAAGCGCCCATGACGCAACACGAGATAAGGAAACCCTTTCTCCGGATGCTGCCGGGGGCAGAGTCCGAGGCTGTATTGGAGACAGTGGAGGCATACGGCCAGTTGTGCGCCGGGAACCTTCTGCTGTTCGTAGGCCGGGGCGAGGCGGGCGGCGCCGCACTGGCGGTAAAATTGCTGGGCCAGGCGGTTGGATACGTTCAGGCGGTAGTCGGTATCCAAACCGGGGGGAAGCGGCGGGTGCGCGTGCGGAAGGGTCTGCCGCTGCCCGGTCACCGAGCGCAGGCGGACTTCCCGCAGGGCTTCGAGTGTCTGGCGGCGCAGGGCGGAAACGGCCGAGAGCGGGAGAAAGTATTCCGAGGGGAATGCGATCGCGATGTGGCGGGCTTCGAACTCCGTACCGCCGAGTTTGGACAAGGCTTGTTCCAGGCGGGCTTTCTGGGGCGTGTCGGCCGGGGTGTGTGCCGCGCAGAGGGTGCCTTCGGCGTGCAGGCCGCTTTCGTCTTCGGCCAGCAGGCGGTAACCCTCCGGGGTGGCTTCCAGGCGGAGATCGACGGCGACTTTCCGCGTGGCACTTGAAGCGGCGAGAAGGCGGTCGAAGGCGGCATCCTGGTTGCGGTACAGGAGGTCGCCGGGGCGCACGGAGGGCATGCGGGAGGGATACAGGCGTGAGCCCTGGGCGCGGTTGATGCGAAAACCGCCCTGGACTTCTCCCCGGCGCAGGTACACGAAGCCGTCGCCGGGAGCGAAGGCCAGGGGGCTGTCGGTGGTGAAACTGTCGCGGGATACGGACACTACGCGTCCGGCGGGCTGGCCGATGGACTTGGGGGTGGCGGGGTTGGAAAGGTCTTCGGTGCGCTCCCCGTGCAGAAGGTAGTCGGTGTATCCCCGGTTGAAACTGCGGGCGGGGTCGGGTGTGAAGCGCAGGTCCACCTGTCCGTCCGAAGCACGGGCCAAGTCCGGGCGGCGGTACAGGAGGTCGTCCAGCGTCCGGCGGTAGTAGGCGGTGATGTTTTTGACGTAGGGGAGGTCCTTGAGGCGGCCTTCGATCTTCAGGGAGCAGACTCCGGCATCGATGAGTGCTTCCAGGTGGGCGCTTCGGTTCATGTCCTTGAGCGAAAGGGCGTGGGTGCCGGTGCGCAGGAGGTGTCCCTCGGGGTCCAATACGTCGAAGGGCAGGCGGCATACCTGAGCGCAGCGTCCCCGGTTGGCACTGCGTCCGCACAAGGCTTGGCTGAGGTAGCACTGCCCGCTGTAACTTACGCACAGGGCACCGTGCACAAAGGCTTCGATTTCGGCACCGCTCTCCCGGGCGATGGCTTCGATCTGCGGCAGGGAGAGTTCCCGGGCCAGTACCAGGCGGGAAAAACCGGCGCGGTGGAGGAAAAGGGCTTTTTCTACCGTGTCGATGTGTGCTTGGGTGCTGGCATGTAGCTCGACGGGTGGAAGATCCATCTCCAAAACAGCCATGTCCTGCACGATGAGCGCGTCGATCCCGGCCGAACAGACTTCCCGGATCATTGCTTCCGCCCGGGGCAGCTCCTCGTCCTGCAACAGGGTGTTGAGGGTTACGTATACCCGGGCGCGGTAACGGTGGGCATAGTCGGCTACCCGGGCGAGTTGCTCGACGGGGTTGCCGGCCTGGTGGCGGGCGGAGAAATCCGGTCCGCCGAGGTACACAGCATCCGCTCCGTGGTCGATGGCGGCGATGGCTATCTCGGCATCCCGGGCAGGGGCGAGCAGTTCGATGGAGCGGACGGAGCGGGGCATAGGTGTCGCAGACGGGGTTGGAAGGTCAGATGTCCAGTTTATAGATGTGTTTTACCCGGTCGGAGATACCGGTGAGGATTTCGTAGGAGATGGTGCCGGTAGCTTCGGCGATCTCGTCGGCGGTGGGAAAATCGCCCATCAGGATCACCGGGTCGCCTTCGCGGCAGGGGATGCCTGTCACGTCGACCATCATCATGTCCATGCACACCGAGCCGACGATGGGGGCTTTCTGTCCTGCGATCTGGACGTATCCGTTGCCGTTGCCCCACAGACGAGGGATGCCGTCGGCATATCCGATGGGCAGGGTGGCGATGTGCGAGACGTGCGAGACGCGGTAACGGCGGTTGTAGCTCACCGTTTCGCCGGGTTCGAGTTCGCGGATCTGGGAGATGACCGTGCGCAGGGTGGCGCAGGGGATCAAGCGTTTTTGTTCGGCATAGAAAGGTGAATAACCGTACAGGCCGAGCCCCAGACGCACCATTTCGAAGGTGTATTGGCCGTAGGCGCACAGTCCGGCCGTATTGAGGATGTGGCGGATGGGACGGTAGCCGATGCCTCGGGAAAGCTGTTCGGACATCTGTTCGAAGAGGTGGATTTGTCCCAGGGTGAACTCTTCCTCGCGAGGGTCTTCGGCGGCCACCAGGTGGGAAAAGACCGAGGCTACGCGTACCGACGGCAGGGCTTTCAGCGCGGATACCAGCGAGTCGATCTGGCTGGGGGAGAATCCCAGGCGGTGCATGCCGGTGTCCAGTTTGATGTGTATGGGATAGGGTTCGGGAAAGGAAAACGAGGCGAGAGCCTGGACAAAGCGTTCCAATACGCCCAGGGAGTAGATTTCCGGTTCGAGCCGGTTTTTGATCAGGGTGGTCAGGCTGCTGCGTTCGGGGTTCATCACGATGATGGGGGTGCGGATGCCCCGGGCGCGCAGGTGAACCCCTTCGTCTACGTAAGCCACTCCGAGGTAATCGACCGCGTGGTCCTGCAGGACGGATGCGATTTCGGCTTCGCCCAGTCCGTACGATTTGGCTTTGACCATGCACATGGTACGGGTGCCTTCGGGAAGTTTGGATCGCAGGTAGGACAGGTTGTGGACGATGGCGTTCAGATCGACTTCCAGCACGGTGTCGTGGACGCGGCGTTGCATCAGGGATTCGATACGGCGCGGGGAGAACGATTCGGGGGCTTTGATCAGTACCGACTCGTTCTGGAAGTCGAACTTGGGCAGGTCGGCCAGGGCGTCTTCCAGGTCGTTGTAGAGCAGTGACAGTTTGGGAAAGGCGTAGCGGTACTGTTCGATCTGCGGGCCGAAACACAGCAGGTGTTTGAACTCCATCCGGCGGAGCATTCCGCCGATCGGACGCAGGTAACCGTCCGGGTCGTCCACCCGGGAGAGGTCGAAGCCCAGTACGGCCGAGATGTCCGGAGTCCAACTTTGTCGTTTGAGAAAGTCCAGTGAACGGGCGAACGATTCCGGGGACAGGGCTCCGAAATCGCAGAGGAGAAAGCAGTCGTTTTTGCCGCGTGTGATCTCCAGAGAGTTTTTGAGGGATTTCTCGACAGGCTCCATCGCAGTTGTTTTTGGGTGTATTTTTTTTCCCCATTGGGGGAAAAGGGATGTTTTTTTGCGCAAAACAAAGTTAGTAAAAACCCGTGCCGGGAAGACTTGTTCCGACCTTGTTTTTTGGTCGGGGAGGGAAGTTTGTGCGTTTTTTATTTTCGTATGCAGGGAAAAGTTGTAAATTTACCCCGCTTTCTCGAAAAGCACGACCTTATACAGAGAACAAAATACGTACGACTATGGCAGTAATAGGCTTGGACCTGGGCGGAACAAAGCTCAAGGGGGGTGTTTTCACCGAACATGCGGAAATCGTCTACAAGGACGAACGGAAACTGGAACACCGGCAGGGACATGAAGTAGGCCGTCTGATCCAGGAGTTCGTCTCCGATATGTTGCGCCAGGCCAAAGGGTTGGGTCAGGTCATCGACGCCGTAGGCATCTGCGTGCCGGGTATTTCGTATCAGGATCGGGGAACGGTCTGGTGTCCCAATATTCCCGGATGGGAGGACTACCCGCTGCGGGAGGAGATCCAGCAGGTGTGCGACCGCAATACGATCGTAACGGTCGATTCGGACCGGGTGTGCTGCATTCTGGGCGAAGCATGGGCCGGTGCGGCCGAAAACGTGAACAACGCTATTTTCCTGGCCGTGGGAACGGGTATCGCAGCGGGAATCCTGGCCAACGGCCGCGTGCTGCGCGGAGCGCACGACATATCGGGTGCGATCGGTTGGTGGGCGCTCGACAAGGAATACAAGCAAAAATACGAGGTGTGCGGCTGTTTCGAACACCACTGCTCGGGCGAAGGCTTGGCCAAGGTAGCCCGGGAACTGCTCGAGGAAAATCCGCAGTACCAGGGCGTGCTGCGCAACCGGAAGCCGGAGGAGATCACTTCGTACGATTTGTTCGAGGTGTATCCCCAGGGCGATGAGATCGCTACCAAGACCTTCGACATCGCCATCGAGATGTGGGGCATGGCAGTGGCCAATCTGGTGAGCCTGTTCGACCCCTCGAAGATCATCTTCGGCGGTGGAGTATTCGGCCCGGCGCTTCAGTTTCTGGACCGGATCAAACAGGCGGCGGTGCGCCACGCACAACCTATCGCCATCCAAAAAGTGGAGATCGTTCCCTCGATGCTCGGCGGGGATGCCGTGCTGATGGGTGCCGGGTACCTGGCCCTGCGCAGCATCAGCGAGTAAGGGAGCCGGGCATTTTGCATAACGAAAGAAAATAACCAACGAAAAAACATACGACGATGAATTATAAAACAAACCAGGTATTCGTGGCGGCGTGCGCCGGGTTGGCCTTCTTCGGTGTGGCCATGCTTTCGCTCGGGCCGATCCTGGGACAACTCAACGCCCGGGTGGAAGGGGCGACGGCATTGCCTTCCACGATGTCCATCGGGATCATCCTCGGCACGGTGCTTTTCGGACCGGTGGTGGACCGGTTTGGCTACAAGTGGCTGCTGATCATCGGTTCGCTGCTCTCGCTGATCGGCCTGGAAGGGCTGGCCAACGCACTGGAGATCCAGTTGCTGCACGGAGCGATGTTCATGATCGGTTTCGGCGGGGGAATCCTCAACGGCCTGACCAATGCGCTGGTTTCGGATATCTACGACGACAGACGGAGAGGCGGCCGGTTGAGCATCCTCGGGGCGTTCTATTGTGTGGGGGCCTTGCTGTGGACGCTGTTGAACTACTATATGCCGGACAACTACATCGTGCCGCTGCATTGCATATCGGGCGTGATGGCCTTGTTTATCGTGTATTTCTGCCTCATCCCGTTCCCCCAGGCCAAGCCGCAGGGCAGCGTTTCGTTTACCAAAACGGTGGGGCTGCTCAAGTATCCGGCACTGCTCCTTTTTGCAGTCATTCTGTTTTTCCAGAGCGGTTTCGAAGGAGCCAGCGGTAGCTTTACCCCGAAGTATCTGGAAGATCACGGCGGGGTGGCGGCTACGGCAGCTACCTTGTCGCTCACCTGGTTTACGGTGGGGATGCTGTGCGGGCGCTTGCCTTTGGGACTGATCATGAAAAAACTCCGGGACAACGGTACGCTGTACCTCTACCTGACGGTGGCGCTGGCCGGGGTGGCGATCCTCTATTTCAGCAGCGACGTAACATTGGTACATTTGGCCATGGCGCTGGTAGGATTCGGCGTGGGGGCTACCTACCCGGTGGTATTGTCTTATCTGGGCGGGGCGTTCCGCGAGATGTCCGGCACGGCGTTTTCCATTGCGATCTTTATTGCGCTGTGCGGTCAGTTTGCCTTTAACAAGGTGGTGGGCGTGATGTTCGACCGGGGAGGATATGCGTGGTTCCCGGTGGTGCTGGCCCTGGCCGTGGTGATGATGATGCTGCTCTTGCCGGTGGCTGCGGCGGCAGTCCGGAAAAAGACCGGCAAGGCGTGAGAAATAAAAAAACAATAAAAACATAGATTACCAACCTTAAAAATCAAAACAGAAAAAATGGAAGTAGCATTACAGTGGCTGAAAAATGCCCGGGGCATTATGTCCGAGATCGAAAACACGCAACAGGAGAACATTACCAAAGCGGCAACCCTGATGGCCGATTGCATCGAAAAAGGGCACTGGGTTCATACTTTCGGTTGCGGACACGCGACGATTCCTATTCAGGAAATGTACCCGCGTATCGGCGGTTTCGTAGGGTTCCACCCGATCTGCGAACTGCCTTTGACGTTCTTCACGCAGATCGTGGGCGATCTGGGCGTACATCAGTTCGTGTTCCTGGAGCGCGTAGAAGGCTACGGCGTGCAGATCATGAAGGGATATAACTTCGACAAGGACGACGTGATGTGGATCTTCTCGCACACCGGTATCAACAACGTGAACATCGACATCGCCCTCGAAGCCAAAAAACGCGGCATGAAGGTGATCGCTTACGGTGCAGCTGCCCAGGCCAAAGGCAAGAAGACCCGCCACTCTTCGGGCAAGACGATCTTCGAAATTGCCGACCTGGTAGTCGATTCCTGCGCACCGGCCGGCGATGCTACGGTTCATCTGAAGAACAATCCCGATCCGGTAGGCCCGGTTTCGACCATCGCCTTCATTACCTGCGTATGGCTTACGGTCTGCACGGTAGCCGAGATTCTGGACAACCGCGGAGTGAAACTCTACATCCATCCTTCGCACAACGTACCCGGCGATACGACCGCACCCGAGCGTCTGGCTGCTTGCCTGGCCGAGTACAAACGCCGCGTGGCAGGCGTCTAAAAATCCGCCGCGAAACACATTAAGGTTTGCTCGAAAAGAAATCCTCCGCAGGGACTATCCACCCCTTGCGGGGGATTCTTTTTTCTCTCCGGGGCAAGGGCCGTCAGAGAGGGCATGCAAGCGG
>DCEW01000016.1:74210-77952 GCA_002314265.1 Flavobacteriales bacterium UBA1820
CCGCTTGCATGCCCTCTCTGACGAGGAGGCGAGGAAGTTTTCTTCGAGCGGATGCCGGTGGAATAAATAACGGGACGGGAAGGAAATATTGTCGGCTTTTTGTGCTAAATTTGTCTCTCACACAACAAAACCTGCCGAAAAAAGGATGGAAGACGAAGTGATCACTCTGCGCAACATTACGCGCGATTTTCCGTTGGGAACAGAGATTGTAAAAGTACTCAAAGGCATCAGCCTGAGTGTCAAGCGCGGGCAATACGTAGCCTTGATGGGGCCTTCGGGCNNGGAAAGTCCACCTTGATGAACCTCCTGGGATGTCTCGACACCCCTACCTCGGGGGAGTATATCCTCAATGGACATGATGTCAGCTCGCTCGAGGACAGTGAGTTGGCCGAAATACGTAACAAGGAGATCGGTTTTGTCTTCCAGACCTTCAACCTCCTGCCTCGCATTACGGCCCTGCAGAACGTGGCCTTGCCGATGATCTATGCCGGCGTGGGACTGTCCGAGCGGATGCGCCGGGCGGAAGAGGCTTTGGTTTCGGTCGGTCTGGCCAACCGGATGGAGCACAGGCCCAACCAGCTCTCCGGAGGACAACGTCAGCGTGTGGCCATAGCCCGGGCGTTGGTGAACCATCCCTCCATCATCCTGGCCGATGAGCCGACGGGTAACCTGGACTCCAAGACGTCCATCGAGATCATGCAGCTCTTTCAGAAGATCTACGAGCAGGGCAATACCATCATCATCGTAACGCACGAGGAAGACATTGCCGAACATGCCCATCGGATCATCCGTCTGCGCGACGGGCAGATCTATGCCGACGAGCCGAACGAACACATCCGGCATTATGATTTGTAGTGAGCAGTCCGCTTAAAAAAGCGAAGTGCCGGGAAATTTTCCCGGCACTTCGCTTTTTTTTAATGCAGACCGATGCACGGAGTTATTCGGCGGCAGCGTTACCGGCAGCTTGGGTTTTGCTGCGTTCGAGTGATTGGAGGGCGAGGTAGTTGTCGCCGAATTTGGACAGGTTGTCCATTTCGGTTTCAAAAATATCCTGATGTTGCTCCTCTTCTCCGGCCAGGTCTTCGAACATCTTTTTGGTAACCGAATCGGAATTTTCAGCGCAGGTCTTGGCCCATTCGTTGTACAGGTTGACGCTTTCTTCCTCCATTTCGGCGGCTTTTTTGAGCATCTTTTCTACGTTGTGGATCTTTTCCACTTCCTGGGAGGGCTTCATCTCGACTTCGCCTTTGAGGAAAAGGATGCGCTCGGCCAAGCGCTCCACGTGCATCATCTCGGTGATGGCCGTGCGGCGGAAGATTTCCGACAGCGGATCGTATCCGTAGTCGTCGCAATAGAAGTGGAAGTACATGTACTGGTGTACGGCAGTCAGTTCGTCGGCTACTGCGCGGTTGAGCAGCTCGATGCTTTTTTCTCGGATTTTCATACGATAAAAATTTTCAGGTTGTTTGAATGTGTTTTTCTCTGTGTTTGAGACGAAAAACGAAATTAGTCATTTTCCGGGAAAAAAAGAAGAAGTCGCGTTAAAAAATGGAAACGGTCCTGCCGTTTTGCCCCCGTGTGCTTTTTTCCGGAAATTGTGTTGTATCTTTGGCAGGCGTGCGGTCTCGCGCGCGAGAAAAAAGAGAGACAAGAAAAGACGATGAACATAGCGATAGTAGGCACAGGATATGTAGGTCTGGTCAGCGGGACGTGTTTTGCCGAATTGGGCATCGACGTCACGTGCGTGGATGTGGACCGGGAGAAGATCGCGAAGATCACCCGGGGGGAAATGCCCATCTACGAGCCCGGTTTGGAAGAATTGGTCAAAAAGAACGTCGAGGAAGGCCGCCTGCACTTCACCACCGATCTGGTGCCGGTGCTGGATCGCGTATCGGTGGTATTTACCGCTGTGGGTACTCCGCCGGACGAGGATGGCAGTGCCGACCTGCGGTATGTGCTCGAGGTGGCGCGCACGGTGGGCCGTCATATGAAGAAATACACCCTGCTGGTGACCAAAAGCACCGTTCCGGTGGGAACGGCGGAAAAGATCAAGGCGGTGATCCGCGAGGAACTCGCCGCCCGGGGAGAGGACATTCCCTTTGAAGTGGCCTCCAATCCCGAATTTCTCAAGGAAGGGGCCGCCATCAAGGATTTTATGAATCCCGACCGGGTGGTGGTAGGCGTGGAAAGTGAAAATGCCCGCCGGTTGATGGAAAAGCTCTACCGGCCTTTCCTGCTCAACAACCGCACCATCCTGTTCATGGACGTTCCTTCGGCCGAGATGACCAAATACGCCGCTAATGCGATGCTGGCTACCCGCATCAGTTTCATGAACGACATAGCCAACCTGTGCGAGCGCACCGGAGCGGATGTCGATATGGTGCGCCGGGGGATCGGCTCGGACGGACGGATCGGCAGCCGCTTTCTGTATGCCGGTTGCGGATACGGAGGCTCCTGTTTCCCCAAGGATGTGCAGGCGCTCATCCGCACGGGACGGCAGTACGGGTACGACATGCGGGTGATCGAGGCGGTCGAGGCGGTGAACCGCAGCCAGAAGGCCATCCTGTTCGAGAAGGTATCGAAGGTCTTCGATGGGGATTTTCGCGGAAAGAAAGTGGCGCTGTGGGGCTTGTCCTTCAAACCGGAGACGGACGACATGCGCGAGGCGCCTTCGCTGGTGATGATCGAGAAACTGCTTGCTGCCGGCGCATCGGTACAGGCTTACGACCCGATCGCGATGCCGGAGGCCCGCCGCCGTTTGGGGGAGCAAGTGGAGTACGCTCCGGACATGTACCAGGCGGTTCGGGAGGCCGATGCGCTGATCCTGCTCACGGAATGGAAACAGTTCCGCTTGCCCGACTGGAAACGGGTCCGGGCGCTGATGCGGGGACGCGTGGTGGCCGACGGGCGGAATATTTACGACCATGCCGAACTCACTGACGAAGGGTTCGTGCATCTGCGGATAGGGAAATAACGATAAAACGGATCGAGATATGAAAACGGGTAAAGTTTTGGCCTTGGCGGCTTTGTCGCTCGTGGGCGAATTGTCGCTTCAGGCACAGGAGAAGACGTACAAGCTTTCGGATTTTTCGCAGGTGGATGTCCAGACCAAGATAAAGGCGCGTTTGGTGGCTTCGAACGAAAGCCGGGTGGTGGTCGAAGGCAGCCAGATCGACAACATTGTGGTCAAGCAGGAGAACGACCGCGTGGTGATTCGCTTCAAATCGACCAAGGCGATCGGGTCGGATCCGGTGCCGGCTACGGTGTATTACGCGGCGCCGCTGACTTATCTCGGCGCTTCGGGCGAGAGTGAGATCCTGGCGCAGGATGTGCTCAAAGGCGGGAATATCCGGATCGATGCCAGCAAAGGAGCCTTCGTTCAAGCCAATGTGACGGCCGATACGCTGCGGGCTTCCATTGCCGCCGGGGGACAGATCCAATCCGGCGGAGATGTGACGCTGGTGGATGTGAGCATCAAGACAGGCGGACAGTTCAACGGTTACGAACTCGTGGCCGACCATGCCGAGGCGACCATTACGGCCGGCGGTACGGCGTACATCTATGCCACCCAGACGACCAAAGCGCGGGTTGGCATGGGGGGAAAGGTCTATTGCAAGGGCCCGGCCAAAGTGGATGGCCGTACGACGATGGGCGGTACGGTGATCATGGCCGAGGAATAATACGTCCGGGGCGTCTGTTTCCAAAGCGGGCAAGCGCCAGTGCGGAAGGGTTCCCCTGCCGC
>DCEW01000027.1 GCA_002314265.1 Flavobacteriales bacterium UBA1820
CCGCCTTTTGCTTGCACGCATGCCGCCGCAGAGTACGGACTACTTCAATTTCTTGAGGAGTTCCTGCGGCACAGCCCCGCGATTGACCACAATGGAGATGGTCTTGTAGCGCAGGTAAGCCTCGCTCACATATACCATCCCTCCGTCGCGGCCCCGGTCGGGTCCCCAGGAATTCTTGACGATGTAGTATTTTTTGCCCGTCTGGTCCTTAGCCAACCCGATGATGAGCATCCCGTGGTCATCCTGGGTGGAATAGTCGTCGAAAGCCTCCTGGCGCATCTGTTCGGTGATGTTCTTCTCCGGTTTCGGTCCGTCGAGGGTCAAAGTAACCACGCTGTCCAGACGAGCCTTCGGCGTATAGGTGAGCAGCGAATCGTACCCCTCGGGCACCACCGCTACACCCAGTTTGGTCGAAAATCCCTTTTCCGATACATCGGCCGCCCATGCCACCGTATAGCCGTTTTCCAGTGCATTGTCCACCACGGCTACCATCTCGTCCAGGGGGATGTTGTAGCACTTGGCCCACGCCCAGTTGTCCGGCACCAAGAGTTCAGCCTCGGTATAGTACGGCTCGGACATCCAGGACATGAAATACATGTAGTCGTCCGGATTGATGCCCACTACGCGATCGGCAAAGGTACGGGGCGTGTACTTCTTGCCCTGATAGGTAAATTCGGCCGGAGGTTCGCTCAGGAAGCGTTCCAAAATCCCGTCGAAACCGGCCTGCCAATCGCCCCGAAGGCGGGAAGCACCCACCACTCCTTTCATGTATTGGGCGAGTAGACTATCCATCTCGTCATGGTCGTTGCGCAATTCGCCCGGCAGAAGGCCTGAATAGACCTCCTGAGGAACGATCCCGTAACGTTTTATCACATGGAGTACGTCGTGAAACTCCCCACCGGGAGCAAAGGTGAGGTTGCCGTGCAGGCGGACGTACTTCTGCGCCTTTTCCTGATATACTTTGTACACGACGAACATCTCAGCCAGATCGACCGGCTGCTTACCCATGCGGAGCATTTCGGCCTCGACAAAACCCAAACCGGAATAAGCCCAGCAGGTACTGGAATGCGCCTGGTCCTTGACCGAGGTAACGGGCAGGCGTTTGACCACCTCGAAACGGAACTTGTCTTTGGAATCCTGGTCGCCCCCCTGGGTCTTGGCCACCAGATTGTCCTGGGCGAAAACAGCCGTCCCCGCCAGCAAGAAGGCCGCAAAGGCCATCGAACGAATGATTACAGACATATCTTATCGGTTTTTACAATGAATTCCTTGTTTTTTCTCTCCCGGACAAATGTACAAAAAATGTCCTTTTCTCCCTTTCCTGCGGAAGTCAGGGGAATTTCGGGAAGCGGTCGAAGTCCGGGTCGCGTTTTTCCAAAAAAGCGTTGCGTCCCTCCTGCGCCTCGTCCATCAGATAATACAACAGCGTCGCATCGCCAGCCAGCTCCATCAGCCCCCGCTGCCCGTCCAACTCGGCATTCAGCCCGCGTTTTATCATCCGAAGCGCCATCGGCGAACGGGAAAGCATCACCTTGCACCACGCCACCGTCTCGTCCTCCAGGCATTCGAGGGGAACCACCTTGTTGACCATGCCCATCTGTTCAGCCTCCCGAGCCGTGTACTGCCGGCACAGGAACCAGATCTCGCGGGCCTTCTTCTGTCCCACGCAGCGCGCCAGGTACGACGACCCGAAGCCGGCATCGAAACTGCCCACCTTGGGACCTGTCTGGCCGAAACGCGCATTTTCCGAAGCGATCGTCAGGTCGCACACCACCTGAAGGACATTGCCCCCGCCGATGGCGTAACCGTTGACCATCGCCACCACCGGTTTGGGCAGCGAACGGATGGCCTTGTGTACGTCCAGGACATTGAGACGCGGCACGCCGTCGGTACCGATGTACCCGCCCCGGCTCTTGACATTCTGATCGCCCCCGCTGCAAAACGCCTTGTCGCCCGCTCCGGTGAGCACCACCACGCCGATGTCCGCCCGGTTGCGGCAGATGTCCAGCGCGTCGAGCATCTGCTCGTTGGTATCGGGGCGGAAGGCATTATAGACCTGCGGACGGTTGATCGTTATGCGGGCTATGCCTTCGAAATAGTCGAACAGGATGTCCGAATACTCCTTGATGGGAGTCCATACTCTCTTTTCTGCCATGGTATTTTCGGTAGATTTTCGTTTCTGTGGCCAAAGGTAGCCCTTTCTGTTTTCCCGGGCAAAAACCTCGGCGCATTTTCGGGGTTTTGTTTGCCCGCAGGCGCCTCGGCAATGCCTTCGAAGGAAAACTTCGTTTTCCCTCATCCCTGCACCCGGCTTTCACTACTTTTCCATAAGGTAGGAGGCGCCTCGGCAATGCCTTCGAAGGAAAACTTCGTTTTCCCTCATCCCTGCACCCGGCTTTCACTACCTTTCCATAAGGTAGGAGGCGCCTCGGCAATGCCTTCGAAGGAAAACTTCGTTTTCCCCTCGCCGTTGCGCTCGGCTTTCACTACCTTTGTCCTGTCCAAAACCCCGAAAACCATGAGCGAAGAATACGTCGATCTGTTCGACAGCGACGACCGCCCCCTGTCCCGGTCCGTTCCCAAACGCCAGGCCCATCAGCAGGGCCTTTGGCACCGTTCGGCACACGTCTGGATCTACGACCGGACGGGAAATATCCTGATGCAAAAACGCGCCCAGACCAAAGACACGTTCCCCGGACTGTGGGACATCTCGGTGGCCGGACACATTTCCGCCGGAGAGACCCCCACCGAGGGTGCCTTGCGCGAACTCAAGGAGGAGATCGGTCTCGAAGTCCAACCCGACCAACTGGAACTGCTCACCGTCATCCACATGGCCTACCCTTACCCCCGTCTGGGCTGGTTCAACCGCGAACACTGCTACGTCTATCTGCTGGAGAGCGATGCCGACCCGAACACTTTTACCCTGCAGCGCGAAGAGGTGGAAGCCGTGCGTTTCTTCACCCCCGAGGAGTTCTCCCACCTCACCTTGGGCGAACGGGGCGTGGCCGTGCCGCACGAGGACTACTACCGGCAGATCCTGGATGCAATTGTTAAAAAAACCGAAAGCCTTTAAGCAATCCGGGTGTTAATTTAGCAGAACGTTAATACCGAAAATCCCCCGCCGAGGGTACTTTTGTATATTATGAGGAGGAAAAAAAACAAATTTATCCTGATCATCGTTCTGATGCTCGTCTCGCTGCTGGGACTGGTGGGTATCCAGATCTACTGGATCTCGTCGGTGATCACCGAACGCACCATCGAATTCGAGGAAAACGCCACGCGCGCCATCCACCAGATCACCCACAAACTCGAGGAGGAAGAAGGCGAATACCTCCTTTCGCGCTTTGCCGGGTTGAAGGACTTCATCTCGCCCACCTACCGGCAAACCACGGCCAACTACATCGGTACCATCCCCGGCCGCAACGAAGCCTTCAGCATCCGTCAGAACGTTCTGGAGGAGACCTTCACCATCCCGCTGAACAAACTGATCAGTTCCCGGCAGGATTCGCTGCAGATCAAGAACTACTTCAGCCAAATAACCTCCGTTCCCCTCTACACCGAAGGAGCTTCCTCCAACCCGAACTATTCCATAAAGTACGGTTGGAACGAAGAAAACGTCCTGCGGGACATCCTCCGCACCCAAGCCGGGGTGATCGGCGACATGACCCCCATCCAGCAGCGCGTCGATCCGCAGGTGCTCACCGGCATCATCGACGAAATCCTCTCGGACAACTACATCAACATCCGTTACCAGTACGGCATCCTGACCGACGGCGAACTCTCCGACATTCATTCTCCGGACTGGGACGAAGACCTGATTGCCTTCCACTCCCAGCTCTTCGCCAACCAGGACGGCTATGCCAAGTACGAACTGGTACTGCGCTTTCCCCGGGTGATGAATTTCGTGGTACGCTCCATGGTACCCATGATCATCGCCTCGGTCGCCTTTATCCTGTTTATCATCGGGGTGTTCGCCGCCGCGATCTACTACATGATCAAACAAAAGAAGGTAACGGACATGAAGTACGACTTCATCAACAACATGACCCACGAGTTCAAAACACCCATCGCCACCATCAACATTGCCGCCGACGCGCTGAACTCCTCCCGGGTCAACTCCGATCCGGAAAAGGTGGAACACTACGCCGGGATCATCAAACAGGAAAACCGCCGGATGCTCACCCAAGTGGAAAGCGTGCTGCGCATCGCCCGCCTGGAGCGCGGACAGATGGAACTCAACCGGACGGAGTCCGACCTGAATGCCCTGCTGGAAGAAGCCCTCGAACACATCGAACTCATCGTGGCCGACCGCCAAGGCACCATCGAGGAGCGTTTCGAAGCCGAAAAGACCACCGCCACGGTCGACCGCATGCACATCATCAACATCTTCCTCAACATCCTGGACAATGCCAACAAATACTCTCCGGGCCAACCCGAGATCACCGTCCGCACCTACAATACCTCTGACGGGCGATACTGGGCGGTGGACATCACGGACCGGGGGCTGGGCATGAACAAGAGCGAAACGAAAAAGATCTTCGAGGATTTCTACCGCGTGCCCACCGGCGATGTCCACAACATCAAGGGACACGGCCTGGGGCTTGCCTACTCGAAAAAGATCGTCGAACTCCACGGCGGGGTCATCGAAGTGGAGAGCTCTCCGGGAAAAGGGAGTACATTTACCGTAAAAATCCCCCTTGACTGACAACAAAACAATCCGTAATTTTACTTCCTAAAAATCAAAAAAACCATCCACTATGGAAAAACCCAAAATCAAATTGTTGCTCGTAGAGGACGACACCAACTTCGGCGCCGTGCTGAAAGACTTCCTCACGTTCAACGACTACGATGTCGTCCATGCAGTGGACGGAGAGGACGGCTGGAAAAAATTCAACTCGGACAAATACGACCTGTGCATACTCGACGTGATGATGCCCAAGAAGGACGGCTTCACCCTGGCCAAGGAAATCCGCGAGGTCAACAAACAAGTCCCCATCATCTTCCTGACGGCCAAATCCATGAAGTCGGACGTGCTGCACGGATACCAGGTCGGCGCCGACGACTACCTGAACAAACCCTTCGACAGCGAAGTACTCCTCTACAAGATCAAAGCCATCACCGAACGCGGTGGCGCAGAAACAGCCGAAGCCGAGGAAAACGCCCAAACCGAATTCAAGATCGGCTCCTTTACCTTCGACTCCAAGTTGCGCAACCTCTCCAACGGCACCGAGGAATACAAACTCTCCCCCAAGGAAAACGCCCTGCTCAAACTCCTTTGCCAGCACATGGGCGACCTGATGCCGCGCGAGTTGGCACTGGTGCGCATCTGGAAAGACGACAACTACTTCACCGCGCGTTCGATGGACGTATATATCGTCAAACTGCGCAAATACCTCAAGAGCGACCCCAAAGTATCCATCAGCAACATCCACGGCGAAGGATTCCGCCTGGTGGTCGAACCCTGAAGACCGACGGCTCGCCCCGCCGGGGCGCCGTATCCGCCACAATGCAGGCCCTTGACGGACGCGGATTGCGAATCCGGACTCGGCGGCCTGCATTTCTCGTTTTCCCCTCAAAAAAAACGCGTTCCATGAACAAAACCCTCCGACTCTCCCGCATTCTGCAATTGTTGGAAAACAATTCGCAATACGCCGAAACCTACATCTACGTCCCTTCGGCCTGGAGTCGCCCTTTCAGTCCCTATGAATACGTCTTTGTCCGGGCCAAGGACTACTATCGCGACGTGGTCGCCCGCATTCTCGAACAAGCCCGGCCGGGCGTAAACTACGCCACCAACCTCTCCTCCATCCGGGGCGAGGCCGACCGGTGGAGCACACGCGCGGTGCTTTACAACGCTTTCCCGCGCCTGACCAGCGCTTTCGACCACGACGGCAACAACGTCATCGGTCAGTCGCAGATCGACCTGACCCTCAATGAAAAAGGCATCCGCGACAGCGGCACCTTCCTCAAGACCATCGCCATGCTCCCCTACATCCGCTCCCTGGGAGCCAACACCCTGTACCTGCTGCCCGTCAACCGCATCGGCACCATCCACCGCAAAGGCGACCTTGGTTCGCCGTACGCCACGGCCGACCTGATGGACTTCGATCCGCTGCTGGCCGACCCGCTGCTGGGCGGGATGAACATCGCCGACCAGTTCGCCGCTCTGGTGGAAGCCGCCCATATCCTGGGCATCCGCGTCGTGCTGGAATTCGCCCTGCGAACCGCTTCGGTGGATTGCGTCCAGGCCTCCTCGCACCCCGAATGGTTCTACTGGATCCATCGTCAGGATGCCGACCGCTTTGAAAAGCCCCGCTTCACCCCCGAAGAACTCCAGCACATCCGGCAGGTTCCCGCCACAGGTCGGGAGGAAGACTACCTCCCCCCCTGCCCGGACTACCGCCAGATGTTCTCTCTCCCACCGGCCAAAGGAAAAGTAAAACGCCTCAAAGGGCAGCCGGTAGGACAAACACCCGAAGGCGAAGCCGTCATACCTCCCGCTTTTGCCGACTGGCCGCCGGACGACATCCAGCCTTCGTGGGACGACGTAACCTACCTGCGCATGTACCGCGATCCGAAAGACGAGTACAACTACATGGCGTACAATACCCTCCGGTACTACGATCCCGCTTTGGCCAAGCAGGAAAACGCGGTGCGCCCCCTGTGGGACTACCTCGCGCAGGTGATCCCCACCTACCAGAAGAAATACGGGATCGACGGATCGATGATCGACATGGGACATGCCCTCCCGGAATCCCTGGTTCAGAACATCCGGCAAGAGGCCCGAAAGATCGATCCCACCTTTGCTTTCTTCGAAGAAAACTTCTACCCCAAAGGCCAGGCCGACCCTCAGGGATACGATGCCGCCCTAGGTTTCGGCTTTGAATGCGACCTGCATTCCCTGTGGCGCATGGTGGACTACGCCCGTCAGGACCATCCCGAAGCGGTATTCGGCACCTTGGAAACCCACAACACTCCGCGCGCGGCCGCGCGCGGAGGGGCGCGCTTCTCCCTGGCTGGATACGCGGTATTCTGTTTCCTTCCATCCGTTCTCCCGATGATCCATTCGGGATTCGAACTGCTGGAAACCTTCCCGGTCAATACCGGACTGGGCTTTACCAAAGACCAAACGGAGTTTTACGCTCGGGAAAAACTCCCGCTCTTTTACTTGGGGGCTCTCAACTGGCTTTCCCAGGACCACCTGACCGGTATACTCGCCCGGCTGAACGACCTGCGCAGGGCGCATCTGGACCTAGTGTGCGATGCTTCGCCACAGACACTCGACCTGCCTCATGTGGAATCGCCCGAAGGGGCGGTCAAGGCCTATCGCCGCATCCGGGAGGACAACCCGCACCGGCAGATCGTCGTCCTGCTGAATACCGACGAGGCTTCCTCCCGCAAATTTTACCTGCACATCCCCTATGCCGGCGACCGAAAAGCGGCCGACGTGATTACGGGATTCCTCCACACGTTCACTTCCGATTGGTTGTCCTACGAGATGGCTCCGGGACAGGCGATCGTCCTGGCACTCGAATAGAAGCACTCTCCACGCTCTGTGTGCGGGCAAGCGAAGGG
>DCEW01000024.1 GCA_002314265.1 Flavobacteriales bacterium UBA1820
CCCGCTTGCCCGCCCCATAAGTGAAAGCCGATCAGTCGGCCTGACGGTGATGGAGCGTCATCTCATCGACCAGATAACCCGCTCCGCCCAGTTTGTCGATCAGGAACAGCACGTACCGGATATCCACCATGATGTTGCGGCAGATGGAAGGATCGTAGTTCAGGTCGCTCATCGTGCCTTCCCACAAGCGGTCGAAGTTCAGACCGATCAGTTCCCCGTCGGCATTGATCACCGGCGAACCCGAGTTTCCTCCCGAAGTGTGGTTGGTTGCGATGAAGCATACCGGCATCCGTCCGTTTTCACCGTAAGGCCCGTAGTCCTTCTTGCGGTAGAGATCGATCAGTTTTTCGGGCAGGTCGAATTCCCGGTCGCCCGGGACGTATTTTTCGATCACCCCGTCGAGGAACGTCTGCGGCAGGTAGGCCAGCCCGTCGCGGGCCTGCATTCCCCGCACCTGACCATACGAAGCGCGAAGGGTCATGTTCGCATCCGGGAAAAACGCCCGGTCGGGGAAAGCCTCCATCTGGGCCTTCATGTAGTCCTTCATCAGAAGGTCGATGCGCCCGGACACCTCGCTGTAACGCGGAGCGACCATCCGGTTGTAGTTTTCCACCACCGAGCGGAAGAAAACGTAGGTCGGGTCATTCCGGGTCAGCAGGTCGAAAGCGGTCGTGTCTTTTGCAGCGAAGATCCCCTCGATGCCATCGCGGGAGAGAAGCGGCGAAGCGTACAGGCTGTCGGCCAGTGCCTCCATGTCGCCGTGGAAGCCTTCGAGGGTTGCATCGACTTCCTGCGGCAGGAAACCCGAAGGCATCTTGTCGCAGTAAAATTCGGTCAGGGGAATGAACACCTTGCGGTCGATCGTTATCCGGCGGGGATCCACACGTTCGAGGGCCTGTTGGCGCAACGCCTCGGTACGGGCCGAATCGGCCTGCTGTTTTCCGAGCAGCGAACGGTAACGTCCCAGAAGCCCCATCAAGGCGCAGGCATCGCTCAGGTAGTTGTATTCCGAAGTCGCGTCGTAGGCCATGCCGTAGGGCAGGAGTTCCTTGTAGGCGGCGTACAGGTCGGGGAGCAGGTGGCCGTAGGCTTGCTGCATCGCCGGGTATTTGGCCAGGGTGTCGGCAAAGGCCGCCTCGTAGGCCGTTTTCTTATCGACAGCCCGGGTGCGTTCCAGTCCCAGCGACTCGCCCTGCCACTTTTTCCAGGCATTGGCAACCGAGACGTAGCGGTTGGCGTAGAGCAGTTTGATGGTGTCGTTGGCTTCCATCTCTTTCTGCCAGGCATTCAAGGCAATGTCGCGCAGCCCCACCTTTATCGGGTTGCGTACGATGGTCTGTTCGAGGGCGATGCCGGGCAGGTATTCGTCCGTGCGGCCCGGAAATCCGAAGACCAGGGTGAAGTCCCCTTCGGAAAACCCGTCGAGGGAGATCGGCAGGTAGTGGTCCGGACGGTAGGGAACGTTGTCGGGCGAAGGATCGGCCGGGTGGTTGTCGCGGTCGGCGTAGATGCGGAATACCGAAAAATCGCCCGTGTGGCGCGGCCACACCCAGTTGTCGGTTTCGGCGCCGAACTTACCCACCGAAGCCGGCGGGCAACCCACAAGGCGGACGTCGTTGAAGGTCTCGCGCACGAAGAGGAAGTAGCGGTTGTCCTTGAAGAAGGATTTGACTTCCACGTTTTGCCAAGGCTCGATGTCGGCCTCCTTTCGGATCCGCTCGAGGTTTTCGCGGATCTTCTCCTGGCGTTTCTCTGCGCTCATCGAAGGCTTGACACCCTGCAGGGCTTGGTCGGTTACCTCTTCGATGCGCTTGATAAAGGTAACGGAAAGCGATGGGTTGATCCGTTCCTCGGAGCGGTTGCGGGCGTAGAACCCGTTTTCCAGGATGTTATCCTCCAGGGTAGAGTGCGCGGCGATCTGCGAATAGCCGCAGTGGTGGTTGGTCAGCAGCAGGCCTTCGGGCGAGACCACCTCGCCGGTGCAGCCTCCTCCGAAGAGCACCACGGCATCCTTGATGCTGCTGTGGTTCACGCTGTAGATGTCCTCGGCCGTGATGCGCATCCCCAAGGACTGCATCTGCGACTCGTTGAGCTTTTTCAGGAACAGGGGGATCCACATCCCTTCCGCACCACGGGCGGGCAGGCAGGACAGCAGGACGGCCAGAGCGACCATCGGAAAGCACTTGCGTAACATGGGCAGTTCGTGTTTTTTTGTTCTTCGATGGGCAAAGGTAATTTTTTGACCGCTAATTAAAAATATATCGGGGCAAAATACGTAATTTCGCAACCTGTTCAATAAAAATACCCATCGGAAGAAATGGCCGAAGAAAACGACAAGAAAGAGGCTGCAGGCACGGAAAATGCCGCACCGTTGAATTTTCTGGAAACGATCATCGAACAAGACATCGCCGCCGGCAAAAACGGCTCGCACGTACGCACCCGTTTCCCGCCGGAACCCAACGGATACCTGCACATCGGACATGCCAAGAGCATTTGTCTGAATTTCGGTCTGGGGCAGCGGTTCGGCTCGCCGGTCAACCTGCGTTTCGACGATACCAACCCGGCCAAGGAAGACCAGGAATACGTCGATTCCATCAAACGCGACGTGGAGTGGCTCGGTTTCCGCTGGGACGGACCGGAGCGTTACACCTCCGACTATTTCGACCAGCTGTACGAGTGGGCGGTGGAAATGATCAAGCAAGGCAAGGCTTACGTGGACAAACAGACCAGCGAGCAGATAGCCGCCCAGAAGGGGGAACCGACCGTGCCGGGACAGGCAAGTCCCTACCGCGACACTCCGGTGGAGGAAAACCTGCTCGAATTTGAAAAGATGCGCCGGGGCGACTACGCCGACGGAGAGGCCGTCCTGCGTGCCAAGATCGACATGGCTTCGCCCAACATGCACATGCGCGATCCGATCATGTACCGCATCATCCACCGCGACCATCACCGCACGGGAAACAAATGGTGCATCTATCCGATGTACGACTATGCACACGGGCAGTCCGACTATATCGAAGGGATTACGCACTCGATCTGCACCCTGGAGTTCGAAGTGCATCGTCCGCTCTACGAATGGTTCCTCGACCAGGTGTACACCCCGGGCGACATCCGCCCCCGTCAGTACGAGTTTGCCCGTCTGAACCTCTCGTACACCGTGATGAGCAAGCGCAAACTGCTGGAGCTGGTTACCGGCGGTTACGTCAAGGGATGGGACGACCCGCGCATGCCCACCGTATCGGCATTGCGCCGTCGGGGATACACCCCGGAGTCCATCCGCCGTTTTTGCGAGACGATCGGCGTGGCGCGCCGCGAGAACGTGATCGACGTGGCGCTGCTCGAATTTTCGATCCGCGAACACCTCAACCGTATCGCTCCGCGCGTAATGGCGGTGCTCGATCCGGTCAAACTCGTGATCGACAATTATCCCGAAGGAAAGACCGAAATGATCCGTACCGAGAACAATCCGGAGGATCCCGAGGCCGGTTTCCGGGAGGTGCCCTTCTCGCGCGAACTGTACATCGAGCGGGAGGATTTCATGGAGGAAGCCCCGAAGAAATTTTTCCGCCTGCGTCTGGGCGGGGAAGTGCGCCTGAAGAGCGCCTACATCGTCCGGGCTGAAAGCGTAGTCAAGGATGCCGAGGGACGTATCGTCGAGATCCATTGCACGTACGATCCGGACAGCCTTTCGGGCAGCGGCTCGGAGGCCTCGATGCGCAAAGTGAAGGGAACGCTCCACTGGGTGTCGGTACCTACCGCGCTGGAAGCAGAAGTGCGCCTGTACGACCGCCTGTTCAACGACGAGATGCCCGACGGCCATCGCGACCACGACTTCAAGGAATACCTCAATCCCGACTCGTTGAAGGTGCTCACCGGCTGCAAGCTGGAGCCCTCCGTAGCGCGTTTCACGGTCGGCGACCGGATGCAGTTCCACCGTTTGGGCTATTTCTGCGTGGACCCCGATTCCACCCCCGAACACATGGTGTTCAACCGCACGGTAGGCTTGAAGGATTCCTGGGCCAAGGAGGTAAAGAAGCAATCCTGACGATTTTTTCGTAATATCTGATAGGGCTCTCGCAGCCCGATCCCCTTGACGGACGTTTTTCGCCAAGGGGATTTTTTTGCTCCGGGACTTGCCGGCTTTGGGCGGACTTGCTGCCGAACAGGCGGGCGATATTGTCGGGGAAACGTGGAAAGAAGGAGGGTTACCGGGCCGAACGTTCCAGGTAGGCGGCCAGCGGACGGGGAAAAGCAAAGTGGGCAAGATCCTCCTTCGTAGCCGGGGCGTATCCCTCGAGGGAAAACCCGGGAGTGGGAATGCTCACGCGGTAAAAACGGATGTGCAGCACCCGGTGCGAGAGCAGGTGTTTTACCGGCGGGAGCGTTTCGAGGACTTTTGCCGTGGCCGCGGAGCGGATCAGTGCTTTGTAGCGCACGTCGGAGAGCATTTGCTCGGCCGGGAGGTCGTCCGGGGTCTCGATCCGGGGAAATTCGTACAGACCCCGCCAGATGTCGTCCTCCGTACGGCGGCGCACCCAGGTACCCTCGGGGGAAACGATGTGGAAGTAATGCAGGTAGCGGGGCGAGGGTTCGCTGCGTTTGCTTTTGGCCGGGCGCAGGGCGACGGTGCCCGCCGCCTGCGCCCGGCAGTGTGGCCGCAGAGGGCACCGGGGGCACTCGGGCAGGGAAGGGGTGCATTGCAGTGCCCCGAAATCCATGATGGCCTGGTTGTAATCCCCGGGACGATCCTGGTCGAGTTGTTCGTTCGCCAGGCGGGTGAACAGTTTTTTCCCGGCCGAAGTGTCGATGGGGGTATCGAGGTCGAAGTATCGGGACAGCACGCGGTACACGTTGCCATCGAGTACGGCATACGGCATCCGGTAGGCGATGGAACAGATGGCGGCTGCGGTGTAGTCGCCGATCCCGGGCAGGGAACGCACCTGGTGGTACGAGCGAGGGAATTGCCCGTCAAATTGCTCTGCGAGCAGCTGCGCCGCGCGGTGAAGGTTTCTCGCCCGGCTGTAATACCCCAAGCCCTGCCATTGTTTCAGCACCTGGTCTTCCGAGGCGGCGGCCAGGGAGGCAATGTCCGGGAAACGCTCGACGAAACGCAGGTAATAGTCCGTTCCTTGCGCGATGCGCGTTTGCTGGAGGATGATCTCGGACACCCAGATGTGGTAAGGGTCGCGCGTCTCCCGCCAGGGAAGTCGCCGTCCGTGTCGGGCGTACCAGTCGAGCAGTGTCTCTCGCAAGGGTAGGGGGCGCATTCGTCAGAGTTTCCCGTATTTCTTTTTGAACAGTTCGGTGTTTTGGTTGCCCCAGTCGATCATGGCGTCGATGATCGGCAGCAGGCTTTGCCCCAATGGCGTGATGGCGTACTCGGAGCGGGGTGGGAGTTCGGGATAGATGGTCTTGCTGACAAGTCCGTCTTTGACCAGTTCCTTGAGTTGCATGTCCAGTACACGAGGCGTAGCTTCCGGGAATATCTTGTGCAGTTCGCTGGGGCGCAACGCACCGTGGCGGAGTTCGTCCAGGATACAGGATTTCCATTTGGAGCCGATCAGACTCATGGTCAGTCGCAGGGGGCATCCCAGATCGACCGGGATCTTCCGTTCGTACATGTGGTTATTCTCCTTTATTTATATAGAGCCTTGAGGCAAAAATACGCAAAGACGAGCGCAACGGCAAAGCGGGATCGAGGTTTTCGGACTTGGCTTTGGCCGAGTGCGCCTGCTGTTTTGTCCAAAAATACGAACCGACGATGGGATCCCAAATAGGGAAAGAAATTTTCAGTATGGGAATAATTTTTCGGTACTTGCAAAAATGACGTCCGGGCTATGATCTTTGTACTCATCAATGAGAAACCAAAAAAAAGAAGGTCATGAGAGCCAGTATGGAAGAATACAAGGCGGTAGAAGAAGCCGCCATGAAATTTGTAAAAAGCGTGGCGGAGGGAGACAGCCGCTATGCCAAAGAACTGTTCATCGATCAGGCAGTCCTGTTCGGCTATCTGGACGGGCAACTGGAACACGGCAGCATCGAGCAGTTTTACAAGAATGTAGATAGAGTCGGAGCGGACGCCGGTTTCCGGGCGCGTGTCGATGTGGTGGCTGTGGAGGAAACCCTGGCTGTGGTACGGGTGCTGGAGGAAAACTGGGGCGGTCGGATCGACTTTACCGATTACCTGCTGTTGCTGAAGATGGACGGCCAGTGGCGATGCGTGGCCAAGGCTTACAACCAAAATTCCGATACGATCCAAAAACAAAAATAAAACAAGAAGTTCGAGCTATGAACATCGTAGTGATCACAGGAAGCCCGCGCAAGCAGGGCAACAGTTTTGCCATGACCAAGGCCTTTATCGACAAGGCCGAGACCTGTGGCCACACTGTTCGGCGTTTTGATGCCGCATTCATGCACATAGGGGGATGCCATGCCTGTCAGACTTGTTTCAAGACGGGAAAGGCCTGTTCCTTTGACGATGATTTTAACCTCATTGCGCCCGCTATTCAGGAAGCGGATGCTGTGGTGTATACCCTTCCGGTGTATTGGTACTCCATTCCGGCACAGATAAAGGGGGTGATAGACCGCATCTATTCGTTCTGCGTGGCCGGCAAGGATATTTCGGGCAAGAAATTCGGCCTGATCGCTTGTTGCGAAGAAAATGATCCGAGCGTGCTGGACGGGGTGCGCATACCTCTGGAACGGTCGGCAGCCCTTTTGAAATGGGATCTGGTCGGGGAGGTTTTGATCCCCGGTGTGTTGAACGAAGGCGAGATCGACAAGACGGACGGTTGCCGTCAAGCGGAAGAACTGGCCTTGAAATTGACAAACGCATGAAAACCTTGTTGATAAACGGTAGCCCGAACGAACACGGGTGTACCTACACGGCTTTGCACGAAGTGGAAACCGTCTTGCGCAAGCATGGCATCGAGACCGAGTGGGTGTATTTGGGCAAAAAGCCTCTGGCGGGGTGTATTGCTTGCAGGAAGTGTTTGGAGACGGGGCATTGTTTCCGGGACGATGTCGTCAGGGAGATACAAGCTCGTCTCGACGAATTCGATGCGATGGTGATCGGTTCGCCGGTTTATTACAGCGGGCCGACCGGGCAATTGATCTCGTTTCTCAACCGATTGTTCTTTGCCACCGAGCATCGCATGGCCGGGAAACTGGGAGCCTCGGCTACCTTTGAACAGCTCAACCAGTATTTCACCATTGCGAACATGCCGATCGTGGCTTCTCAGTATTGGAATTCCGTGCATGGCTTCACGCCCGACGATGTGCGAAAAGACCTGGAGGGGTTGCAAACGATGCGAACCTTGGGTGAAAACATGGCTTGGTTGTTGAAGTGCATCGAAATGGGACGGACGCATGGCCTCGACCGCCCGCAGTACGAGCCCCGCCTGCGGACTCATTTTATCCAGCAGAAGTAAGTTTCCCCGTTCCTTCGCCCCCCCCCTTTTTTTCCTTTTTCGGGGAGGGGGACGAAAAAAGCCTTTCAGAAACATCTGAAAGGCTTTTTTTTCGTCAGCATTGGAGCGGAAGACGAGGATCGAACTCGCGACAATCAGCTTGGAAGGCTGATGCTCTACCAACTGAGCTACTTCCGCAAGAGGAACGTGGGCGAAGATGGATTCGAACCACCGAAGTCGTAAGACAACAGATTTACAGTCTGCCCCATTTGGCCACTCTGGTATTCGCCCGTATACAAAGAACTGCTTTGCGGTTGCAAATATACGCCATTATTTTAATTGCGCAAGTCCTCCCCCCGCATTTTTTCTCAAAATTCTTTCCGGGAAAAAGCCGGCGTATTTTTCCGCCTCCGATGGAGAAAATGTCGTACGAAAACGATATATTTGGCAGATGCAAATCTGCAAAATCGATAACCAAAAAATAAAACACTATGAGTAAAGACGTACGTTCCCTCGAGCCCAAAGCGATATGGAACTATTTCGAGGATCTCAATGCCGTGCCTCGCGGCTCGAAGAAGGAAGCCAAAGCCGTAGAATTTTTCAAGGAATTCGGAAAAAAACACAAGATAGATACCACCGTCGATGAGATGGGCAACGTCGTTTTCCGCAAACCGGCCACCCCGGGCAAGGAAAATTCGCCCATCGTCATCCTCCAGGGACACATGGACATGGTACACCAGAAGAATGCCGACACGCAGTTCGACTTCGATACCGAAGGCATCCGCAGCGTAGTGGACGGCGAGTGGGTACGTGCCGAAGGAACGACCTTGGGAGCCGACAACGGTATCGGAGTATCCACTGCACTGGCCATCCTCACGGCCGACGACGTGGAACACCCCGCCTTGGAAGTCCTGATCACGGTGGATGAGGAAACGGGCATGACCGGCGCGCACAAGCTCGATCCCAAGATGCTCAAAGGCCGCATCCTGCTCAACCTCGATACGGAAGACGAAAACGAACTGTGCATCGGCTGCGCCGGCGGTATCGACACCCTCGGGGTATTGAAGTACAAGGAGGAAAAGACCCCTGCCGGCATGTTGGGTTTCCGCGTGCAGGTAAAGGGACTCAAGGGCGGACACTCGGGAATGGACATCATCCTGGGACGCGCCAACGCCAACAAGGTGCTCAACCGGATGTTGTGGGGCGCCGGTGCCAAGTACGGGTTGCGTCTTGCGGTGCTGGACGGCGGTTCGCTGCGCAATGCGATCCCGCGCGAGGCTTATGCGGAATTTGCCCTGCCCAAGGCCAAGGTCGCTGCCTACAAGAAACACTTCAAGACCTTGTCCCAGGAGATCAAAAATGAATACAAGACCGTGGACGAGGGACTGGAGATCTTGCTCGAGCCCATCGACACGCCCAAAAAGGTGATGCCGGAAAAAGAACAGAAAGCCGTGGTCGATGCCCTGGCCGCCATGCCCAACGGGGTATTCTGCATGAGTCCCGATGTGGAAGGGCTGGTGCAGACTTCGTCCAACATGGCGCGGGTAGAGGCTCGCGGCGGACGTTTCTCGGTGTCGTTCCTCACGCGTTCTTCGGTCGATAGTTCGAAGATGGAAATGGCCAATGCCATCCGTTCTACATTGGAATTGGCGGGCTGCAAGGTGGAACAGACGGCGGGTTATTCCGGTTGGGCGCCCAATCCCAAATCGCCGGTGCTGCTCAAGATGGTACAACTGTACAAAGACATGTTCCACCACGATCCGCATGTGGCCGCCTGCCATGCGGGACTTGAATGCGGGATCATCGGCGGGAAATATCCCGAGGGGATGGACATGGTATCCTTCGGACCGACGATCGTGCATCCGCACTCTCCGGACGAAAAGGTCAATATCGACAGTGTAAAGCACTTCTACGATTTTCTGAAGAACGTGCTGAAAAGTTTGTGATCCGCTTGCCTGCAAGAATAGGGCGCGGAATTTCGTGGGGAGCGTGCAAGCAAAAGCGGCGGGGNNCCCGCTTTTGCTGCCTCGCTTCCTCTTTTTTACGGCATTATTCGCACCCGCGGAAAGCCTCGAACAAACGAACCGCTTCGACCGCCTCTTTCACATCGTGTACCCGCAGAATATCCGCCCCATGGCAAAGCGCCAAAGTATTGACCACCGTCGTCCCGTTGAGTGCTTCTTCGGGAGAAATGCCCAAAGTCTTCCACACCATCCCCTTGCGGGACATTCCAGCCAGCACAGGACATCCCAAACGCTTGAAAACCTCCAGGTGGCGCAGCAGGACGAAGTTTTGCCGCACATCTTTGGCAAAGCCGAATCCCGGGTCGACCACAATCCTCGACACACCCAACGCCCGCAAGCGTTCCACGCGTCGGGCCAAATGGTCGTACACCTGCGCCACCAAATCGGAATACTCCGTGCGGTGGATCATTTGGTCGGGAAGCCCCCGGGTATGCATCAGAACGTATCCTGCCCCGTGCCGTGCGACCAAGGGAAACATCTGCGGATCGAAGTCCCCCCCGGAAATATCGTTGATCATCGTCGCCCCGGCTTCCAAGGTTTTTTCCGCCACTTCGCTGCGGAACGTATCCACCGATATCTCTACCGTGGGAAAATGCCGGGAAAGGGCTTCGACAGCGGGGACAACGCGCCTCATTTCGGTCTCGGCATCGGCTACGGTACACCCCGGGCGAGTGGAGCACCCCCCAATATCGAGGATGGACGCCCCCTGTTCGAGCATCCGTTCGGCACGGCGGAGGAGTTCCTGCAGGTCATTTACCCGTGAGGCGGCGTAAAACGAGTCGTCCGTCGTGTTGAGGATTCCCATTACCTGGAGGGTGGAATGCGGCATGGTTTTTCTTTTTTGGGTTCGGAAAAGCAAAAGTACGCATTCCCGCCGTTTGAAAGGGAACGAATGCTTTAATTCCTGCCGATAATTAAGAAGACTTTTTCGCTGTTTTTTCATAAAACAGGAGGCGCCTCGGCTTCGTCCTGGGGAAAACTTCGTTTCCCCACTTGCCGCTGCGCTCGGCTTTCGCTATTTTTGACCCGAAGATCGACTAAACGGATATTCCTATGACCGAGCAACAGATTCAGATGTTCTTTGCCGTGAACGGCAAGTACTTCGAACAGGCTTCCTTTCCCATGTTGCGGGATATACTTTCCTCCCTTTCTCCCGAATTGGGAGCAAAAATCTATATGCTCGATTACAAAGACCCGACGGTGGCGCTTTTGCTCTCGCTCCTTCCGCTGGTAGTCTTGGTCAATGGGGTGGACCGGATGTATCTCGGGCAGATCGGTCTGGGACTTCTGAAGTTTTTTACCCTCGGAGGACTCTTCATCTGGACTTTTGTCGATTGGTTTCTCATCATGGGATCCACCCGCCGACGCAACCTTTCCTTGCTATTGGAGTCGTTGGGGTATCCTCCGCTGTGATCTTTTGCGAACAACTGAAAACAAAACAATACTTTTACCATGAAAAAAACGGAAATTTCTCTCTGTCTGCTGGGCATCCTGGCGTGGATGACCGCCTGCAAGCCCTCTGAAGCAAACGCTCCTCAGGAAGCGGAAAACACCCCTGTACGCGATACGGTACTCACCGAGTGCATTCGTTTTTGCGAGAGCACGTATCCGTATCGGGACGGTCTGCTCGTGGCCAATTTCGGGACCGAGGCACTCGACCCGCTCAACACCCAGGGAAAAGGGTATATCCTGTACTTCGAAGCGGGCAAGGTCGATACGCTCCTTCCGCCCCAAGGGTACCTTTCCGCCCCGAAGGGGATGTTCATCCGTGGGGAACGTTTCTTTGTCTGCGATGTAAACAAAGTTGTCGAGTTCCGTCTGGACAGCCTCTCCTTGGCTCCGCGCGAGATCGTTCTTCCCGCGGAGGACCTCTTTGTGAACGACTTGGCTGCCTGGGGCGATACCTTGTACATTTCGGTAACCAATACCGGTCGCATCTATCGGATGGATCTTTCCGATCCGCAGGCCTCGCCCATGCTGTGGGCTCAGGTACCGGGTGCCAACGGGATGACTTTCGGACAGGACGGCACACTGTACGTGGCTTCCTATCCGGCCGACGGGACGACGACCCCGGACAATGTGGTGTACCGTATTGCCGATCTCTCGGCTCCCGCACCTGAAAAACTCTTCGAACAGGCGGGACAGTACGACGGGATCGCGCTCTCGGCCGACGGAAAAATGCTCTATGTTACTTCGTGGGTGCCTTCCGGGGTATTTGCCTACGATCTGACCGCAGGTGGGGAACTCCTCCCGCTGGATTTGGGCGAATTCCAAGGGGCGGCCGATATGACCCTGCGGGACAGCGTACTCTACATCCCCGATCTTCCAGCCAGCCGGGTGGTGGTACGCCGCCTGTAAAATACTTGCCGGGAGTATGGACATCGAACAGGTACGCGATTGCGCTTTGGCACTCCCCGGAGCGTACGAGTGTTTTCCCTTCGGGAAATTTCCCCATGCGGCCGATGTTTGGGTAGTCAAGGTGGAGGGGAAGATGTTCCTGATGTGCGATTTGGCCGATCTCCCGCTGCGGGTGGACCTCAAGGCGGGAGAACAGGCACTCTTCCGAATGCAGCAGTACCGGGCGGTGGAAAAAGGATTCGTCAACGGGTGGTGCTGTGTCCTTTTGGAAGGAGATGTCCCGGGGCAGGTGCTTCGCGGTTGGATCGAAGATTCGTACCGGAGGGTACTCCGGGGCTTGCCCCGGCGGCTGCGGGAAAAATACACCCTGGAAGAGTAAGGGAGGATGTGAAGAATTCCTTCTTTTTTCCTTCGAGGGGGCGGCAAAAGGTTTGTACGGGTCGAAAAAATCCCTACCTTTGCAACCGCTTTCGGGCAAAAGGAAAGTATTTGTTGCCGGTATAGCTCAGTTGGCCAGAGCACGTGATTTGTAATCTCGGGGTCGTGGGTTCGAATCCCTCTACCGGCTCGATAAGACAACATCTTGTTTGTCAGTAGATTAATGGCTTCTGAACACCGTTTCAGAGGCTTTTTTATGCCGGTTTCAGAGGGTAAAATGTTAATAAAAAAGATTTTTTAGAGGCTTTCGTTCCTGTCTTACGGGATTGGAAAAGCTGCGAACTCAAGCTTAATTGCCACCATCCTTTTATAGATTGGAATGAGGGACGGTTCTTTCCGTTAATTGGTATCGTATGCCGTGATACTTGTAGAAATCCAGTATTTCTTTGAACAAAGCGCGGGCCTGGGACGGAAGCGTTTGGCATAAAGGTCTGGCCCCGTATCTCTTGCAAATATAACTAGGGAGTCCGGTTAAGGTAACATGTACTTTCTTTGCCAAAACGTATGCATCTTCCTGGTCAACCGACACATACTTTATATGGGTTTCCAACGGATCGTCACAGTCCGTGACTCTATATTCCAGCGCCAGATGTCTGCTGTTGTCAAAGCCGATAACCATGGTGGCCGCTAAGGTTAAATCCGGATCTGTCTCTATGAGCAGTTCTTCCAATGTAAGCATGTTTATAATTTTAATGCAGTCGTCAATCTACGCTAGTATTCTGGATAGTCCAGGAAGATATTATTTTTTCAATCCGAATATAGTACGGATACGTTAAAAATCATCAAATAAAGCGAGCTTGTTAAGGCGTTGATTATTAGCTGTTGTGAGCTTGAATACCTACCTCTACTGGTTTTACAAAACAACAATTTGATTGCTAATGTTTTGATAGTTTCTGAACGCCATTTCAGTGGGTGAAAATGTTAATCATAGTGGCTTTTTTGGTGATTTTTGGAATATTAAATCTATGACCTATTTCTCATTCGATCGATTTCCAGTTCTTTTCGATGCAATGATCCCGTAATATCTAAGCTGGAAATGGGTCAGACACATGGATATATAGTTCAACATTAAAAAATATACAGTGTACGATGAAGTTCAAAAAATAACATCTGCATAGGGCAAAGAAAAAGAGGAAACTTATCTCCAGATGGTTGCTACGGATCCAGATGTGGATTTGTTGGAGCTATTTGAAGAGAGATTTGAGTAAATGTGATCGATGAAGCCTTTTGTCTTGGATGTAAAAGATCCGGAAAATATTTATACGATATCATATCGGAGATTTTTTCCATAAAACTTTAGGTGTTGGATGATTTTGGTAAAACTTATTCTTTCATTGGAAAATTGAAAGATACTTGATCTGTAAGATTTCAGTTGTGGCTCGCAGATCATATTCTAAATTCTAATAGAAAGTATTCTAATTAAATGTTACTTTATTCCTATTAAATGTTGCTTTATTCCTGTCGTAGAATGTCGTTTGACGGTTACCTGATGTATCGGTTGATCAAAGAGAATTCTTATTTGGATTGCATGGGAAAACAGCAGAACTATGCTTTATATTTATGGGTAATGGACTTTTTATGGATCTATATGAATTTAGTAAAGAGAGGTGTGAGTTAAAAGTTTACACCGGATAGACACTGAGGGAGGGAGGTTTTATTTGTGAGAAATCATTTTCAAGATAGTTCCCTAAATGCTTCTACGATTTCATACCCTTCGTCACAATATTCAAAAGCCTTATCCTTTTGGTTTTCCCATTGGTATTCCTGCGGGAAAACGTAACCTTTCAAGATGAATGTTTTACCTTTTCGGGTCTGATAAAAGATTTTATTTGATACCCGGTATACTTGAAATTCCTGCACACAGACTTTGTCGTTCTGATTGCCGGCTAGCAGGTATGCGTATCTTTCGTGTCCAATTTTCGTATAATTTACTAAAAATCCTACATGTCCTTGCCAAAGACCAGACTGCAAAACAACCAATGAACCATAAGGAATATGGTTGAGTCTTGGACGTATGCGAATGCTCCCCGGATATCGTTTCCTGGCAGCGTAGTTCTGCGATCCAGAGGGATTATTCATTACGGTGGAGAATGTTGTTCCATAAATTTGATTTGTCTTTTTCAGTACCCAATCGACAAAACATCCGCACCATCCTGCCTGAAAGGGTTTAAAATAGTTACTGGTGATATGAATGTAGTTTTGTGCCCGTTTTTGTCCTTGGGGATCATTTATCGTCCAGTTGTTTTCTCGCCACAATAAGTATTCAAACCAAGCAATGTCCATCCATGGCGGAGAATCGACCGGTTGTGCGCATGAGGGTTCCATTGATAAATGTTTGATTAGAGATGATTTAATAGCGTTATTTGAAATGTTCAGAAACTGGTCAAAGCCGTATATGCTTTTATAATTTCTTGGTCGATAGTTGGAAGCGGTTCTATTTCGTTATGAATTCCTTTTTTTTCCCACCATTGATTGAAATGGAGCCTGTCTCCTTTGCTCCATTTGTTGAAATCTCTATAATAAGGATCGTCTAGGGCTTCCCGTAGTGAAGAGAAGCAATACCCACTTTCCGCTAAAATCTCTGCGACTTTGTCCAAGCAATGTGCATTGATCAAATTGGAGTGTAATAGTAGGATATGGTTGATAGGTCGACCTATTTTAGCCAGTATTGACCGTTCATGGTGTCCAATCAACTGTTTTATATAGGAAATATATGCAGAAACAATACTTTCCATGACAGCAACCTTTTTATGTTTCTGTGCATGGACATACACGGTGTTGAAGATAAAATCAAAACTATTCACTGTAACCGGTGCAAGGGTATAAGACAGGCATGAGAGAAATTTTTTTAATCCGTTAAATTTTTCGATAGAACCCCATTGCAAATATGGAAGGCGGAAAAAGCGCTCTTTATATGGGGCTGTATCCCAAAATGGACTCAGAACCGATTCGTTTTTTAGAATGTCTTTGATAAAAACATTCAAAGAAACTTTGCCGAGTGAAATATGTGAAAATGTATGACTCCCGAGCAAATGTCCTTGATTCTGCCAGCTTTTTAATATGTCCAGACGGCGGTTGTCCTGAGTTCCCCAGGAAACATATTCTCCGACGGCAAAGCCAACAGCTTGTATTTTGTTTTTCTCTAGATGGCTGTGTATACGGAAAGTGGCTTCTTCTATTTCCTCCAATGTCACCCCAGGGGAAACAAAGGGGAGGTCGTCTATCGTGATGGATATTTTTTTACCATTCATTAGTTTATGTAATTGTTGTGAGATGGAATGTTTAATTTTCTGTCAGTCGAGGAATAGTTCAGGACGGTATTCAAAGTGCATCGTATCATAATGTCGCCATCGACCACCCCAGATAAAACCTTGTTTCTCAAATGTATCGACAATGATTTGAGGGATTGAAGTTTGAGGGCGTTCAGGGAACTCCCTGGTTTGTTCCAAAATATGGTGTTGCCAGTAATGAGCTTGATTGACGGCAATATCTATTGCGATGCCAAAACTATGTGGGCTCAAATGACTACTACCCTTTATCGGCCTCCAATTGAAAATACCACTACTGTTTAGGTAAACAGCAAGTTCCGGGTGTTGGTCTAGTTCCGCTGATATGCGAGAAAGACGGACGTGTATCATATTGATTTTGGTGCACCATAAAGTTTGATTTGCCAATTTGGGACACCATTGGATTGGAACTAGATTTTTTCGGACTTCTTCTGGGGAACCACCGTACATTTTCATTAGCAGTTCCTGATTCCGGATACGTCCAGCATCGTTTTGAGGGGGGGTATTGACAGATGCGCCTTTGGGATAACGTTCATTAAAAATGACATCCAGACACGGATCTACCGTTCCATTACCGTGGTCGGTATGTTTATATTCAATCGTCTGACCATTATATAGGTGAATGTATTGCCCGTCGTATTCCTTTAAGGTGTGTGGGTAAGCTCGTATGAGTTTGTTAATGGTATCGGGGATGTCTCTGGATTGTTTCCCATTTGATGAAATTTCATTGTCTAATAAAGTTAATGTCCCGAATTTTTCTCCAAAATGAATACAAGAACCAATGTTTTCGGCCTTATGGGGAGCAATGAGGCCTTTTTTGATCATGAGGTGAGTATAAGAGAGGAGGTGATGGTGCAGGTTTCGTCGTAGCTGTTCGGTCCGGTCGAGCAGGGCTTCGTAAAAATGACGGGGACGAGGGATGATGTAAGTTAAAGTCAGTATTTCGGTCAATGTCAATTCACTGAGTTCTTTGTCGAAATAAAACCGAATGGCGTTTTGTACACCATATACGTTCGGAGCGAACTCTATTAGGTTCAGATAGAGTTCCAAAATGATTTTTTTTTCTATTTTGTAGTAATTTTCCAAAAGGAGGGCCAGGATGGATTCCTCTACCTTACGGACTAGATTCCGGTTGTGAGTCAGGAAAATATTTCGTACCACTTGCATGGTGATGGTGCTGGCTCCTCGGCTGAATTTTCGGGTTTTAATGTTTTCCCGCAGGGCTATTCCCAAACCGTAAAGGCAAAAGCCGGAATGGCTCCAATATCGAGGGTCTTCCGAGCAGATGATGGCATCGATCAGTTCCCACGGGATTTTTTNNCGAAGGGTAAATATTGACCATTATGGACGATTTTTAGTTTTTTGTCCATAATGTTTATCAGATAATTACGGTCGATTTTCAGGGGAGCATTGGCAGGATTTTTACTGGATAGTGAAAAATCGTCCCATTTGATTTCCGCATGGGAAACCGGTAGAAATTGCCCTGGGAAAAACAAAAGAAGGACTAATAGGACCAGATACT
>DCEW01000047.1 GCA_002314265.1 Flavobacteriales bacterium UBA1820
CAGGGGTATAAAAAAGCGGCCGCCCTTTCCGGGCGGCCGCTTAAAAACGATGGGGCAGTAACCTGAAAGGTTACTGCCCCATCGTTTGATCGAAATCTTCCAACGAACGGATCTTGAAGTCTGCCACCTCGTACCGCGTATCGCCGAATACACAAGCCTCCGGCACCGCCACACAGCGACATCCGGCAGCCTTGGCCGCCTGCACCCCGCTCACCGAATCCTCGAACACCAGACACTGCTCAGGTTCGACCCCCAATCGGGATGCACACAAACGGTAGATTTCCGGATCGGGTTTTCCCCGGCGCACATCTTCCCCCGTGCAGATGACATCCAAGCGCGCTCCGATACCGATGCGCTCGATGAAGCGTTCAGCCACCTTCCGGGGCGTAGAGGTCGCCAAGCCCAACTTGAGCCCGCCTCGGGAAACGAAATCGAGGATGCGGTCTATTCCCGGCAACACCCGCCCGTGCGCTACGACCAATTCGCTCACCCGCTCGCAAACGCTCTCTTCCAGCCGGCGGGCATCCCATCCTTCCACCGGATGCTCTTCGAGGGTCTTTCTTGCGATGTCCCCGATGCGCATCCCCTGCGTCTTGACAGCCTGCTGCGCGCTGTACGGTATCCCGGCACGGGCATAGACTTCAGCCATCGCCTCCCGCCACCAGGGTTCGGAGTCGATCAGCACCCCGTCCATGTCGAAGATTACCGCGCGTATCACGTCAGCCCTTTATCATCGCGATAAACTGGTCGAAGAGGTACGAAGCATCATGCGGTCCGGGACTGGCTTCGGGGTGGTACTGTACCGAGAAACATTTCTTGCCCTTTACACGGATACCGGCTACCGTATGGTCGTTGAGGTGTTCGTGGGTGATGATGATCCGGTCCGACGCCTCGGCCTGTTCGCGGCATACGACAAACCCGTGGTTCTGCGAAGTGATCTCGCCGCGCCCGGTCTCCAGGTTCATCACCGGATGGTTGATGCCACGGTGCCCGTTGTGCATCTTGTAAGTGCCGATGCCTTGGGAAAGGGCGATGATCTGGTGTCCGAGGCAGATGCCGAACAAAGGAAGGTTTTCCTCGATGATCTGCCGCGCGACTTCTTGCACCCCCTTAAGCGGTTCGGGGTCGCCGGGACCGTTGGAGAGGAAATATCCGTCCGGATTCCACTTCTTGAGCTCTTCCAGTGGCGTATTGTAGGGGAATACCTTGATGTAGCACCCACGCTCGGCCAGGCAGCGAAGAATATTGCGCTTGATCCCCAGGTCGAGTGCCGCGATCTTGATGGGAGCCTGCGGATCGCCGAAGAAATACGGCTCCTTGGTCGATACCTTCGATGCGAGTTCCAAGCCTTTCATGTTGGGCGTTTCGGCCAGCACTTTCTTGAGCGCATCCAGATCCTCGGTATAGGTGGAGATCACGGCATTCATCGCTCCCTTGTCTCGGATGTAGCTCACCACCGCGCGGGTGTCGACATCGGATATGGCCAGTTTGTTCTGGCTCTTGAAATAGTCCTGAAGCGATCCGTCCGAACCGGCACGCGAGGGCGAAAAATTGAAATTGCGGCACACCAAGCCGGCGATCTTCATCCCGTCGGATTCGACTTCATCGTCCTTGACTCCGTAGTTGCCGATGTGAGCATTGGTGGTTACCATGATCTGCCCGTAATAGGACGGGTCGGTAAAGATCTCCTGGTAACCGGTCATACCGGTATTGAAGCACAACTCGCCCGAAGCAGTTCCCTCGACACCGATGGATTTCCCCCAAAAGAGGGTTCCGTCTTCCAACAGCAGCACGGCGTCTTTTTTATCCTGAAATTTCATCGTGTTCTCCTTTTGTTTGATCCGTTTGCAAATGTACGGCGAAAGCCCCACATTTCACGCATTGTTTTAAAAATGATCGATCCGAAAAAAACGGATAAGCAACAAAATGCTTATCCGTTTTCGAGGTATTCAAAAACGATGTTCTCTCGTTTTGTAATGCCGTAAGAGGAATGATCCCAAGACGATTATTTTTCTTCAGAATCCTGTTTTTCCTCTTTCTTGGCAGCCGGCTTTTTGGCAGCAGCCTTCTTGGCGGGTTTTTCCTCGGCAGCAGGAGCCTCCTGCACCTGAGCAGCCTGCTCTTCTGCCTGGGGAGCTTCGACAGCAGCGTCGGCTTTCTTCTTACCGGCACGACGCGTACGAGGCTTCTTGGCGGCAGCCGCTTCGGTCTTGCCGTTGGCCGTATAGAGGGTGTTGAAGTCCACCAGCTCGATCATGCACATCTCGGCTGCGTCGCCCAGACGATTGCCCAACTTGATGATACGGGTGTATCCGCCGGGACGATCGCCGACCTTGGCGGCCACTTCCCCGAAGAGTTCCTTGACGGCTTCCTTGCTGCGCAGGTACGAGAATACCATACGACGGGAATGCGTTTCGTCCTTTTTGCTCTTGGTGATCAGCGGTTCGATGAACTTGCGGAGTTCGCGCGCCTTGGCCAAAGTGGTGTTGATCCTCTTGTGCTCTATCAGGGAGCAGGCCATATTAGCCATCAACGCCTTGCGGTGCGCAGACGTACGGCCCAAATGGTTTACAGTTTTTCCGTGTCTCATTTATGAAATGAAAGCCCTTCGGCTTTTGCGTATTTGTTATTCTTTATCCAGTTTATACTTTGTCAGATCCATGCCGAACTGAAGTCCTTTGTTGGCCACGAGTTCTTCCAATTCGGTGAGCGATTTCTTACCGAAGTTGCGGAACTTCATCAGGTCGGCCTTGTTGTAAGCCACCAGTTCGCCGAGGGTTTCCACTTCGGCAGCCTTCAGACAGTTCAACGCGCGAACCGACAGATCCAGGTCGACCAACTTGGTCTTGAGCAACTGACGCATGTGGAGCGATTCCTCATCGTAGTTTTCACTCTTGGCGATGTCGTCCGACTCCAGGGTAATGCGTTCGTCGGAGAACAGCATAAAGTGATGGATCAGGATCTTGCTGGCCTCGGTCAGCGCATCCTTGGGAGAAATGGAACCGTCGGTCTTGATATCCAGCACCAGTTTTTCGTAGTCGGTCTTCTGTTCGACACGGTAGTTTTCCACCGAAAAACTTACGTTCTTGATGGGCGTGTAAATCGAGTCGATGGCTATCGTATTGACCGGAGCGCCGGGTTTCTTGTTTTCCTCTGCCGGTACAAACCCGCGACCTTTCTCGATGGTGAAGTCCATGTTGAAACGCACGGAAGGCTCGGTGGTGCAGATGACCAGGTCGGGATTGAGGATCTGGAAACCGGAGATAAACCGCTGGAAATCTCCTGCCGTGATCTTGTCGCCCCCGCTGATGAAAACGCTGACGTTCTCGGTCTCGATGTCCTCGACCTGACGGCGAAAACGGATCTGTTTGAGGTTGAGGATGATCTCGGTCACGTCCTCTACCACGCCGGGTATGGTGGTGAACTCGTGCTCTACCCCCTCGATCCGTATTCCGGTGATGGCGAAGCCTTCGAGCGAGGAAAGAAGCACTCGGCGCAGGGCATTGCCGACGGTAAGCCCGTACCCCTGTTCGAGAGGACGAAACTCGAATCGGCCTTCATTGTCCTGGGAGTGGACCATCACCACTTTGTCCGGCTTCTGAAAGTTTAAAATCGCCATAGAATTCTTTTCGTTAAAAATGGAATCGATCTCAACTATTACTTCGAATACAACTCGACGATCAGCTGTTCCTTGATGTTCTCAGGGATCTGAACGCGGTCGGGAACGGCAACGAACGTACCTTCTTTGGTCTCGTCGTTCCACTGAAGCCAATCGTACGATTTGCGCGCAGCCAGCGAAGCGGCTACCACTTCGAGCGATTTGGACTTTTCACGTACGGCTACCTTGTCACCGGCCTTCAGGCAGTAGGAAGGGATGTTGACCACCTCTCCGTTTACCGTGATGTGGCGGTGTCCTACCAGCTGACGAGCGGCTGCCCGGGTAGGAGCGATGCCCAAACGATATACTACATTGTCCAGGCGGGATTCGCAGAGCTGCAACAGGATCTCACCGGTAATACCGCTGGCGCGCTGAGCGCGTTCGAAAATATTGCGGAACTGTCTTTCCAGAATACCGTAGGTGCACTTTGCCTTCTGTTTCTCCTGAAGCTGAGTAGCATACTCGGAACGTTTTGCACGACGACGAGCCATACCGTGCTGTCCGGGAGGATAATTGCGTTTTTCAAACGAACGATCTTCCCCGTAGATGGCTTCACCGAACTTGCGTGCAATCTTGGTTTTGGGTCCTATGTATTTTGCCATTTCTGTAATTACCTTTTGATTGGTAGACTAATTATACTACTCGTTATACTCTTCTGCGTTTGGGAGGACGGCAACCGTTGTGCGGCAGCGGCGTTACGTCGATGATCTCGGTCACTTCGATACCGCTGTTGTGGATGGTACGGATAGCGGATTCACGGCCGTTGCCCGGACCCTTGACATATACTTTGACTTTTCTCAAACCGGCTTCCAAAGCAACTTTGGATGCATCTTCGGCAGCCGTCTGCGCGGCATACGGCGTATTTTTCTTGGAGCCTTTGAAGCCCATCTTTCCGGCCGAAGACCAGGAAATGACCTGACCTGCCTTGTTGGTAAGGGTAACGATCAGGTTATTGAACGAAGCGCAGATATGTGCCTCCCCTACCGGTTCTACGGCAACTTTGCGTTTCTTGGCGGTTACTTTCGTGTTTTTGGCCATATCTATCTATTATTTAGTGGCTTTCTTCTTGTTTGCAACAGTCTTACGTTTACCCTTGCGCGTACGGGAGTTGTTCTTGGTGTGCTGCCCGCGCAACGGAAGACCGTTACGATGGCGGATACCCCGGTAGCAACCGATATCCATAAGACGCTTGATGTTCATCTGTACTTCGGAACGGAGTTCACCTTCTACCTTGAAGTTGTCGGCGATCTCCTTGCGGATCAGGGCAAGTTCGTCATCGTTCCATTCGCTGACTTTCTTGTCTTCGCTGATACCTGCCTGTGCGAGGATTTTTTGAGCTCTGCTCTTGCCGATGCCGTAGATGTAGGTCAGTCCGATGACCCCTCTCTTGTTTTTCGGCAAGTCTACCCCTGCTATTCGTGCCATAAGATTATACTGTGTTTTTTATTGATTATCCCTGCCGTTGTTTGAGCTTGGGGTTCTTTTTGTTAATGATGTACAAGCGACCCTTTCTGCGGACGATCTTGCATTCCGGGCTGCGTTTTTTCAAAGATGATCTTACCTTCATTTTTTTGGTGTATTTTTTATCGCCTCCAATGGGACGAATTGTTACTACTTACTGCCTTTTGATTAAAATCTGTACGTAATGCGTGCCTTGGTCAGATCGTACGGCGACATTTCGAGTTTCACCCTGTCTCCCGGCAACAATTTGATGTAATGCATCCGCATCTTGCCGGAAATATGGGCAATCACTACATGTCCGTTGTCCAACTCCACCCGGAACATCGCATTGGAGAGCGCCTCCGTGATGGTACCTTCGACTTCGATAGCCGCTTGTTTCGACATATACTTGGCTCGTTTTACTTGGTGATTTTACCGGTCTTCATCAGGCCGTCGTAATGACGGTTGAGAAGGTACGAATTGATCTGTTGGATGGTATCGATCACCACGCCCACCATGATCAGCAGAGACGTTCCGCCGAAGAACGAGGCAAAATTGGTATCCACACCCGCCAGACGGGCAAAGGTGGGAAGCACAGCGATGATCGCCAGTGCGATCGAACCCGGGAAAGTAAGCAGCGACAAAATGCGGTCGAGCAAATCGGCCGTCGGAGCCCCCGGTTTTACTCCCGGGATGAAACCTCCGTTGCGTTTCAGATCGTCTGCCATATCATTGGTCTTCACCGCGATCGCCGTGTACAGATAAGTAAAGGCTATGATCAGTGCAGCCAACACTACGTTGTACCACAGGCCGAACATATCGGAGAAAGCCATCTTGACCGAATCGCTGAACATGCCGCCGATCAAACCCGGGATAAACATGATCGCCTGGGCGAAGATGATCGGCATCACCCCAGCCGTATTGACTTTCAAGGGAATGTACTGCCGCTTGCCTACCGGCATCTTCCGACCCATCTGTCCGGAAGCAGCTACCGCCTTGGCATACTGCACGGGAATCTTGCGAACCCCCTTGACCAACATCACGGTAAAGAGGATCACCGTCAGCCAAAGAATGATCTCCACCAGGAGCATGATCACGCCACCGGTGCCGCCCCCCGTGAACTTGTTGGTGAACTCCTGTGCCAGAGCAATCGGCAAACGAGCGATAATACCGATGGTAATGATCAGCGAAACGCCGTTGCCCACACCCCGGTCGGTGATGCGCTCTCCGAGCCACATGGTGAACATCGTACCGGTAACCAACAGCATGACGGAGCTCACATAGAACATCCCCATGTTGATACCCGGAGCGACAATGTGGTATTCAGAATCGATGGCCACTATGTACGAGAAACCCTGTACGGCTGCAATGGCAATGGTCAGCCAACGGGTGATCTGCGTAAGTTGCTTGCGCCCGCTTTCGCCGTCCTTCTGCAGTTTCTGAAGGGCAGGAACGGCAAATGCCATCAACTGAACCACGATGGAGGCCGAGATGTACGGCATCACACCCAGTCCCAGAATGGCTGCGTGAGCGAATGCGCCGCCGGTAAACGAGTTCAGAAGCCCGAGCAGGCCGTTGGCATCGGCCGCCTGACTCAGGCCTATGAGCTTCATTTCGTCGACGCCGGGCAGCGGGACAAAGGAACCGAGACGATACACGGCCAAAAGCCCCAGGGTGAACAAGATTCGACCCCGGAGTTCCTTTATCTTCCAGATATTGCCCAGTGTTTCAATGAAATTCTTCATCTGCCTGCGATTTAGAGGGTATTAACCTGGCCGTTGGCCTTTTCGATCGCTTCGGCGGCAGACTTGGAAAATTTGTGAGCCGTCACGTTCAGAGCCGCCTTGAGTTCGCCCTGTCCGAGTACCTTCACGTAGTCATTCTTGCTGACCAGCCCGTTGCGGATCAACGTATCGAGATTTACTACGCCATCGGTGATCTTGCCGGCATCCACCAATGCCTGGAGGGTTGCCAGGTTCACGGCCCGGTACTCGATCCGGTTGATGTTCTTGAAGCCGAACTTCGGAAGACGGCGCTGGAGAGGCATCTGACCTCCCTCGAAACCTACCTTGTGCTTGGATCCGGAACGCGACATCTGGCCTTTCAGACCACGGGTGGACGTACCTCCCTTTCCGGAGCCTTGTCCGCGTCCCACTCTCTTGCCTCTTTTGACGGCACCCGCTACGGGTTTAAGATCGTGTAAATTCATTTTTTACCTTTTTTGAAGGATTTCTGATGAGTCGGTTTCCCTAAAGAAAACATCCGCCCCCTAAACAACGGATGTCCCACACCCGAAAAATCCCGTGTGATTATTGATTTATTTTACTTCCTCTACTTTTACCAGGTGAGCCACCTTTGCTACCATGCCGTTGATGGCATCCGTAGCTTCCTTGACCACCGTGTCATGCATTTTCGTCAATCCCAGTGCATCGAGCGTTCTCTTCTGGTCTTTCGGCTGGCCGATACGGCTGCGTACCTGCGTGATTTTTATCTGTGCCATGTTGTTTCTTCTTTTTTTAAGAATATTACCCCTTGAACACTTTCGAAACCGAAATTCCGCGAAGAGCTGCTACCTGCTCGGCGCTGCGCAACTGCGAAAGCGCATTGAACGTAGCTTTGACCACGTTGTGCGGGTTGGAAGAACCTTTCGACTTGGAAAGCACATCGTGGATCCCCACCGTTTCCAATACCGCGCGCACGGCACCACCGGCGATCACCCCGGTACCGTTCGATGCGGGACGGATGAAAACACTGGCACCACCGTACTTGCCTTCCTGAGCGTGAGGAACGGTCGATCCCAACAGAGGAACGCGGATCAGGTTCTTTTTGGCATCTTCGATGGCCTTGACGATGGCCTCGGACACCTCTTTCGATTTGCCCAAGCCGTGTCCTACCACGCCTTTGCCGTCGCCTACCACCACGATCGCCGAAAAACCGAATGCGCGACCACCCTTGGTCACTTTGGTAACGCGGTTTACGCCTACCAGACGGTCGGTGAGTTCCAGACCGCTCGGTTTTACTCTTTCTACTGTTTTACTGTATTCTTCAGCCATGATTTCAATTAGAATTTAAGACCTCCCTCTCTGGCTCCGTCGGCCAAGGCCTTTACGCGGCCATGATACAGATAGCCGGCACGGTCGAACGTGCAGGTATCTATGCCCAGTGCAAGAGCTTTTTCGGCGATTTTCAGACCTACGTTTTTCGCTTTGTCCGTCTTGGTGCCCGTAGCGGCGAAATCTTTTTCGCGCGAAGAGGCGGCAGCCAGGGTTACTCCGTTCACGTCGTCGATGAGCTGAACGTAGATCTCCTTGTTGCTGCGGAAGACCGACATACGGGGACGCTCGGCGCTTCCGCTGACGATGCGGCGGATGCGATAGCGTATTCTCTGTCTTCTTTCTTGTTTACTTAATGCCATTGTAACAAACTATTATGCCGACTTACCGGCTTTTCTTCTGATAATTTCACCCACAAACTTGATACCCTTTCCTTTGTAAGGCTCCGGCTTGCGCAACGAACGGATCTTGGCACATACCTTGCCCAGGAGTTCCTTGTCGTGCGAGTAGAGTTTTACGATGGGGTTCTGTCCCTTTTCGGAAACGGTCTCTACTTTGATCTCGGCGGGAAGTTCGATCACCACGTTGTGCGAGAAGCCCAACGCCAGATCGAGTTTCTGTCCCTGGCTGGAAGCACGGTAACCCACGCCGACCAGTTCGAGTTGCTTGGTGAATCCCTCGGACACCCCGTGAACCATGTTGGCGATCAGGGCGCGATACGTTCCATACAGGCTGTGAGCCAGTTTGTCGTTATGTTCGGGGCGCTCCACGATGATCTGGTCGCCTTCCTGCTTGACGGTAACTTCTTTGATCTGCTGGGTCAGTTCCCCTTTGGGGCCTTTCACCGTAACGCTGTCGGGCGTAATGGTGACCGTTACCCCTGCAGGGATCGCTACCGGATGTTTACCTATTCGTGACATTTCTTGCTTTTCGTTTATGTGTTAGTAAACATAACATAATACCTCGCCACCTACGTTTTCCTTCTTGGCTTCCTTGTTGGTCATGATGCCTTTGGAAGTGGAAAGGATGGCGATGCCCATACCGCCGAGCACGCGGGGCAACTCATCGGCACCGGCATACTGACGCAGACCGGGGGACGAAATGCGCTCCAAGTGCGTGATGGCGCACTGACGGGTGAGTTTGTCGTATTTGAGAGCTATCTTGATACTCTGCGAAGGTCCTTCGCCCTCGAACTTGTAGTTGAGGATGTAGCCCTGCTCGAACAGGATCTTGGTAATCTCCCGTTTGAGGTTGGAAGCCGGAATCTCCACCACTTTCTTGCCGGCGCGGATCGCGTTGCGAAGTCTGGTCAGATAGTCTGCTATCGGATCTGTTATCATAACTGTGTGAATCCTTTTAATTTACTTGATTATATTACCAGCTTGCCTTTTTAACGCCGGGGATCAGGCCCTGATTGGCCATCTCGCGCAAGGTAACGCGGGAGATACCGAACTGGCGCACATATCCGCGAGGACGGCCGGTGAGTTTGCAACGGTTGTGCAAACGTACCGGGGATGCGTTCTTGGGCAGTTTCTGCAGGCCGACGTAATCTCCGGCAGCCTTCAGCGCTGCACGCTTGGCGGCGTATTTGGCAACGAGTGCTTCGCGTTTGCGCTCGCGCGCTTTCATTGATTCTTTAGCCATCTGCTTATTTCTTTTTAAAAGGTAAACCGAATGCGGTGAGTAACGCCTTTGCTTCCTTGTCGGTCTTGGCCGAGGTAACGAAGGTGATGTCCATACCGGAGATCTTGTTCACCTGGTCGATGTTGATTTCCGGGAAGATGATCTGCTCGGTCACGCCCATGTTGTAGTTGCCACGTCCGTCGAAACCGTTGGGGTTGATCCCGTTGAAGTCGCGGATACGGGGCAGGGCGGCGCTGACCAGGCGGTCGAGGAACTCGTACATTCTGTCTGCACGGAGCGTTACCTTCACACCGATAGGCATCCCTTTACGCAGTTTGAAAGAAGCAACGTCCTTCTTGGAATTGCAAGCGACGGCTTTCTGACCGGCGATACGCGTGGTTTCGTCCACCGCGTACTCGATCTGTTTCTTGTCGGACACAGCCGATCCCACGCCTTTGGAGATCACGATCTTTTCCAAAACGGGAACCATCATCTTGTTCTTGTATCCGAATTCGGACATAAGGGCAGGCACCACCTTTTCCTTATACAGTCCTTTGAGTCTCGGCTGATATGTCATCGTATTACCTCCCCTGATTTTTTAGCAACCCTCACTTTCTTCTCGCCTTCCATCTTGTAGCCCACGCGGGTAGCTTTGCCCGTCTTGGGGTCTACCAATGCGAGGTTGGAGATGTGCACGGGAGCTTCGGTCTTGACGATCCCTCCCTGCGGATTCTTAGCGTCGGGTTTTTTGTGTTTGGACACTACATTGACACCTTCCACGATAGCTTTGTTGTCTTCCGGGAAAACGCGGAGCACTTCGCCCTCTTTTCCTTTGGAACCACCGGAAATAACGACAACCTTGTCTCCTTTCTTGATTTTCAACTTTGTCATGGTGTTTTCCGATGTTAGAGCACCTCGGGTGCCAGTGAAACAATCTTCATGAACTGTTTGTCACGCAATTCGCGTGCCACGGGTCCGAATACGCGGGTACCGCGCATCTCCCCGGCTGCGCTCAAAAGAACGCAGGCATTGTCATCGAAACGAATGTAGGAACCGTCGGGACGACGAACTTCCTTTTTCGTTCTGACTACAACTGCCTTAGATACCTGGCCTTTCTTTACGCTTCCCGTCGGAGTTGCATCCTTGATGGCTACCACGATGGTGTCGCCCAGCGATGCATACCGTCTGCCGGTACCTCCCAGTACACGTATCACCAGCACTTCGCGAGCGCCGGTGTTGTCGGCCACTTTCAATCTTGACTCTTGTTGTAACATAATTTATTTGGCTCTTTCTATGATTTCGACAAGTCTCCAACGTTTGTTCTTGGACAACGGGCGCGTCTCCATGATGCGAACCGTATCGCCTACGTTGCAGGCATTCTGCTCATCATGTGCATAGTATTTCTTCGTGCGGATCACGAATTTACCATACATCGGGTGCTTGACGCGTTTCACCTCGGAAACGACGATGGATTTCTCCATCTTGTTCGAAGTTACCACGCCGACACGTTCCTTTCTCAGGTTTCTTGCTGTCTGTTCCATCTTCGGCTGACTACTTTTGAAGTTCTCTTTTGGTAAGTTCAGTTGCAAGACGAGCAACCGTTCTGCGTGTTTTGCGGATCTCCATCGGATTTTCCAAGGGAGTTACCGCATGGTTGAGGCGCTGTTCGGCGAGCTGGGCTTTGGTTTCGGCCAGCTTCTCCTGCAGGTCAGCCGTGGACATCTCTTTTATTACGGATTGTTTCATTTTGCAATTCTGGGATTACGCTTCAACAAAATCGTGAGCCACGACGAACTTGGTCTTTATCGGAAGCTTCTGAGCAGCCAGGCGCAGGGCCTCTTTGGCCACCTCGAAAGGAACGCCGCCCACTTCGAACATGATGCGTCCGGGGAGAACCGGAGCTGCCCAGTATTCCACGTTACCTTTACCTTTACCCTGACGGACTTCGGCCGGCTTCTGGGTAATCGGTTTGTCGGGGAATATACGGATCCAGAGCTGACCCTCACGCTTCATGTAACGGGTAGCTGCGATACGAGCCGCCTCGATCTGACGCGCGGTGATCCACTTCTGCTCGAGAGTCTTGAGTCCGAAAGTACCGAAGGCGATCGTATGCCCTCTGTGCGAGAGGCCATGCATGCGGCCTTTCTGTACCTTGCGAAATTTTGTTCTTTTAGGCTGTAACATTTCTACTCTATTTAGGCCTTGTTATTACTTCTTTGCTTTCCTGTTGCGATCTCCGCCGCGTCTTTCCCGACGCTCGCCGCGTCCTTCGCCACGACCGCCGCGGGACGAACCTGCGCCGTTGGAGGGCTGGGAGAAATTCGGCGAAAGATCCTGACGACCGTACACCTCGCCGCGCATGATCCATACCTTGATGCCGATACGGCCATAGGTAGTGTGTGCTTCAGCCAAAGCGTAATCGATGTCGGCACGGAAAGTGGACAACGGAATACGTCCCTCCTTGAAGGTCTCGCTGCGGGCGATCTCGGCGCCGTTCAAACGACCCGACACCATGACCTTGATACCCTCGGCGTTCATGCGCATCGTGGAAGCCATGGCCATCTTGATGGCACGGCGGTACGAGATGCGGCCTTCGATCTGACGGGCGATGCTCGAAGCCACCAGGTTGGCGTCCATCTCCGGCTTTTTGATCTCGAAGATATTGATCTGGACTTCTTTGCCGGTGAGCTTTTTGAGCTCTTCCTTGATTTTATCGACCTCCTGGCCGCCCTTTCCGATGATGATCCCCGGACGGGCCGTCAGAACGGTTACCGTAACCAGCTTCAGGGTGCGTTCGATGACGATGCGCGACACGCTGGCCTTGGCCAGACGAACCATCAGGTACTTGCGGATCTTGCTGTCCTCGGTGATTTTGTCGCCGTAGTCGTCGCCGCCGTACCAGTTAGATTCCCAACCTCTGATAATTCCTAAACGGTTGCCTATCGGATTTGTCTTCTGTCCCATTGCTTACTTGGTTTCTGTTGGTTGATTGGCGGCGCTTCCCAGCACCACGGTTACGTGATTGGAACGCTTGCGGATACGATGACCGCGACCCTGGGGGGCCGGACGGAGTCTCTTGAGCGTGGAGCCGCAATCGACGCTGATCTCCTTGATGAACAGGTTGGCCTCCTCGAGGCTAACCCCTTCGTTCTTGGCCTGCCAGTTGGCTACGGCCGAAAGAACGAGCTTTTCGATATTGGCAGAAGCATGCTTGGTGTTGAACTTGAGGATCTGAAGCGCCTTGTTTACCTCCACACCGCGCACCAGGTTGGCCACCAGGCGCATCTTGCGGGGAGACGACGGGCAATTCTTCAGCTTTGCAAAGGCAACCTGCTTCTTGGCAGCCTTGATGGCATCCGCTCTATTTTTCTTTCGAGTTCCCATTTTGATTCTAAACTGCTAATTAACGTTTACCTTTATCCTTCGCACCGGCATGACCCCGGAAAATACGCGTCTGAGCGAATTCGCCGAGTTTGTGCCCTACCATGTTTTCCGTAATGTACACCGGGATAAAAGTCTTTCCGTTGTGTACCGCAATCGTCTGTCCTACGAAATCCGGAGAAATCATCGAAGCGCGCGACCAAGTCTTGATCACCGTCTTCTTGTTGGCCTCGACATTGGCGAGCACCTTCTTCTCCAGCTTGTAGTGAATAAACGGTCCTTTTTTCAATGAACGTGCCATAGCTTACTTCTTTCTTCGTTCTACAATGTACTTGTTGCTTGCCTTGGTAAGCGAACGGGTCTTGTAACCCTTGGCAGGGATACCCTTACGCGTACGCGGATGTCCACCGGATGCACGGCCTTCACCACCACCCATCGGGTGATCGACAGGGTTCATCACCACAGCGCGGACACGGGGACGGCGTCCCAACCAGCGGGAACGACCGGCCTTACCCGAAGATTCAAGCTGATGGTCGGAGTTCGATACCACACCGATCGTGGCCATGCACGTGGTGAGGATCATACGGGTTTCTCCCGAAGGGAGTTTGATCGTGGCGTATTTTCCCTCACGGGCAGCCAGCTGAGCGAACGTGCCGGCCGAACGGGCAATCACGGCACCCTGTCCGGGACGGAGCTCGATGCAGCTGATCACGGTACCCAGAGGAATCTCACCCAGGTACAGCGCGTTGCCCACCTCGGGGGCTACCCCCTCTCCGGAAACTACTTTCTGACCTACCTGAAGGCCGGCAGGAGCGATGATGTAACGCTTCTCGCCGTCGGTGTAAGCCAGCAGAGCGATGAATGCCGAACGATTGGGGTCGTACTCTATGGTTTTTACCGTAGCAGGTATTCCGAACTTGTCGCGTTTGAAATCGATGATACGATAACGCTGTTTGTGACCGCCGCCGATCTGACGCATGGTCATCTTACCGGTATTGTTGCGACCGCCCGTTTTCTTTTTGCGCGCCAGAAGGCTTTTCTCGGGCTGGTTTCCCACCGTAACGGCATCGTTACAGTTGAGGATCTTGTGACGCTGCCCGGCAGTGGTCGGTTTTAATTTTCTGACTGACATATCCTTCAGATATTGTTATAAAAGTCGATTGTTTGTCCTTCGGCGATCTCGACGATAGCCTTCTTAAACGCATTGGTATGCCCTTTGACCAGACCCGCTTTGGTATAACGGCTGCGAACCTTGCCGGCATAACGAATGGTGTTCACTTTCTTTACCGTAACTCCGTACACCTTTTCGACAGCAGCCTTGATCTGCTCCTTGTCGGCGTCGGGTTTTACCACAAAACCGTAACGGCCGCTCTTGTCGGTAATAGCGGTCATCTTTTCGGTGATAAGCGGCTTTATCAATATATTGTCCATCTTCGTTAGTTGCTTAAGTTGTTTTGTAATTGCTGCAAAGCACTTTCCGAAATCACCATCGCCGAAGCATTGATGATCGCGTAAGTGTTTAATTCTGTGCAAGGCACAACCGAAGCGGTCTGTAAATTTCGCGAGGACAAATATACGTTTTTATCGCTGGCGGCCGTAACAAACAACGATTTTTTAGACTTTAAGCCCAAAGCCTCGATAATATTAACAAAATCTTTGGTTTTAGGAGCATCAAATGTGAAATCCTCAATAACCATCAGATTTTTATCCGAAACTTTCTGGGACAGCACCGACTTGCGGGCCAGTCGTTTTACCTTTTTGTTCAACTTGAACGAATAATCGCGCGGAACAGGTCCGAACACGCGCGCTCCGCCCCGGAACTCAGGGTTCTTGATGCTACCTGCACGAGCGCCGCCCGTACCTTTCTGCTTCTTCAGCTTACGGGTGCTGCCCGAAACCAGGCTGCGATCCTTGGAACTGTGCGTACCCTGGCGTTTGTTGGCCAGATACTGCTTAACATCCAGCCATACCGCATGCTCATTGGGCTCTACGGCGAAAACCGATTCGTCGAGAGTTACCTTGCGTCCGGTCGGCTTTCCTTTTATGTCTAATACTTCTAATTCCATCACTTTTCGATCATTAAATATGAATTCTTTGCGCCCGGAACGCATCCTTTCACTACCAGCAGATTCTTGTCTGCTTCTACTTTGAGCACCAGAAGGTTCTTCACCTTAACCCGGTCTCCGCCCATGCGGCCTGCCATGCGAAGGCCCTTGAAGACCTTGGCCGGATACGAGCACGCGCCGATGGAACCCGGCTTGCGAAGACGGTTGTGCTGACCGTGAGTTGCTTGTCCTACACCACCAAATCCATGACGCTTAACGACACCCTGGTAACCCCGTCCTTTGGAGGTACCTACGACATCCACGAACTCTCCTTCCGAAAACAAGTCGGCCGTCAGAACATCGCCCAACTTGTAGTCTCCTTCAAAATCCTTGAATTCGACCACTTTGTGCTTGGGGGTAGTTCCCGCTTTCTTGAAGTGTCCGCCGAGTGCCTTGGTAACGTTCTTTTCTTTCTTGTCATCGAAACCAAGCTGAAGAGCCTCATACCCATCAACCTGTGTGGTTCTGACCTGTGTTACTACACACGGACCGCATTCGATGACCGTGCACGGGATGTTCTTCCCGTTCTGGTCAAAAATGCTGGTCATACCGATTTTTTTACCAATTAATCCAGACATTTTGTGGTTTTAATTATTGGACAAATTATTTGTAACCGGGACAGCGCTTGACCGCAAGGGGAAACTTGCGGCCAAGGTATCCGAAAAAATTTCATGAAATCACACTTTGATCTCTACTTCCACGCCACTGGGCAACTCCAGTTTCATCAAGGCATCGATGGTCTTGGAGGAGGAGCTGTAAATATCCAGCAGACGTTTGTAAGAACTCAGTTCGAACTGCTCGCGCGATTTCTTATTCACGTGCGGAGAACGCAGCACGGTGAATATCTTCTTTTGGGTAGGGAGCGGAATGGGTCCGTTCACTATCGCGCCGGTGGATTTGACGGTCTTGACGATCTTGTCGGCCGACTTGTCCACCAAACTGTGGTCATAGGACTTGAGTTTGATACGGATTTTTTGACTCATTGTATTCTATGGTCTAAAACTTGTTGCTTATTTCTTTGACTTTGCGATTACCTCCTCGGCGATGTTGCGCGGAACTTCGGCGTAGTGCGAGAACTCCATCGAGGAAGTAGCACGACCCGAGGTCAGGGTACGCAGCGAAGTAACATAACCGAACATCTCGGCCAGCGGCACATCGGCACGGACGATGGTGGCTCCGGCACGGTTTTCGGTACCCTTGATGATACCGCGACGACGGTTCAGGTCGCCGATCACGTCGCCCATGTTTTCCTCCGGAGTGGTTACCTCCAGCTTCATGATCGGCTCCAAGAGGATAGGACGTGCCTGCGGAGCAGCCGCCTTGTATCCCAATTTGGCAGCCATCTCGAACGAAAGCTGGTCGGAGTCCACCGGGTGGAACGAACCATCGAGCACGGTGATCTTCATACCCTGCAATTCGTATCCGGCCAACGGACCGGCTTCGATGGCCTCCTTGAAGCCTTTTTCGATCGCCGGGATGAATTCCTTCGGAATGTTACCACCCTTGATCTCGGAAACAAATTCCAGACCGCTCTTTCCTTCGCTGTTGGGTTCCATGCGGAAGATCACATCGGCAAACTTACCACGACCACCCGTCTGCTTCTTGTACACCTCGCGGTGTTCGACAGTACCGGTGAGCGCTTCCTTGTAAGCCACCTGCGGCTGACCTTCGTTCACCTCGACGTTGAATTCGCGTTTGAGACGGTCCACGATGATCTCCAGGTGCAATTCGCCCATGCCTGAGATGATCGTCTGGCCCGAATCCTCGTCCGTGTGTACGCGGAAGGTGGGGTCTTCCTCGGCCAATTTCGACAGACCTACCCCCAGTTTGTCCAGGTCGGCCTGCGTCTTGGGTTCGATCGAGATACCGATCACCGGCTCGGGGAACGTCATCGACTCCAGCACGATGGGGTTCTTCTCATCGCACAGCGTATCGCCCGTACGGATATCCTTGAATCCTACTCCTGCACCGATATCACCGGCCTCGATAAAGTCGATCGGCTTCTGCTCCTTGGAGTGCATCTGGAAAATGCGCGAGATACGCTCTTTCTTGTCGGTACGCGGATTGTACACGTACGAACCGGCATCGAGTCGGCCGGAATACATGCGGAAGAAGCACAAACGACCTACAAATGGGTCCGTTGCGATCTTGAAGGCCAGCGCCGCCATCGGTGCGTCCACATCCGGATGCCGAACCACTTCCTCGTCGGTCTTGGGGTTGATCCCCTTGATGGCCTCCACGTCTGCCGGAGAAGGCAGGAAGGCGATCACGGAATCCAAGAGCTTCTGCACGCCCTTGTTCTTGAACGACGAACCGCACAGCATCGGCGTGATGTCCATCGAGATCGTCGCCTTGCGGATCGCTACCAAAAGTTCCTCTTCGGTGATGGAGTCCGGATCGGTAAAGAATTTTTCCATCAGTTCCTCCGAAGTCTCGGCCACGGACTCCAGCAGGTGCTGACGCCACTTGGCACATTCATCCTTCAAGTCGTCCGGAATGGGGATAACCTGATAGGTCATACCCTTGTCTTCCTCGTTCCAGATGATGCCCTCCATGGTCAGCAGATCGACAACACCCTTGAAGTCGGCTTCCGAACCGATGGGCACCTGCAACGGCACCGGGTTGGCACCCAGACGCTCCTTGACCTGACGAACAACATTGAAGAAGTCTGCACCGCTGCGGTCCATCTTATTGACGAAACCGATACGGGGAACATTGTATTTGGTTGCCTGACGCCAAACGGTCTCCGACTGAGGCTCCACGCCGCCCACGGCACAGAACAGTGCTACCGCACCGTCCAGCACGCGCAACGAACGCTCCACTTCCACCGTGAAGTCCACGTGCCCCGGAGTGTCGATCAGGTTGATCTTGTACTTTTTGGTATTGGGGAGTGCCTGGCCCTGGTGGGTCGGGTAATTCCAGAACACGGTGGTAGCCGCCGAAGTAATGGTGATACCACGTTCCTGCTCCTGCGCCATCCAGTCCATCGTAGCGGCTCCGTCGTGTACCTCGCCTATCTTGTGGGTAATACCCGTGTAGTAGAGGATACGCTCGCTGGTAGTCGTTTTTCCGGCATCGATGTGCGCCATGATACCGATATTGCGGGTAAAATGTAAGTCTCTTTTTGCCATGTTTTTCTCGGTAGTTTAGAATCTGAAGTGCGAGAACGCCTTGTTGGCCTCGGCCATCTTGTGCGTATCCATACGTTTCTTCACGGCAGCGCCTTCCTCCTTGGAAGCGGCCAGGATTTCGGCAGCCAGTTTCTGCGCCATGGATTTTTCGTTGCGCAGACGCGCATACTTGATCAGCCATTTGATGGCCATCGACACCTTGCGGTCCGGACGGATCTGCATCGGGATCTGGAAGGTAGCACCTCCCACACGACGCGAACGAACTTCCACGTGCGGCATGACATTGGTCAGGGCATCTTTCCAGATTTCCAGCGGGGTCTTCTCGCCGTCTTTCGACTTTTCACCCACGATATCGAGCGCCTGGTAGAATACCTCGAACGCTACGCTCTTTTTGCCGTCCCACATCAGGTTGTTCACAAAACGCGTTACCAGCGTATCGTTGAACTTCGGATCGGGAAGAAGAACTCTTTTTTTAGCTCTTGTCTTTCTCATTTTTTCATCGAATTTTTAATGTGTTGAACGGTTAGGGATTACTTCTTCCCGGATTTTCCGGCCGCCTGTCCCTCTTTGGGGCGCTTGGCGCCGTACTTGGAACGACGCTGCTTGCGGCCGTTCACACCGGCCGTATCCAGCGCACCGCGCACGATGTGATAACGCACACCGGGCAAGTCCTTAACCCTTCCGCCGCGTACCAATACTATCGAGTGCTCTTGGAGGTTGTGTCCCTCACCGCCGATGTAGGCATTGACCTCGTTTCCGTTGGTCAGGCGCACACGGGCCACCTTACGCATAGCCGAGTTAGGCTTTTTAGGCGTAGTGGTGTAAACACGCGTGCACACGCCGCGACGCTGGGGGCAGGAATCCAAAGCAGCCGATTTACTCTTCTTGGCGAGTACGGCTCTTCCTTTTCTTACTAACTGTTGAATGGTTGGCA
>DCEW01000083.1:0-3148 GCA_002314265.1 Flavobacteriales bacterium UBA1820
AAAGGCCGGAGGCGGAGCCTCCGGCCTTTTGCCCGCCCGCCTGTACGGATAATTGTCAGATAACGATGTTGATGATCCGGCCCGGAACGACCACTACCCGCTTTACCTCAGCACCTTTCAATGCCTCGGCCAAGCGAGGATCGACCCGAATGGCGGCCTCGACCTGCTCGGGGGTGGCGGAAAGATCGTATTCGGCCTTGAAACGCAGTTTCCCGCGCACCATCACCGGATATTCGAACGTGGTCTCCACCAGATGGCTTTCATCCGCCTGGGGATACGGCTGGCGGGTTACGGTGTCTTCGTGTCCCAACGCGTGCCACAACTCCTCGGCGATGTGCGGGGCAAACGGCGAAATGAGCACGGCAAGCGGTTCGAGAATCTCCCGCTTGTGGCAATCCTTCAATTCGTTCACCGCGATCATGAACGCACTCACCGAAGTATTGAACGAGAAGGCTTCGATGTCTTCGTTTACTTTCTTGATGGCCTTGTGGAGCGACTTGTATTCGGCTGCGGTAGGCTTCTGGTCCGTTACCACGCAACCGCGGTCATCGAAATACAGCTTCCACAACTTCTTCAGGAACGAATACACGCCACTGATGCCTTCCGTCTTCCAAGGTTTGGACTGTTCGATCGGGCCGAGGAACATCTCGTAGAGGCGAAGGGTATCCGCACCGTAATTCTCGACCACATCATCGGGATTGACCACGTTGAACTTGGACTTGGACATCTTCTCGGTCTCCGACCCGCACAGGTAACGGCCGTCGTCCTCCAGGATAAACTGCGCGTCGGCATACTCCGGACGCCATTTTTTGAAGGCTTCGACATCGAGTACGTTATTCTGTACCAGCGACACGTCGGCATGCAGGGCCGTGGTCTGATAAGCATCCTTCTTGCCCAGGGAGACGAACGTATTGGTCCCGTTGATGCGATAGACGAAAGCGGAAGTACCGAGGATCATGCCTTGGTTGATGAGCTTGCGGAACGGTTCCTCGGTCGGCACGATACCCATGTCGTGCAGGAACTTGTGCCAGAAACGGGAATACAACAAGTGTCCGGTGGCGTGTTCCGAACCACCCACATACAGATCGACATCGCGCCAGTAATTGAGGGCCTGAGGCGAAGCGATCGCTTTTTCGTTGTGGGGATCCATGTAGCGGAGGAAGTACCACGACGAGCCGGCCCATCCGGGCATCGTATTGAGTTCCATCGGGTAGCCCTGCGGCGAAGTCCAGCCCTTGGCATTGCCCAGCGGAGGTTCGCCCGTTTCGGTAGGCAGGTATTTGTCCACCTGGGGCAGCAGCACCGGCAGGTCCTTTTCATCCAGCAGATGCGGAATGCCATCTTTGTAGTAAACCGGGAAGGGTTCGCCCCAGTAGCGCTGGCGGGAGAATACCGCATCGCGCATCCGGTACTGGATCTTGCCGCGGCCGCGGTGCATCTGTTCCAGGCGGGCGATCACCTTGCGCACCGCCGTGGGATAATCATCGCCCTGGATAAAGTCGTGGAGATAAATGCCGCCCTTTCCGGTGTAGGCCTGCTGCGAAATATCCTTGTCCTTGACGATGGGCAGGATCGGTATCCCGAAATGCTTGGCGAAAGCATAGTCGCGCGTATCCCCGGCCGGGACAGCCATCACCGCGCCCGTACCGTAACCGGCCAGGACATAGTCGCCGATGTAGATCGGGATGTGCTTTCCGGTGAACGGATGCACGGCATACGCCCCGGTAAATACCCCGCTGATGCGTCCTACGTCGGCCATCCGCTCGCGCTCGGAACGCATGGAGGTCTCCCGGACGTACTGCTGCACCTGCTCGCGCTGCTCGGGCGTGGTGATCTGCTCGACCAGCGGATGCTCGGGTGCCAAGGTCATGAACGTGATGCCGAAGATCGTATCGGGGCGCGTGGTGAAGATTTCGAATTTTTTGTCCGTTCCGGCCACATCGAACCAGATCGCCGCCCCTTCCGAACGACCGATCCAGTAACGCTGGGATTCCTTGATGGATTCCGACCAGTCGATCGTATCCAAACCATCCAGCAGACGCTGGGCATAGGCCGTGATGCGCATGCTCCACTGGAGCATGTTTTTCCGCTCTACCGGGAACCCTCCGCGTTCGGAAAGCCCGTCCTTGACCTCATCGTTGGCCAGCACCGTACCCAACCCGGGGCACCAGTTCACCACCGCCTCGCTCAGGTAAGTCAAACGGTACTTCGAGAGGATCTCGTAGCGGGCGCGTTCGTCGAACCCTTTCCACTGCTCGGCTGTAAAGAAAGGTACATCGTCGTCGCATGCCGCCTTGACCGAACCGTTGCCTTCTTTCTCGAAGATGGCCTCCAGATCGCGAATGGGACGCGCTTTGTTGGCGGCGTTATCGTACCACGAATTGTACAACTGCATAAAGATCCACTGTGTCCAGCGGTAATACTCCGGGTCGCAGGTGCGCACCTCGCGATCCCAGTCGAACGAAAGCCCGATCAGGTCCAGCTGCGAACGGTAACGCTCGATGTTCTGCTGGGTAGTGATCGCCGGATGCTGCCCGGTCTGGATGGCGTACTGCTCGGCCGGCAACCCGAACGCATCGTATCCCATGGGATGCAGCACATTGAAACCCTTGTGGCGTTTGTAGCGGGCGTAAATATCGGATGCGATGTACCCCAGGGGGTGTCCCACGTGCAACCCGGCTCCCGAAGGATAGGGGAACATGTCCAACACGTAATACTTGGGCAGGGGTGAATCGTTCGAGGCGGCATACGTCTTGTGTTCCGCCCAATATTTCCGCCATTTGCGTTCGATCTCCCGATGATTGTAATTCATGGTCTATTCTGATTTTTATCGCAAAGCCCCTCCGAAGGAGGTTTTTCTCCCGCAGAAGGCACCTTGCCATTGCGTTTCTTTCGTATTGTCAAGCGGTTTTCGCTAACGATCTGCAAAATTAATCAAACCCGGCCAACCCCCAAAATCTCCGGCGAAATATCTTCTCCGGAAAGTCCCCTGTCGACCCCGCCGGAAGACCTCCCCCGGAACTTCCGGAAAAGAAATTTCCGGTTTCCCTTCGGCTCCGCCCAAAACAGGAGGCCATCCGAAAAAACCCGCGGGGAAAAACTTCGTTTCCCCTCGCGGCTTTGCTCCCGGCTTTCCCTATCTTTTCAT
>DCEW01000083.1:3282-3632 GCA_002314265.1 Flavobacteriales bacterium UBA1820
ACAGGATGCGCCTCGGCAAACCCCGAGAGGAAAAACTTCGTTTCTCCTCGCGGCTTTGCTCTCGGCTTTCACTATCTTTGCAACCATAAAAACCATTTCAGAAAAACGATGAAACCACTGAACTTCAACGGAAAAATACTTCTGATCCCCATGGCGCAACTGCCTCGGCAGACCCAAGACGCCCTTCGCCAGGAAGACGGCATGCAGGCCCTCGGCGGTGCCAATCTGTTCGTATATGCCACCGGCCGGGTCGTCTCCGGCTGCTGCTGCGGGCATCATCATGGCGGCGAACACCATCACGAAGATGGACACGAGTGCTGCGGAGGCGGACACCATCACGAGGACGGACA
>DCEW01000101.1:0-3146 GCA_002314265.1 Flavobacteriales bacterium UBA1820
TCCGGCTTTTTGCTTGCCCGCACACATCGGGGAACACCCACGGAGAATTTCCCGGTGCTGTCAAGTCCGAAAACTTGGCATCCGACTTGTCTCTACGCCCGGCATTTCTTACCTTTGTTGCAAGAGGTTCGGGAAAATCGAACGCCCGGCTCTTGAAAAAAAAACAAACCGTAAAACAAACACTTACATCCCATCATGGAACTAATAGGCACGATCAAGAAAATATCGCCCGTCCAGCAGATCACCCCAACGTTTTCCAAACGCGAATGCGTCCTGCTCACCGACGAAATGTACCCGCAAACCATCCTGGTAGAATTTTCCCAAAGCCGCGCCGCACTGCTGGACGGTTTTACCGAAGGACAATACGTACGCATCTCCATCAACCTGCGCGGCCGTGAATGGACCGACCCCCGGACCGGAGAAGTCCGCTACTTCACCACGGTAGGCGGATGGCGCATCGAGGCCGCCACTCCCGGCGCCACACAAGGCGCACCCGCTCCTGCCAATCCTTTTGCCGCACAGAGCGCACCGGCTGCCGCGCCCCAAGCACCCCAGAACCCCGCTCCCGCTGCTTCCTCTCCTGAAGAGGACGACCTGCCGTTCTGATCCCGCATGGAGTCCGCTCCCGCCAAAGGCACCCTGTACCTGATCCCCTGTTTCATCGCCGAAACGGACTATCGGGAAGTATTGCCGGAAAAAATACGCGAAGTCGTCGCCCCGCTGCAATACTTTGCCGTAGAAAACATCCGCTCCGCCCGGCGGTTTATCCGTCGCATCCTGCCCGACAAGCCGATCGACCCCTTGACCTTCTACGACATCGGGAAACGGTCGGACCGTACCGTCGCACGAGAAGCGCTCACCCCCTGTCGGCAAGGATTCGACCTGGGGGTCATCTCCGAAGCCGGCGTTCCGGCCGTCGCCGACCCCGGAGCACTCGTGGTACGCGAAGCGCACCGCCTGGACATCCCCGTGGTGCCCCTTAGCGGGCCCTCTTCGCTGCTAATGGCCCTGATGGCCTCCGGGCTCTCCGGGCAGAACTTCGCTTTCAACGGCTACCTGCCCATCGACCCCACCGCACGAGCCAACCGCCTGCGCCAGTTGGAAAAACGGTCCGAAGCGGAATCCTCCGCCCAACTGTTTATCGAGACCCCGTTCCGCAACGGGCAAATGCTGCAAGCCATCCTCGGCGCTTGCTCCCCCACCACCCTGCTCACCGTTGCGTGCGATCTGACCTCGCCCCAGCAGTACATCCACACCCGCAGCATCGCCCGTTGGCGCACCCAACCGCCCGAGGGCCTCGACCGCCGTCCCACCGTATTCATCCTCCAGAAACTCCGCTCCCACGATGACTGACACCTGCTGGGAAGACATCGCCGCCGACATGCTCGCCGGGACGGAAAATATCACGCTGGCTTCCCTCGACGAGGGAGGCTTCCCCCGACCCGTCCCCATGAACCGCCTGTCCCACCAAGGACTGCGCACCGTATGGATGACCACGGTGTACGGTGGAGAAAAAGCCCGGCACTTCCTCCGCGATCCCCGCGCCGGCCTGTGCTTCTACACTGAACGGGGCAGCGTATCGCTCACCGGCGAGGTCGAAGTGCTGCGCGAACCCTCGCTGCTCGAATCCTTCTGGCAGGAAGGCTTCCTCCGGTACTTCCCGCAAGGAGCCTCCGATCCGCAATACTGTCTGCTGCGCTTTACCGCCCTGCAAGGCAAAGGCTGGATAGACGGCTCTTTCCACGCTTTCCGATGGGAACGATAAAACCTGCCCGCCCCCTCACCCCCGAAGAGGTCCTCGCCCGGATAGAGCGCTACTGCGCCTACCAGGACCGCTGCCTGCGCGAAGTGCGCGCCAAGCTGCAACAATACTCCCTCAGCCCCTCGCAGCAGCAGGCCATCCTCACCCGCCTGACCGAGGAAGGCTTCGTCGATCAAGCCCGCTTTGCACAATCTTTCGTCCGGGGCAAGCACCGCCTCAAACAATGGGGACGCCTGCGCATCGAGCGCGAACTCCGCGCCCGGGATATTCCCGAGGCGCTCATCGCCTCGGCCCTCGAAGAGATCGAACCCCAGGAATACGACCGGAACTTCGAGCGCCTCTTCCTCCAGCGCGTCGAAGCCGTCGGAGGGCTGTCTTCCACTGCACAAGTGGCCAAAGTGTACCGGTATCTGCTCGCCCGGGGCTACGATCCGGCAGACATCTGGGAGGCCATAAATGTTAAAAGAAAGGAAAAGGGAGAAAAGCCCTGATTTTTACCCTACCTTTGCACCGCGAAAATTTCGCCGAGGAGGAAAAATTTGGCTGATTGCGACCTCTGAAAAAAAAATGCTAAAACAGCGTTGGCTGCTTCGCTTTTTTCACGGTTTCATCCCCCACTTTCCGTTTTTTCCCTCCCCACCCGCGAAACCGAGCAAAAACAGTTTACCGTCGAATTCTTATTCTGAAAAAAAAAGAATGGCTTATTTATTCACATCGGAATCGGTTTCCGAAGGGCATCCCGACAAGATCGCCGACCAGATCTCCGACGCGCTGCTGGACAATTTCCTGGCGTACGATCCCCAATCCAAAGTAGCCTGCGAGACGCTGGTAACTACCGGTCAGGTCGTTATGGCCGGTGAAGTCAAATCCGACACGTACATCGACCTGCAAAGCGTAGCCCGCGATGTGATCAACCGCATCGGTTACACCAAAGCCGAATACCGTTTCGACGGCGACTCCTGCGGGGTGATCTCCATGATCCACGAACAGTCGGACGACATCAACCGCGGGGTGGATGCTCAAAACGAAAAGAACGAAAACAAGGAACAGGGCGCCGGCGACCAGGGCATNNTCGGTTATGCCTGCCGCGAGACGAGCAACTACATGCCGCTCCCGCTCGAACTTTCCCACCGTATCCTCAAGGAACTCTCGCTCATGCGCCGCGAAGGGACCGAGATCCCCTACCTGCGGCCCGATGCCAAAAGCCAGGTAACCATCGAATACTCCGACGACAACATTCCCCAGCGCATCGACACGATCGTCGTCTCGACCCAGCACGACGAATTCGACACGGACGACCAGCGGATGCTTGCCAAGATCAAATCGGACATTATCGAAAAACTCATCCCGCGCGTAAAAGCCAAGTGCGAACCCGAAATCCAAC
>DCEW01000101.1:3167-4748 GCA_002314265.1 Flavobacteriales bacterium UBA1820
AAAGACCCCTCCAAGGTAGACCGTTCGGCCGCTTACGCTGCCCGCCACATCGCCAAAAACCTGGTTGCCGCCGGAGTAGCCGACGAAGTGCTGGTGCAGGTATCCTATGCCATCGGCGTGGTGGAGCCCACCTCCATTTATGTAAACACGTATGGCACTTCGCACGTGGACTTCTCGGACGGAGAGATCGCCAAGATCGTCAACGGCATTTTCGACATGCGCCCCTCGGCCATCGAACGCCGCTTGAAACTGCGCAACCCCATCTACCAAGAAACCGCCTCCTACGGACATGTCGGCCGCGAACCGATGGTGGTCACCAAACATTTCCACTCGGATTACTTTGGCGACAAGGACCTCGAGGTCGAACTCTTTACCTGGGAAAAACTCGACTACGTGGACAAAGTCAAAGCCGCTTTCGGGCTCTGATTCCCACGCAATCCGATAAAAAATCCCGCTTGGTTTTACCAAGCGGGATTTTTTATCGAGATCAAACGGATATTTTTCGAAGACCGGCTAATTAATATTCAACACCTTCGTATCCACATTGTAATGATACCCTGCCTCCAAGGCCCTTCCCGGACGGGGAAAATCGAACGAAAGCAAAGTCCCGTCGGCCAAATGCCCGTAGACCTCCACAGAAACATCGCCGGTAACCGTCGGATAGACCAGCAAATGCGCATAGATGCTTTCTCCGCTCTGCAACAACACCGGCGTCTGCCACGAACGCTTGAGTTCCGATGCCGGGAAATAATAATTGATCTTGGACTTGTCATTCCTGTTGATATGCACCATGGCCGAGAAAGGGGTGGCGCCGTTTGCCGCCACTACCTTCACGCTATCCAGATAGGCCTCCTGCCCCGTCGTATTGGTACCCAACTGGATCGGGATACCCACCATCGCGCAAGTATGATCCAAAGCGATTGATCCCTCTACACTTCCCTGCTCGATGTACAGCGTTCCCGGGGAGTACATCGAAGCCGATTGCAATCCCGTAGGGTCGAACTGGCTGACCTGCGAGATCAACGAAACCGAAAACACCAACGAATCCACCGTGGACATCATCGCCATCATGTCCAGTTTCGGATTGACATACACCACATCATACTCCCCGGCCGGTAGATCGCGCCCCATGTTCCACCCGGATGCCCGGTAATCCTTGTTGTACACAAAATCCGCCCGTGTATTGTGCTCGGACAAGGACTGCGGATCGAGATTCAGCGTATAGGGATATTCCCAGGCAGATTGCGGATTTCTGGGGAGTAAGAACAGACAATCCCCTTCAGACCACTCGACCGTAGAATGGTCGCCTTCAAGCGCCAATCGAGTTGCGGGCGTAGAAGCGGTCAGACGGTATCCGCTCCCCGCCAAAGGGCGATCCTCCTTCTGGCAGGAGGACAAAATGGCCAGCATTACGGCCAAGCCCCAAAACATCCTGTTTTTCATGCTTTCCATGGCATTCCTCCTTTATTCCCTGTCCACTCTCCCTGGACAGAACTTTTTTCTGTCACCAAGATACGACGATTCGCTCGATACTATCACTCTTTTTTTCAATATTAACATTCTTGTTTTTACAAATAGTTT
>DCEW01000072.1 GCA_002314265.1 Flavobacteriales bacterium UBA1820
TTTGCTTGCCCCCACTCGCTGAAAGCCTGCCCGCACACCCCACGGACTAACAAGCCGCCTCCCGAGCACGAAGCCGGAACAAGGCATCCAGACGGTCGGCCTCGCGTTCCTTTTCCGGGAAATCCACCGCCGTCACCACTATATCGGCCCGTTCCGCCCGCTGACGATCGGACATCTGCCGCTCCATCCGCGCCAAAACCTGCTCGCGGGACAAACCATCGCGCGCCATCGTACGCTCGATGCGCACCGGCTGCGGAATACACACCGCCACCGTCGTATCGCACCGACGATCGCCGCCGGACTCGAAAAGGATCGCCGACTCGAACACCGCATACGGTCCCTGGGCACACAAGCGCCAATGTTCGAAATCCCTGTACACCGCCGGATGCACCAAGGCATCGAGCCGGGCCAGAAGCCCCGCATCGGCAAAAACCTTCCCGGCCACATACCCACGGTCCAAACGCCCCTGCACATAGGCACGCTCGCCGAGCAAAGCCCGGATACCCGCCATCAGGACCGGATCGGAATCCATCAGTTCCTTGGCCCGCACATCGGCCGAATACACCGCCGCACCGCGCCGGGCCAGCATCGCCGCCAGCGTGCTTTTCCCCGAGCCGATCCCACCGGTAAGCCCTACGGTATAGAGAGGATGCTTCATCGCATTTTCAAGATCAACGTTTCCGATAGATATACTGCACCCTTTCGGGTTCCAAAGTCACTTTGCCGGCAAAGGCCGGAGCCGCCGTCACCTTGGGATACACGTACCGCGAATCGGGATCGGTGTGGGACAGATCGACCGTCACCCGGAAATCCTTCTCCGCGATCCGCGCATAATCCTCCACCGCCACCCGGTAGCGGAGCGTCACCTTCGAAGGGAAAAACTTCGCCGACCATCCCGCCGGAGCACCCATCGCCCGCACCGGGACGCGGATCGTCCCTTCCGTATAGGGCTTTACCGTCAAAGACACGGCCACCCGCGGAGGCTCTACCCGCACTTTGCGCAAACCGGAAGGCAGCTCGACGACCACCGAATCCGTCAGGGAAGCCGACAGGTTGCGGTACGTCCGCTCGGGCAAAACGATCCGGTCCAAGGTTTCCAACTCCTCCGGCGTACCGAAAACTTTCACCTGCGCCGGTTGGATCATCACCGGATCGAACATCCCATAACCCGGGCGAAAACTCGTACGCACCCCGGCCAATTCGATCGGGACAGTCTTGACTACCTCGTCGCCCATGTTTAGGTAGATCGTATCGGCATCGATCTGTTCCACGCGGTCGGTGGGCAAGACCGCATGGGCCATCAGTTCGGGATGCTTGGCCGGCACCCAGAAATGACGTCCGTGCGCACTTTCCAGCACTTTGGTCAGATCGACCTCCAGCTGCCGCGAACCGACAGCATAGCTGAGCATGTTGAACCCGTTCATCTGCACCGCGATCCCGATCTTTTGCGTGGAGAGTTCCCGCGAAGAATACCCCGTCGGGGTATTCGTATAGACCGGCGAAACGGTAGCGGACATCACGTAGCCGTTTTCCACCTGTTTCAAAAACCAAATGACCAGGATTCCGACAAAAATAGCCAGCAGCACCACCAGCGAACGGTTGTGCCGAACCTTGACATCGAATATGCGGCGCAGCTCCCCCTTGATATCCGGATCCTGCGACGGATCCTCCCGGGGGGATTTCGGCCGGGCCTGCTCCTGTTCCATACCACGAAAATAAACAAACGAGGGGGAAACAACAAAAATAACAGGTGCACAATAACATTTCCCGGGACAATTGCTATCTTTGTTCAATAAACATCCATCGGCCTTCCGGCGAGTTTTCTCGCGCCGACAGAAAACCTCCGGAAAGCAACCATACGAAAAACACTGAAACCAAAAACCTGACAAGCATCATGGACAATTCTTCCGTCTTTCCCCATGGCATAAAAACAGGCGTCATTGCCGGGGTAGCCGCCATTCTGGTAACGCTTTTGGCCTATGTACTGAACATCAACATGCTCGGCTGGACTTTTCAAGGAGTGAGCTACCTGGTACTCATCGGAGTGATGATCTACGGACTGCTCGGTTTCCGCAAAGCCAACGGAGGCTACATGGCTTTCGCCCAAGGCATCCTCATCGTCCTGGTCGCCGGGATGATCTGCGCCATCATCAACTACTTCTTCGGCCTGCTCTATTACAACGTCATCGACCCCGGATTCGAACAGCAAGTCATCGACAACTCCCTGGCTGCCTATGAAAAAATGGGCATCGCCGTAACCGACCAGGTAGAAGAACTCATCCGCACCAATGCCGAAGCCAGCACGCATTTCTCCTGGAAATACTTTTCCTTTGCCATCGTAGGAGCATTGATCATCTGGACGATCCTGGGGCTTATCCTCGGGGCGATCTTTTCCAAGAAAGACCCCAACGACATCCTGTAAACCCGAAATCATTCAACACATACACACTCTCGTCCGAAATGGAAAAAAGAATGTCCGTCGGCCAGTACGCCTTCTATTACGGAGTAACCACCGGCTTTGCCCTGGCGCTTATCTCGCTGCTTAGCTACGTACCCGTACTGGGGACGATCGCCTGGCTGCTGCGCCTGCTCGCCCTGGTATTCCTCACCATGTACTTCGTGCGGCGTTACCGCGACCAGTTCAACAACGGCGTACTCACCTCAGGCGAAGGCTTCCTGCTCACCTTCCTCATGTTTCTTTACATCGGCATCATCGCCGCCCTGTACACCGGAGGGCAGATCGCCCTGATGGCCGCAAAGGACTCGCAGGAGCTCTTCCTGCTGCTGCAGCAGACCTACCAAGATGCCGGGATCGACATCCCCGACCAAACCATCCGCGATGTGATCAAGATCGTGCCTTACGTCGTCGGGATTTTTTACATTCTCGGACACCTGGTCGTCGGAGCGATCTTCGGGGCCATTTACTCCTCGTCCTTCCGACGGGATGCCCCCTATCCTCCCGAAGGACAACCCATGAACTGATCCGCTCCCGGGAATCGTTCCCGGGGACAGCAACCGAAAAAAGAAAGGGACACCGAACATGCAAATATCGATCGTCATCCCGCTGTACAACGAACAGGAATCCCTGCGCGAACTCAACGACTGGATCCGGAGGGTGATGACCCGCGAAGGGTTCACCTACGAAGCCATCTATGTGGACGACGGCTCCACCGACGGCTCGTGGCAGACCATCGAAGCGATGGCTGCTGACGACCCGGCCGTGCGGGGGGTCAAACTGCGGGGCAACCAAGGCAAATCCCTGGCCCTGCGCGCCGGATTTCGCGCAGCGGAAGGCGAAGTCGTCTTCACGATGGACGCCGACCTGCAGGATTCGCCGGACGAACTGCCCGAGATGTACCGCATGATCACCCAGGAAGGCTACGACCTGGTCTCCGGCTGGAAAAAGAAACGCTACGACCCGCTCTCGAAGACCCTCCCGACCAAACTGTACAACTGGGTCGCCCGACGGGCCACCGGGCTCACCCTGCACGATTTCAACTGCGGACTGAAAGCCTACCGCCGCGAGGTCGTCAAATCCATCGACCTCTACGGCGAAATGCACCGCAACATCCCGATGCTGGCCCAGGAGGCCGGATTTTCCCGCATCGGGGAAAAGATTGTCCATCACCAGGCACGCAAGTACGGCCATTCCAAGTTCGGCTTGAACCGCTTTATCAACGGTTTCCTGGACATGATCTCCATGGTGGTGCTCCGCCGGTTCGGCCGCCAGCCGATGCACTTTTTCGGCACACTGGGCTTTCTGATGTTCGTCGTCGGGTTTTTCAGCGCCGCATACGTCGGCTTTTCCAAACTCTGGCTGCTCTACCACGGACAAAAAACCATCCTGGTGACCGACAACCCCTGGTTTTACATCACCTTGACGATGATGATCCTGGGCGTGCAGTTCCTGATGGCGGGATTCGTAGGCGAGATGATCGTCAAAAGCCGCAGCCGCGTCCCGGACTTCTATCTGGACCGTACGCTGGGCAAAGACGAACAACTGAAAAAAGAAGGCTGAACGAACCTTTTCACCCCCTCCCCGCCCAATCCGATCCATGCAGGGATAGGGACCGACCTTATACACGAACACAACCAAAAACTTTCACGATATGGAACTGAAAGAATTAGCGTTGGAGCGAGCCAAGACGTGGCTTTCCGACCAATACGACGAGCAGACGCGCCAACAGGTACAGCAAATGATAGACCAGGACTCCGACGAACTGGTCGATGCCTTCTACAAGGACCTCGAATTCGGCACCGGCGGCATGCGCGGCATCATGGGCGTAGGCACCAACCGCATGAACCGTTACACCATCGGCGCCGCCACCCAAGGATTGGCCGACTACCTGAAGGAACAGTTCCCCGGGAAACCGATCTCGGTGGTGATCGGCTGCGACGTCCGCCACAATTCCGACACCTTCTCCCGGATGTGCGCCGAAGTCCTCTCGGCCAACGGCATCAAAGCCTATCTGTTCGACGGCTTCCGCCCCACACCGGAGATCTCCTTCGCCATCCGTTACCTGCACGCCCAGAGCGGCATCATCATCACCGCCTCGCACAACCCGCCCAAATACAACGGGTACAAAGCCTACTGGGACGACGGCTCGCAGGTAGTTCCCCCGCACGACACCGGCATCATCGACCGCGTGGCCAAAGTACACGTGGGCGACATCCGCTTTACGCCCGATGAACAGCTCATCGAAACGATCGGACCGGAAGTAGACCGTGCGTTCGTCGAAGCCGCCGTCGAACACGGCAGCTGCGACACTACAGGACGTGAAAACTTCAAACTGGTCTACACCCCCATCCACGGGACTTCGTTCCGGGCAATGATCCCTGCGCTGGACCGCGCCGGCTTCCACTACGTAACCGTCAAGGAGCAAATGGTCCCCTCGGGCGATTTCCCCACCGTCCAGTCCCCCAACCCGGAAAATCCCGAAGCCTTGAAGATGGCCACCGACCTGGCCATCCGGGAAAATGCCGACATGGTGGTAGGCACCGACCCGGACGCCGACCGCATCGGCATCGCGGTGCGCAATCTGCACGGAGAACTCGAACTGCTCAACGGCAACCAGACCAACACCGTACTCATCTCCTACCTCCTGGAGCGCTGGCGCAAACAAGGCCGGCTCAACGGAAAACAATTCATCGGCTCGACCATCGTCACCTCGGACATCTTCTACAAGATCGCCGATCTGTACGGAGTAAAGTGCAAAGCCGGGCTGACGGGCTTCAAGTGGATTGCCGACATGATCCGCCGCGCTGAAGGCCAAGAAGAATTCGTCGGAGGCGGCGAAGAGAGCTTCGGCTTCATGGTGGGCGATTTCGTGCGCGACAAGGACTCCATCACCACGACCATCCTGGCTTGCGAAGTAGCGTCCGTAGCCAAAGCCAAAGGCTCGTCCTTTTTCCAGGAACTGCTCAAGATCTACCAAAAGACCGGCATGTACCGCGAAAGTCTGGTAAACATCGTCCGCGAAGGCGTTTCGGGAGCCCAACAGATCAAAGCCATGATGGACACCTTGCGGGAAAACCCGCTCAAGACCATCGACGGCTCTCCCGTAGTGCGCATCGACGATTACAAAACTTCCATCTCGAAGGACCTTACCACCGGTACGCAGACGCCCATCCAGATTCCCAAATCGGACGTGCTGATCTACTACACGGCCGACGGCACCAAGATTGCCGCGCGCCCCTCGGGTACCGAACCGAAGATCAAGTTTTACTTCAGTGTCAACGCACCGCTGCCCTCTCTCGAGCAGTACGAACAGGTGTGGAAGGCTCTGGGAGAAAAACTCCAACGCATCGAGAAGGAAATGGACTTCTGACAAATCCTCCCGCGATTCCCCCCGAAAATTCGGGGAGCGTACAGACGCAAAGCGGGGCGGTCTTTCGACCGCCCCGNNCCGCTTTGCGTCTGTACGCTCCCAGTTTTACCCCGCACTCAGATGTTGTAATCGTTGACCGCCAAACGGCGCGGTATCGTGCGCTTGAGGTACAGTTTGGTGCCCACCGGCGGCTGAACTCCCGCCTTGATCCGGTTTTTGGCATAGAGCGACTCGACCGTCATCCCCAGTTTCTGTGCGATCGAATACATCGTATCGCCCTGAGCCACCGTATAGAAAGGCTCCGCCCCGGACGTTTTTTTCTTTACCAGGAAAAGATACTGCCCCGGAATGAGCTGCGAATCGTAGCGCAATTCGTTGTAGTCCAAAATCTTCTTCAACGGCACATCGAACCGCTGCGCAATATCCCAGGGCGTATCGCCCGGGAAGGCCACCACATACAGCATCCCTTTGTTCGCATGGCGGTACATCGCATCGCGCTCGGCCGAGAAGGAGGACACCGCCCCCGCACGCACCGTATCGGACGAAGCCAACCTCCCCTGTTCAGCCCCCTGAAGATCGAGCTCGTGCAGGGAATAGTTCTCGATAATCCGGATCAGTTTTTCGGCATACAGCGGATCGGTCGCATAACCGGCTGCCTTCAGCCCCTTGGCCCAAGCGCGATAATCGGTCGGATCCAGGCTGTAGAGCGAAGCATACCGGTCGCGTTTGAGAAACGCCGAATGGTCGCGGTAGGAATCCTCCACCTGCTCGTATTTGCGGAAACACTCGTTGCGCCTATCGTCGTCCTTGCGCACGCTTTTCCCGGTCCAGTCCTCCGCACACTTGATCCCGAAATGATTGTTGGCCTCCACCGCCAGGAAACTCGTCCCGGCCGCCGACTCCAACAGTCCCTGCGCCATGATGATGCTGGCCGGGATACGTTCCGAACGCATCTGGCGGATCGCTATGTCCTTGTACTTTTCGATATAGTCCCGATAGACCTGCGAGATGCCCTGCCCCCGCAGCCCCCAAAGGGAAACCGCGACCAGAAAAAAAGAGAGAAATCCTTTCATACCCAAAATCTTCATCAAGTTCCTAACAACCGCTCATATACCGGTCGGATTTCTGGTAGGAATCCTTCCGGTCGAAAGCCTTGCCCTGGAAAAGGAGCAGCCACACGAAGCCCACCGAAACAGCCGCATCGGCCACGTTGAACACCGCCGGGAAAAACACGAAAGGCTCTCCCCCCCAGATGGGCAACCACTGCGGCAGAACCCCCTGCCAGAAATGGAAATAAAACATATCGACCACCTTCCCGTGGAACAGCGGCGCATACCCGCCCCCCTCGGGCAGGAAAGTAGCCACACCGACCGCCGGATCGTTGAAGACAAGCCCATAAAACATCGAATCGATGATGTTTCCCACCGCCCCGGCAAAGATGAGGGTAAGCGGGATCACCAAAGTCGCCGAAGCATGACGACGGGTCAGGTTCCGGATCAGCCACAACAGCAGCACCGACACCACGATACGGAACACGGTGAGCAACAGCTTGCCCGCTTCTCCTCCGAATTCCATCCCGAAAGCCATCCCGGGATTTTCGACAAAATGCAGGTCAAACCACGAAGTAACCGGGATCTTCTCTCCCAGATACATATGGGTCTTCACCCAAAACTTGAGCGCCTGGTCGGCCGCCAGGACGAGAAAACTGATCAGAAATACTTTTTTCAACGGTTACGGCGTTATTATCTTCCTTCGTATTGTCCCAAAAAAAGGACACACGAACCCATTATCCGACAAAGCTATAAAAGATTTCCCAAACAGGGGCATTCCTCCCGTTTTTTTTGCCCGGTATCCCCTTCCCGTACAAAACCCTCCCGATTTTCCCACCTCGTCATAAAAACAGGAGGAAACTCACCGTCATATCGTCAGTGCCATTGAAAACTTTATTCTTCTCCCTTGCCGAAGCCTTTTCCTTTCCCTAACTTTGTTCGGTCCCCCCTTTCAAAAGAAAACCAAAACGCCGAACCTCGCTATGAAACGACCTGTCTTAAAAGTAAATGCCTCCCGGCTGAAATTCAAATACTACCACGAACCCAACCTGTATCAGTCCACCCTGCTGGTCTTCTCGATCGTCGTGCTGATCTGCCTTTTGGCCAATGCCATCCTCATACTGCCTCCCGAGGTATCCAAGATCATCCGCATCTACGACAACACCCTCTGTTTTTTCCTCCTGGCCGAATTTTTCATCCGTTTCTTCCGGGCGGAAAACAAGTGGAGCTTCATGCGTTACGGATGGATCGACCTCTTGTCCAGCCTGCCGGCCTTCGGCACGGGCTACATCGGGGATATCACCCGCCTGGGACGTATCCTACGCATGGTACGGATCTACTACACCGCCCGCTATGCCATCCGCCAACTCAAGCAAAACCCCGGCGAAGGCGTCTTTCTGCTCATCTACGGCACCATCCTTTCGCTCTTGATGGCTTCCAGCATGGCCATCCTGCTGGTGGAGACCTCCCCGCAGAGCAACATTCTCACCGCATCCGATTCGCTGTGGTGGTCCATCACCACCATCACTACCGTAGGCTACGGGGACCTATACCCGGTTACCGAAGCCGGCCGCATCGTCGGAGCGGTGCTGATGGTCTGCGGTATCGTCGTGATCGGCGCCATCTCGGCCTCCATCTCCACCTGGGTTTTGAAAAAACGCACCTGACCCCGCAAAAAAAAACGGGACCGTTCCCCCGGAGCGAAAATATCCCGCATTTTTGCGCAGCAAACCCCGCAGATTGACTAATTTTGCACCGTAAAATCCAATCTTAACACATCGATGTTCAGAACGCATACCTGCGGCGAATTGTCGGCCGCCAACCAAGGACAAAAAGTTACCCTGGCAGGTTGGGTGCAGCACCTGCGCGACCTGGGGCAGATGGTATTCATCGACCTGCGCGACCGCTACGGCATCACCCAGTTGGCTTTCAACGAAAAGTCGGCTCCCGGACTGCTGGAAGCCGCCAAAAAACTGGGCCGGGAATACGTCATACAAGCCGAAGGTACGGTCATCGAACGCGCCTCCAAAAATCCGAACAACCCCACCGGCGAGGTAGAACTGATGGTCGAACGCCTCGAGGTGCTCAACCCCAGCGACCTGCCTCCCTTCACCATCGAGGACGAATCGGACGGCGGCGAAGACCTGCGGATGCGTTACCGCTACCTCGACATCCGGCGCAATCCGGTCAAGAACAACCTGCTGCTGCGCGCCCGGGTAACGATGGCCGTGCGCAAATACCTCACCCAGCAGGACTTCGTGGACATCGAAACCCCCTATCTGATCAAATCCACGCCCGAAGGGGCCCGCGATTTCGTGGTTCCTTCCCGGATGAATCCCGGCGAATTTTACGCCCTGCCCCAGTCGCCCCAGACCTTCAAACAACTGCTGATGGTGGCCGGGATGGACAAGTACTACCAGATCGTACGCTGCTTCCGCGATGAAGACCTCCGGGCCGACCGCCAGCCGGAATTCACCCAAGTGGACTGCGAAATGTCCTTCGTGGAACAGGAAGACATCCTCAACACTTTCGAAGGGCTGTTCAAATACCTGCTCAAGGAGATCCGCGGCATCGAGATCGACCGCGTTCCCCGCATCACCTACGCCGAAGCCATGCGCAACTACGGATCGGACAAACCGGACATCCGTTTCGACATGCGCTTCCACGAGTTGAACCAGGCGATGAAAGGCAAAGGCTTCTCCGTATTCGACAACGCCCCCCTGGTTGTAGGCCTGGTGGTAGAGGGCTGCGCCGGATACTCCCGCAAACAGACCGACGAACTCACCGACTGGGTAAAACGCCCGCAGATCGGAGGCAGCGGTCTGGTATACATCAAGTACAACCCGGACGGCACCTTCAAATCGTCGGTAGACAAGTTCTACTCGCCGCAGGACCTCCAAGCCGTTGCCCAGCAGATGGGCGCCCATCCCGGCGACTTGATCCTCATTATGGCCGGCGCTGCCGACCGCACCCGCAAAGCGCTCGGCGCCCTGCGCATGGAACTGGCCACGCGCCTGGGACTGCGCAACCCGGACGTTTTCGCTCCGCTCTGGGTAGTGGACTTCCCCCTGTTCGAATGGGACGAAGAGACGCAGCGCTACTACGCCATGCACCATCCCTTCACTTCGCCCAAACGGGAGGACATCCCCCTGCTGGAGACCGACCCCGGCGCCGTACGGGCCAACGCGTACGACATCGTGCTCAACGGCAATGAAATCGGCGGCGGCTCCATCCGTATCCACGACCGGGAAACGCAGATGATGATGTTCCGCCACCTGGGCTTCACCCCCGAAAAAGCCGAGGAACAGTTCGGCTTCCTGATGAACGCCTTCCGCTACGGAGCACCGCCTCACGGCGGACTGGCCTTCGGGCTCGACCGGCTGGTAGCCCTGCTGGGCGGCAACGAGATCATCCGCGACTTCATCGCCTTCCCGAAAAACAACTCGGGACGCGACGTAATGATCGACGCCCCCGCTCCTTTGGCCGCCGAGCAGCTCGACGAACTGAACCTGACGGTCAAAGCCCGTTAGTCGCCCCGCAGCAGCTACGGACAGCGGACGGTTTTCCATAACCCTTTTATCCACCGCAAGATGGCACGCAAACGTTCGTTTTGGCAGCGCGCCAGGCTGCGCGCCGCATACCTCCGACGGATCCTCGCTTCTCCCCGGGAAGCCTTCCGCCGCTTCGGCATGTGGCGTTACCGGAACATGTCGCTTCGGCGGCTGATCCTGCTCTCCGCCGTGCTGGTCG
>DCEW01000038.1 GCA_002314265.1 Flavobacteriales bacterium UBA1820
CCGAAGGCGCCCCGCTTGCCCGCCCTTGTCATAGGAGATGGAATACTTTCCCCCCCTTTACATTACAAAGCGCTCTGGAACTGTTCGAGGAAACGCACGTCGTTCTCGAAATACAGGCGAAGGTCCTTCACTTGGTAGAGCAACATCGCCATCCGCTCGATCCCCATGCCAAAGGCATAGCCGGTATAGACATCCGGATCGATGTTCACATTGCGCAGCACATTGGGATCGACCATTCCGCAGCCCATGATCTCCAGCCAACCGGTTCCTTTGGTAATGCGGTAATCGGCTTCCGTTTCCAGCCCCCAATACACATCGACCTCGGCCGAAGGCTCGGTAAAGGGAAAATACGACGGGCGCAGGCGGATCTTGGACTTGCCGAACATCTCGTGCGTAAAGTAGGTCAAAGCCTGTTTCAAGTCGGCAAACGAAACGTTCTTGTCGATGTACAGTCCCTCGATCTGGTGGAACATGCAGTGTGCCCGGTACGAAATGGCCTCGTTGCGGAACACGCGTCCCGGCGAGATCACACGGATCGGAGGACGGTTCACCTCCATGTGGCGCGCCTGGACGGAACTGGTCTGGGTACGCAGGAGGATATCCGGATTGGTCTGAATGAAAAACGTATCCTGCATGTCGCGTGCCGGATGGTGTTGCGGGAGATTGAGCGCAGTGAAATTGTGCCAATCGTCCTCGATCTCCGGACCGTCGGCAATGGTAAAGCCGATGCGGGAAAAGATATCCACCACCTGACGGCGCACCTCGGAGATGGGATGGCGCGAACCGATGGGTTCGATAAGGGCGGGACGGGAAAGGTCTTCGCCGGCTGAGGACTGCTCACGGGCCGCTTCAAATTCCTCCCGCAAGGCGCTGACGCGTTCCGTTGCTTTGTTTTTCAACTGGTTGAGCCGCTGTCCGATCTCGCGTTTGCTCTCGGCGGGTGCTTTCTTGAACTCCTCGAAGAGTTCGTTGAGTACCCCCTTCTTTCCCAGGTATTTCACCCGGAAGTTTTCCAGTTCTTCGGCCGTGGAAGCCTGAAAAGCCTCCACACGATCCATGTATTCTTTTATCTTGTCAAGCATTGCTCCGATTGATTTGGTATCTGCAAAATTAGCAATTTCCCGGGGAGCTGCACACCCTCCGGAGGCGCTTTTTCCTCTTTCCCGCCCCAAAAAGCGGTCAAATAAAGGGAACGATCTCCTCGGCGACCCCTTCGAGGAGTTCCACGTCCTCGCGGGAGAATCCGTCGGGGGTAAAGGAGTCCACATCCAGCACCGCAATGGTCTGCCCGGCGCGTTTCACCGGCACGACCGCCTCACTGCGCACCTGCAGGCTGCATGCGATGTAATTTTCCTCAGTCGATACATCCGCCACGACGAGTTTCTGTCCCGAGCGGGCTACCCGGCCGCATACCCCGCTGCCATAGGGGATTTCCTCGTGTTCAGTCTCCTCGCCCGAATAGGGTCCCAGCACGAGCGCTTCCCGCTCGGGTACGCAGCGGTACACGCCGACCCAGTCGAAATGCGGCACTCCGTCGAACAACATTTGGCATACGAAACGGATCACGTCGTCGCTGTCCATGTCCGAATCCACCGCCGATTTGATTTCCCCGAAAAGCAGGGCATGTCGTTTGTTCATCTTTTTCCGATCGATCCGATCTCTATGATTTGACAAAGGTAGCACACCGGGATTCCCGGTGCAAATGAAAAAAGACCGCCCGCCGAAAAAAGCGGGCGATCTTTCTTTTCCGACAAAGGGGAAATGCCTTACTTGAGTACGTCCACGCACAGCAGGTCCTCGAAGGCCTCCCGGATGCGGGCACGAAGGGTATCTTCCCCCTTGCGCAACCATACGCGCGGATCGTAGTATTTCTTGTTCGGTGCATCCTCGCCCTCGGGGTTGCCCACCTGGGTCTGCAGGTATGCCTTTTTCTGCTCCATGTAGTCGCGTACACCCGCCATGAAAGCGAACTGCGTGTCGGTATCGATGTTCATCTTGACCACCCCGTAGCCGATGGCTTCGCGGATCTCTTCGAGCGAAGAACCGGAACCGCCGTGGAAGACCATGTTGACCGGTTTGGGCGCCGTGTTGTACTTCTTCTGGATGTACTCCTGCGAGTCGCGCAGAATGGTCGGTTTGAGCACCACGTTACCCGGCTTGTAAACTCCGTGTACGTTACCGAAGGAAGCTGCAATGGTAAAGTTGGGGCTGACCTTCAACAATTCCTCGTAGGCGTAGGCCACGTCCTCGGGCTGGGTGTAGAGCCGGCTGGAATCCACTCCGGAATGATCCACCCCGTCTTCTTCGCCACCGGTGATGCCGAGTTCGATCTCCAGGGTCATACCCATCTTGCTCATACGAGCCAGGTACTTTTTGCACGTCTCGATGTTGTCCTTGAGCGGCTCGGTGGACAAGTCGATCATGTGCGAAGAGAACAACGGCTTGCCGTTCTGAGCGAAGTATTTCTCTCCGGCCTCCAGCAACCCGTCCACCCAGGGGAGGAGCTTCTTGGCACAGTGGTCGGTATGCAGCACGACGGGAACTCCGTACATTTCGGCCAATTTGTGCACATGCTGTGCTCCGCAGATAGCTCCTGCAATGGAAGCCTGCTGCGCATCATTGGCCAAGCCCTTTCCGGCGATAAAAGCCGCACCGCCGTTGGAGAACTGAACGATCACAGGCGAATTGACATCCCGCGCCGTTTCCAACACAGCGTTGATGGTGTTGCTGCCCGTGCAGTTCACGGCCGGCATGGCAAATCCTTTTTCCTTGGCAAAAGCGAACAGTTCGGCCAGCGCCTCACCTGTTACGACTCCCGGTTTGATCTTGTGGCTCATGGTGTTTTTGTTTTATGCGAAGCCTTATGTCGGCTTCCGTTCTTTTATTTTGGTGATTGTTTGATCTCAACGAAAAAACCGAGGGCAAAGATACGCTTTTTCACCCACGCGGCAAAGCCCGTCCCGCCCCTCTTTAACAGGCTTTAACAAACATTATTCCGCCTGCTCCATAGCGAAGACGTACACCTGTTCGAAGTCCTGTCGGCTGTCGTAAGCGTACAACGCCCCCTTATACGCGCATATCCCGTCCACGGGCCGATCCAGCATATATCTTTTCACCGGACGACCCTTCCGGTCGAATACCCGCACGGCCGAGGAAAGCAACTTTTTCTCCCGGAAAAATTCCGGTTCGCCGCCACCGTCGCCATCCGCCGTCCGGTATTCCGACTCTAACGCGTAAAAATACGCCCCGTCCGAAACCATCGGACCGTAAATCGTTCCCATTTCCTGCCCGTCAAAATCCATCTGGCGGAGCTGCTCCCGTGAACGCTCGTCCCCCAAAGCCCTTTGCAGCGCAAAGCGGCCGCCCGACAGGTCGTAAAACTCCACCCGTCCGGTATATTCGTACAGTATGCCCAGCACCTCTCCGGCCAAGGCGCAATTCACCATATTGACCACCGTCTGGATCGTAAAATGATCACCCTGCACCGTCTTTCGCCAAGTGCGCAGTGTCAGGGAATCCATCTTTTCGCCCGTGCCATAATCGGCCAATTCCAGCCCGTTCGTATCATCGTCCTTCATCTTCCAGCCCAGACAGACCGCCTTCCGTCCCGGTAAAGCACATATCGGGTCGAACACGGAAAAATCTAAATTAACTTCCTCCGTCCGCCTCATGCTGTCAGTCCCCACGGCGAACGTCCATAGTTTCTTCCGCAACCAATCTACTACGGATAGAGTATCCTCGCCCCGGCTACCGGGCAGTATTTCGACATTGGAGCCGTTCATCTCCTGCGGGCCCTCCCCGGAAGTCACCGCACAATAGCGAAAACGGAAATCGGGTAAACTGTACACATAAAAGATCGTATCGGTGTCAACGCTCTGTACCACGCAATGGTCTCCCGTCACCGCCCAGCCCTCCGGTTTGATGATCTGGGACACCACAACGCTGTCCGCCACCAACTCCGTCGTGGGCCATTCATCCCGCGCCTCCGAACAGCCCGCTATGCAAGTCCCTATAAAGGCCGTCGCCAAACCCGAAAAAAGTAAACCAACGCACCTCATATCAAAATCTATTTTCTTTTCAAACCTTCTTCCACCCACGTACGGATACACCCCATCCCTTCCCGACTGATGCCGTGCCCGATCGGAAATTCATGGAAACGAAAATCCACCCCCAGCCTTTTCAGAAAATCCTGGACTCTCCGCCCGGCCTCGATGGGGATCACCGGGTCCTGCGTACCGTGCATAGCCAGCACCTTTATGGCCGAACGATCCCCGGGGGCAACCTCGGGACCGACAATCCCCGGCTCGATGTATCCGCTCAAGGGCAGGTAGTAACGCGCCCGCTCGGGATACCTGGACAAGATGCCGTAACTGAGGATCGCCCCCTGGCTGAAACCCAGCAGCCACACATCGTGCGAAGCCACGCCATATTTCCGGGCCGCCTCGGCGACAAACTCCGCCAAGCGTTCCCGTGCCGCAACCGCCTGGGGGATATCCGAGATCATCCGATTGCCCTGAAAATCCAACGAATACCACGCTGCTCCTCCGTAAGGCAAGTCCAGGGGCGCCCGAGGAGCCACCACATGAAATACGGCGGGAAATTCCCCCGCCATCGAAAACAAGTCGTTCTCGTCGGCGCCATACCCATGTGCCATGACCAGCAGGGGATTCGTCCCGTCCGCCCGGCGGGATGCAGGTGGGGCGTAATTGTAGCGGAGGGAGAGATCGGTTTCCATGTCTTTTTCCGAAATTTTAAGTCTTTTCCGAAAGCAAAAATAAGCAAATAAGCGGGACGTGCCAGCAAAACGAGAGCCCCGTTTTGCACGGAGCGCGGCCGGGGGGCAATTCCCTAAAAAAATACGTCCCTACGGGTAGAAAGCAATCGTTGGCCGCCCCTTTCGGGGCGGCCAACGATTGCCGAAGTCGAAAGAGCAGGATTCAGAAGCGCACCTGCGCATTCTCCCGCCCCCTTCTTTCCGAGACTCGGTTGCTGTCGATTATTGTTTGTTGTTGGTCTTGATGTATTCCTGCAAAGCCATGGCCATCGAGGGAGCCTCGGGCGAAGGAGCCTTGATGTCCACCGTCAGTCCCGAACCTTCGGCTTCGCGGAATGTCGATACCCCAAAGGTAGCGATACGGGTATCACCTTGCTGGAAGTCGGGGAAATTGTGGAACATCGACTTGATACCGGCCGGGGTGAAGAAAGCCATCACATCGTACTTTTTGTCTTTCAAGCCGGAAAGGTCGGAATAGACGTTGTTGTACAGAACGACCCGATCCCACTTGATGCCCAATTCGTCGAGTGCGGCGGGAATCTCCGGGCGCAGGCTGTCCGAGGTCGGCATCAGGAACGTCTCGGTGCGGTGCTTGCGGATGACCTTCACCACGTCGTCGAACGTTTTTCCGCCGATGTAAATCTTGCGCTTGCGGTACACCACGTACTTTTGCAGGTAGTAGGCGATGGCCTCCGTCTGACAGAAATACTTCATGGTGTCGGGCACCTTGTAACGCATCTCCTCGGCAATGCGGAAGTAATGATCGACCGCATTTTTACTGTTGAGGATCAGTGCCGTATAGTTCTTCAAATCGATCTTTTGCTTGCGTACCGCCGATGCGTCAACGCCTTCCACATGGGAAAAAGGCAAAAAATCGATCTTCACGCCGAATTTCTGTTCCAATTCGTTGTAGGGAGAACCTTCCGTTTTGGGTTCGGGCTGGGAAACAAGAATGGTCTTTACTTTCATTTTTTTTACTAAAAACGCTTCCTTGGGCGCGCCGAAGTCATTTTTTTATCCGGCCAATGTGCGTTTGAGCATACTCCAAGCCACAAGTACCGGACAGATTTCGACCACGCAAAGATAAAAAATAAAATAGAAAAAATACTCCGCCCGTCTGGCCAAATATTCCACCATCACCGCCACATACCCTACAAAGTATAAAATGAAACCTCCCAGCAAGGCTTTTTTTTCAAAACCATCCGGGAAAAAACCGGAATAAACCCCCACGAAAAACAGGATCAATCCATACACGGCAAACGACAACTGGAACGCCGTTCTTTTCTCCACCAATATTCGCTCCAAGGCTTTTGCTCCGAACAACCAGGCCAGAAAGCGGTCGATCACGTAACGCCCTCCCAAGAAAACGAGGGCAAAGCCAAACGCAACCCCCGAACGAAGCCAGGAAAAGCCCCCCCCGAAATACATCTTTCCCAAGCAAAACGAAAGAAACAACGCAAAGGCAAACCCGAACAACAAGGCACTCAAGGCCTGATAGAGCGCATAAGCCCGGGGATTCCGCTGGGCGGAAGCCTCGGAGGAGGAATAAAACAAACGCCGCGTATCCCTACGGAAAAACTCCGGATAGAGGTATTCCAACAAAACGACAAACGCAAATCCGATCAGGAATGCGAAAAACAGAAATGAACTTTCTCCTTGGACACGCGCGGTCTCTATCATCGCTTCACCGAAGGTTTTGCCCACAAGCTATCGGGTTCGAAATGCTCGATCCATCGCCCGCACAGCTCTTTCTTGCCCGCGCGGATGATCACCTGATCGCTCTCCCCGTCGAGGTACAGCACCCGCTGCCCGCGAATATAATCCTTGATCGGGAAAATATCGTACTGGTTGCGCCGCCCCTGGGGACTGCGGGCGCTGATAGCCGGGCAATTCGTATAATACGTGTACATCGAGGCTTTCTGGTAACTGTCGCGGAATACCACCGGCGCATCGCCCGCCACATCGTGAATGCTCCCTGCCCATTCCTTCTGGTGATGGTACGGCGTATCGAGTCCCGGAAGGAACAAGGCGACCCGCACCACGAAGATCAGAAAAGCGGAAAACAAGGAAGCCCCCACGAAATACCGTGCCTTCCTCTCGCTGCGCAACACATAATGGAACGTAAAATACATCGCCGGGATGATGGCTACCACCGTCCAGTGCGGTTCCACATGGCCCTTGAAGGTCATCAGAAAGAAGAAAGCCAGAAATCCCCAGAACAAAAAGCGCATGGCACGAGCCATTCTGCCGGGATTCTTTTTCCCGCCTTTCCACACGGCCAGGACCATCACCGGAAACAGGAACGGGCCGAATACCGCCAGTTGGTTGAGCGGATACTCCCACGTATAGCGGAACTTGTACGCCTTATCGGCCGTACGTTCGTACAAGTGATAGGACAGCGAAGGAAAATCGTGTTCCACCTGCCAAGTGATGTGGGGCACCAGCAGCACCAATGCCGTAAGGACCGCGACGTAAAAATAGCGGTCGCGCAGCAGTTTCACGTTGGAGGCCACCACCAGCAGCAACACCAGCACTCCATGGTACTTGCTGTACAACACGGCGGCTGCCAGGACACCTACCAGGATCGCTTTGAGGACATTCTCACTCTTGAGGAACCAGCGGTAAGCCAACAGGAACAGGGATACGAAGAACAGCAGCGGTCCGTCGGGTACGATCATGAATCCGTACACGCTCACCATCGGGATGGACAGCGCCATCAAGATAAAGACATTGACGTACTTGTACTTGTCCTTGTGCTCGATCAGTTTCCAAACGGCGTACAGGAACAAGGTCGAGGAAATGGCCGAAAACAGCCGCAACCCCAACACCTTGCCGAACATCTGGATCCCGGCCCATGCGAACATGCCCACCATCGGCGGATGGTCGAAATACCCCCAGGCCGGAAACATGGCGTACATGTAATAGTACGGTTCGTCCTCGTTCAGCCCGGAAAACACGCCCTGTACATAACTCAACACAAACCACAGCAGGAGAAACACGCGGAGTTTTTCCCGTGCCCAGCCCGCATCCCGGGTCGTAAGAAAATTCAAAGCCTTCATATCCATCGCCTGTCCTCCTGTCTTTTGGTCAGTACAAAAGCACCGTCCCCCGGTCGGGGGTATGCATCAGAATAAACACCTCGGTATTGACATAGCCTCCGCCCAGGTACTTGATAAAGCGGAAACGATCCGCCACCTGCTCGCTGGGATAGGACGTGAGCGCCGTCTCGTTGTCCGGTTCCACCGCCATGCGGGACAGCACGTCGTAGGTAACATCGAAACCCACCAGAGAGTACGTCCCGGGGAACTCCCGGAAATGCCGCCGGAACGAACGGACGAAATCGTTGTACTGCGCCCGGCCCGTATTTTCAAACATCCGGTCGGCATAGACGAAGCGTACCCGCGAAGCGGCCTGCCCCTGCGCCTCGCGCATGAGTTTCCCAGCCGCCGTATTGATCTCGAAGGCATAGACATCCACCGGGTCCAAACGGTTGGAGAGTTCCACCGCCTGATAGACTTCGGCCACGGTCGATCCGGTGAGCGAGGGGACGATCAGAACCGGCGAAACGCCCTGCCGGATCATCCCGCTCAAGCGGGCGGCGTTCTCTCCCAGATCGGTATCGAGCACTTCCACCGAGGTAATCCCCCGCTGGGCCAACGCACTCTTCACCCGGGCGATGAGCGTTCCCTGTCCGGTGGAGGAAGCCACGAGGATCACCTTGCGGTCGGGCGAGAGATTGTCCTGAAGGTACCGCAGGATAGCCTGCTGCAAGTCTTCGGCCGGTGCGGATACCTGAAGGATATTGGGCGAGGAGACCACATCGTGGCGCAGGGAAAGCGGAGAGACCACGATCGCCTTGCTCCCGCGGAGGTTCCTGGCCGCCCGTTCGGCCACCTCGGCGTACATCGGTCCGATCAACACATCGGTCTGCGAAAAATCATGTGCGGCCATCAGGCTGTCTATCGTCAGGGTATCCCTGCGGGTATCGAACACCCGCACTTGCGCCACCAAACCTTGCCCGGCGAGCGAATCGAGCGCCATGCGTACCCCCATGTAAAATCCCAGGGCCACGTTGGAATCGGCCAAGCGCCGGGCCGGGGTTTCCCCTACCAGCGAATCGGCCCGATCGAGGTAAAACGGCAGGAGCACATCCACCCTCAATGCCCTGCGGACGTTCAACTGGCTGGCCTGGTGCAGGGAGAAAGCATCATTGCCTTGTCGCCAAGGATCGTCCGGTACTGGCGGGATTCCCGCCAGTTGATCCTCCGGTGCTTCGTCCTGCGGCTGCCGGAGGGGAGGTTCGGGACGGCGGTCGGTTTGCGGGGCAACTGACGAAGACCTCTCCTGCGGACTGGACACAGGGGGGACCTGCTCCGCAGGGGCCGTTTCCGGAGCGCCCATCACCGGGATGCGGAGCGTCATCCCGATCTTGAGCACCGAAGTTTTCAGTTCGGGATTGTACTCCTTGAGCTGATCCTGGGTAATGCCCCACTGCCGCGAAATGCCATAGACGGTCTCCTTGGGAGCGACCACATGCGTGGCGAATTCTACGGGTTGCTGTGCCACGGGAGCCGGCTGAACCACTTGCGCAGCAGCCTGCGCCTTCTGCTGCTGAAGCTTTTTACGCTCCTTGCGCGAAGGGATGATCAGGATGTCGCGCGCACGGAGCTCGCGGGTCTTGTACGCTTGGTTGTATTCCAGCAGTTCCTCCACGCTCAGACCGAAACGGTCGGCGATGGTCTGCATCGTATCGCTTTTCTTTACCCGATACGTTTCCACCGCCTGGGCATCGGCCGAAAGCACCCACCCTGCCAGCAGAAACACCAGAAAAAATGTTCTCGTAAAAGATACAGGCATATATATCCGTTGATTTTCTTGTTTACTTTCTACCCCTTCTGCCTCTGCGCAGCACGATCTTGACGGTCGGAGTCGTTTTCCCTGCGGGGAAAACGCCCCGCCAGCACTCCCAGAGACAAGCCCAGAAGCAGCCCGAGGGGGATATTGCCGATCGCTGCTCCGAAAAGCAGCCCCAGGGCTATCCCCAACGGCAGATAACGACCGATCCCCCGACCCGAAGGCCGGGGAACGCCGTCTTCTTTCCGGGGTATGTCTTTCATCGCACAAATAGCTGTCTCGGTCAAAATGCTGTGCCGGATCGCCTCCCGGGGATCATTCCCATTCGATGGTGGCCGGCGGTTTGGAACTGATGTCGTACACCACGCGGTTCACGCCCTTGACCTTGTTGATGATGTCGTTCGATACCTTGGCCAGGAACTCGTACGGCAAGTGCGACCAGTCGGCCGTCATGCCGTCGGTGGATTCCACTGCCCGCAAAGCCACGACCCGCTCGTAGGTGCGTTCGTCGCCCATCACGCCTACCGACTGAACGGGAAGCAAGATTGCTCCGGCCTGCCATACTTTCTTGTAGAGTCCCCACTGACGCAGCGCGGAGATGAAAATGTCGTCCACCTCCTGCAGGATCCGCACCTTCTCCGGTGTAATATCGCCCAGGATGCGGATGGCCAACCCCGGTCCGGGGAACGGATGGCGCGAGAGGAGTTCGTCGGGGATGCCCAAGGTCGCTCCCACGCGGCGCACCTCGTCCTTGAAGAGGGTACGGAGCGGCTCGACCACCTTGAGTTTCATGTAGGCCGGCAACCCGCCCACGTTGTGGTGGCTTTTGATGGTGGCCGAAGGTCCCTTGACCGAGCAGGATTCGATCACATCAGGGTAAATGGTCCCCTGTGCCAGCCACCGGGCATCCTTGATCTTGGCCGCCTCGGCATCGAACACGTCGATGAACGACGCCCCGATGGCCTTGCGTTTCTTTTCAGGATCGGTAACCCCGGCCAAAACCTTGTAAAAACGCTCGCTGGCATCCACGCCCACGATGTTGAGCCCCATGTCCTTGTATTGGCCCAGGACGCTCTCGTATTCGTTCTTGCGCAGCAGGCCGTTGTTGACAAAGATGCAGGTGAGCCGATCGCCGATGGCCCGCGAGAGCAGCACCCCGGCCACCGTCGAGTCCACGCCTCCCGAGAGCCCCAGCACGACCTTGTCCTGTCCGAGGGTCTCGCGCAGGGATGCAATGGTGGTCTCCACGAACGAATCGGGCGTCCAGTCCTGTTTCAGGCCGGCTACCCCCACCAGGAAATTGCGCAGGAGCTGCGTTCCGTGCTCCGAGTGGTACACCTCGGGGTGGAACTGTATACCGTAGATCTTCTCGCCCTCGATCTTGTAGGCGGCTACCGCCACATCGGCCGTGGAAGCGATGATGCGGAAGCCCTGGGGAAGCTGTTGGATGGTGTCTCCGTGGCTCATCCACACTTGCGTACCGACGGGGATGTCCTTGAGCAGCGGCTCATCCGGGTCGATCTGCACGATATTGGCCCGGCCGTACTCGCGCACCTGACTGGGAAGCACCTCTCCCCCCGCACAGTAGGCGAGGTACTGGGCACCGTAGCACACCCCGAGCAAGGGAATACGTCCGCGAAAGAGCGAAAGATCCACCTGAGGGGCATCGTCCTGACGCACCGACGAGGGACTTCCGCTGAAGATCACCGCGCCGAAAGCCGACAGGTCGGGCACTTTGTTGAAGGGATGGATCTCGCAATAGATATTGAGTTCGCGCACCCGACGGGCGATGAGCTGCGTGTACTGCGAACCGAAATCGAGGATCAGAACTTTGTTCTCCATGTAATTTGTCTTGGTATTTTATTGCTTCGTTTTTCTTTCTCCGTGCTTGTTCATTGCAGATAATCGGCGATCTGGAACCGTACGCGCATCCGGTAGTGCAATTTGATCTTGACCGTATTCTCGCCCTGAAGGCCGCTTTCGCCTTCGGCCGAAGAGAGCATCGTCAGGTTGCTCTCCAAGTATTGCACCGGCTGGAAAGCACCGTTTTCGTCCGGTTCGATGATAAAGAGGATGTCGCCCAAGCGCTTCCCGGCCGCTTCGAGCAGGTACTGGGCTTTCTCCCGGGCCGCCTGCAAAGCGAGGATCTTGCCTTTTTCCCGGTAGCGGGCGATGTCCTTGTTTTTGAGCTCGGCGATCTGGAACGACTCGACCCCGCGCAGATTGCCCGCGCGCAAGATCCGGTTGACGGTAGCAAAATCGTACACCCGCACCTGGTATTGTTTTCCCATCAGGAAATCCCGCCCCCGTTCACGCCAGGACTCCCCCACATCCTGCACGGAGATGTCCTCCTGGCGCACGCCCGCAGCGATCAGCGCTTGGGTTACCCGGGTCTCGATGCGTTCCAAAGGCACCTTGGTGCGGTAATCCTCGGGTTTGGAGCGCCGATCGAATTCCTCCTCCCAGTACTCCCGGATATAGATCGAGAGAATGATTTCGTCCGGATCGACTTCGAGTTCCGAAGAACCGGTTACCTCGATGTAGCGCACCGGAGGGATGCCATCTGTCAGCGAGAACGACTGTGCCGCAGCCGGCCATGCAGCCCAAACCGACAAAGCCAAAAACACAAGTGATGTTTTCATAGCGCTTCTCTTTTTTTGTTCCTTTTTGTTCCTTCTCCTTCCTGTTTGCGTTTTTCCTCGTCGGCCGCTTTCCTCTCTTCTGCTCCCCCCCGTTTTTCCCTCTTTCCCTGCCAACCCTGTGTCAAAGCGCAAGGGAGACAAAAGCAAGGGGAGATCGAGCGGTTAGAAATTGGGGGTAAAGGTTTTCTTTTCGTAAAATTTGCCGATGGCCGCCACGACCTCGTCCGGCGTATCCACCAAGGAGATCAGATCGAGGTCTTCGGGAGCGATCATCCCCTCGGTCACCAAACGTTCGCGGATCCAGTCGAGCAGCCCGCCCCAGTACTCGGAACCCACCATGACGATGGGATACAGGGTCGACTTTCGGGTCTGGATCAGGGTTATGGCCTCGAAAAGTTCGTCGAGCGTACCGAAACCTCCGGGCATCACCACAAAGGCCTGCGCGTACTTGACGAACATCACCTTACGGACAAAGAAGTGGCTGAAATAGATGTTTTTGTCCTTGTCGATAAAGGGGTTTGAATTTTGCTCGTGCGGCAGTTCGATGTTCATCCCACAGGAAGTTCCTCCGCCGAAGTAAGCGCCCTTGTTGGCCGCTTCCATGATACCCGGACCGCCGCCGGTGATGATACCGAAGCCCAGTCCGGTCAACCGGTAGGCGATCTGTTCGGCCAACCGATAGTATTTCGAGCCGGGTTTGATGCGTGCCGAACCGAAAATGGACACGCAGGGCCCGATGCGTGCCATGATGTCGAAACCGCTGACGAATTCGCTCATCACCTTGAAAATGGTCCACGAGTCGTTCGTCTTGATGTCGTTCCACGTATGGGGCTTGAAATCGTTGCGTATCTGCTGCTCGATCTCGCTCACCGGTATCCCTGCTGCGGGAAGGTTTTCTTCTTTTTCCATGACTTATGTTTACGGTTTGTCGTCTTCAGATGCTGTTTTGTCCTCCTGATCCGCAGAAACGAGCGTCAGCAGAGCCGTAATGCCGTTGTGGTCGCTGGCATCGCTGCGCAAGGTGGAAAACTTCGCCGGACGGAACGTCTGCTCGTCCGCCAAGATAAAGTCGATGCGCAAGGGATAGAGTTTGATGGCTCGGAACGTCCGCCCGAAACCGAAACCGGCCTGGGAGAAAGCATCCGTCAAGTCGTCGCCTGCAATGGTAAGAAAGGCATACGAAAACGGGGTATTGTTGAAGTCGCCGGCCACGATACACGGGTAAGGACTGGCATCGATGCTCGCCCGCAGCGCCTCCACCTGGGACTGCTGGCGGACAAAACCGGTGTTGAGACGCCCCAGGAGCCCCTTGGCGCGGTCCTTGAGCTGATCCGACGACAGGGAGGTCAGTTCGTTCACCTCGTCGGCGCTGATGCCCAGCGATTGCAGGTGCACGCTGTACACCCGCACCATACGTCCCCCGGGAAGGCGGATATCGGCATACACGGCGTTGTTCTGCGTACGGGGGAAATCGAGGTTGCCGGTGCCTACAATGGGGTATTTGGAAAAAACGGCGTCGCAATACCACCCGTGCGGCTGCACGTAGGAATACCGATAGGCCGACATGTCGCACTTGCCGCGGGCATACTCCTGAAAGCACACCACATCGGGGGCGTAGCGAGCCACCTCCCGAACGATCTTTTCGGCAGGAGATTCTCCTGTTTCCTTACTTTTATAACTGAACGCGTGGACATTGTAGCTGACGATGCGCAAGGTATCGGCCTGGGACACCTTCTCCCCTCCGCCCAAGGCAAACGCATATCCCAGTTGTCCCCAGCCTACCACCAATGCCAGGATGGAATACAAGGCAAACGGCTTGAGGCGGATGACCCAGAACAAGGCGAAAAGCACATTGACGATAATCAGAAACGGGGCCAGCAGACCTGCTACCGAGATATACGGAAGGCTTTCGGGCGGGAAATGCGAACAGAGGAACACGGCGGCCAAAGCCAGCGCGCAGAGAAGATTGACCGTTTTGATCACCCAGTTGATTATAAGCATTTTTCCGTGTGCCTTCCCGCAATTTTTCCCCTGCGGTAGGAAGTTGCAATTTATAAAAAAAATACATACCGCCCGCTCCCCTCGGAGGCGATTTCGACAGGAAATAAAGTTGGAAGTTCCCTCTGCGAACTTCCCGCTTTTGCCGTACCTTTGCCACGGTAAATTTGTTCGATCCCCAAAAAAGCGATGGCTTATCCTACCCTAAAGACCGATAACGCAAAAGGTGTATTCTTCGGACTGTTCGCGGCCGTTACCTTCGGGTTTCTGCCGTTCTTTTCCATCCCCCTGATGGCGGACGGGATGACAGTTTCGTCGCTGCTCTTTTACCGGTTCGTGGTAGCGGCCGGAGTCATGACCCTCGTGGTACTGATAAGACGGATAAACCTGCGCATCACCCGCCGGCAATTTTTCATCCTGCTGGGACTGGCCGCCATGTACGTAGCTTCGGCCACCGGGCTGGTACATTCGTACATGTATATTCCCAGCGGAGTATCTACCACCATCCACTTCATCTACCCGGTCATTGTCACTTGCGGGATGATCTTCTTCTTCCACGAGCGCCGCTCCAAGACCATCTTCACCGCCATGGGAATGGCTATCGCCGGAGTAGCCCTGCTGTGCTGGACACCGGGCGGAACCCTCGACATTCGGGGACTGACCTGGGCCGGATCGACCATTTTCTGGTATGCCTCGTACCTGATCATCGTCAACCGCTCCTCGGTGAGCGAGTTGGCCAGCATGACGATGATGTTCTACATCTTCGTGTTGGGCGCCGCCCTGTTTGCCCTGACCACCCTGGCCGAAGGCGGCCTGCAACCGGTGCGCTCGGTTTACCAGTGGAAAATGCTCGTCGGAGTCGCCCTGCTGGCTACCGTCATCCCGAACGTCGCCCTGCTCAAGGCGGTAAAGAATTCCGGAGCCGTCGTCACCTCCATCCTGGGATCGGCCGAACCGCTAACCGCCATGCTGGTGGGCATTCTACATTTCGGAGAGCCTTTCACCAGCCGCACCCTGCTGGGATTTGTCCTGGTAGTCTGCGCCGTGGTACTGGTGATCCTGAACAAAAACCGGGAAAACAATCCCCTTGTCCGATTGAGAAAATACTTTAGTCTTCAAAAACAGAGAGGACATTTAAAAACATAATTCTTTATCCTATTAACAAAATATGACGCATCTTATTTTTCTCTCTGCCCTACTGTTGCTCATCAGTATTGTTTTGAGCAAGACTTCCCACAAGTTCGGCACACCGTCCCTGCTCCTGTTTTTGATCACGGGAATGCTGGCTGGTTCGGAAGGCATCGGAGGCATCGAATTCGACGACTATCAATTTGCCCAATTCGTGGGCAATATCGCCTTGATCTTCATCATATATTCAGGTGGACTAGAAACTAAGTTTTCCACCATCCGTCCCGTATTGACCGAAGGCATTATTTTGTCTACACTGGGTGTTTTGCTGTCAGTTTTCGCTGTGGGAGGATTCGTGTATTTGGTAACTGATTTTTCCTTGTTAGTCTCTCTGCTTATCGGGGCGATCGTCTCCTCCACCGACGCAGCGGCCGTGTTCGGCGTATTCCGAAGCCGGAAAATGGGGCTCAAACACAACCTGCGCCCGCTGCTGGAATTGGAAAGCGGCTCGAACGACCCGATGGCTTACATCATGACCACCACGTTCATCTACCTGATCCAGGAACCCAATACCTCCTTTGCCACCATCGGGTGGATGCTGGTGCGGTCCATCGCCCTGGGCTCCATCGCCGGGTGGGCCTTCGGAAAAGCCTCGCTGTGGGTGATCAACCGTATCAAACTGGACACCGACGGACTGTACCCGGTGCTGATGATGGCCACTACACTGCTCACCTTTGCCGCAACGGACCTGACCGGGGGCAACGGTTTCCTGGCCATCTACATCTCGGCCATCATCCTGGGCAACAGTAACTTCGTACACAAACGCAGCCTGATGCAGTTCAACGACGGTCTGGCCTGGCTGATGCAGGTGGTGATGTTCCTCATGCTAGGACTGCTGGTCTATCCCTCGGAGATCGTCCCGGTGATCGGCATCGGGATCGTCATCTCGTTCTTCATGATCCTGGTAGCCCGTCCGGTAGTCGTGTTTATCCTGATGGCTTTCTCCAAGTTTTCGGCCCGCGACAAGATCTTCATCTCCTGGGGAGGCTTGCGCGGAGCGGTGCCCATTGTCTTTGCTTCCTACGCATTGGTATCGGGCGTACCGCAGGCCAATACGATCTTCAACATCGTGTTCTTTATCTCGATCTCCTCGGTACTCATTCAGGGGACTTCGCTGCCGCTGATGGCGCGTTGGCTGCGGCTCGACCTGCCGGGCAGCGACGCCCGCCAGCATCCGCTGGACTACGAGACTTCCGAGAGTTTCAAGAGCGAACTGGTCGAGGTAACGGCTCGTCCCGGTTCCTTTATCGTGGACAAGAAAGTGGTGGACCTGAAGATTCCCCACTCGGTGATGATCATCCTGGTGTATCGGGACGGGAAATATTTTGCTCCGAACGGTTCGACGGTCATCGAACAGGGCGACATCCTGACCTTGATGTCCGAAAGCCAGACGGACGTAGAACGTGTTCGCTCGCTGTGCCAAAGAACCCCCTCGGAACCAGCGGAAAAGGATTAAAGAAAATGCAACGAATCCTATCCCCTCGCTCTTTTTCCTGTCCCCGAAAAGAACATTTAACGCATACACCGAAAAAAACACGATTTTTTATCGATTAATTCATACATTTGCTGCGCTTTATCAAACTCATGAAAAACCGACTCATGTCCACATTCAACAGACTCTTCCTTCTGGCTGCCGCCTGTTCCCTCGCTTTTTCCTGCGAAAAAGTGAACAAGTTGAGCGACCAGACGAGCATCGACAGTTTTATCGTTACCGCTGCTTCCCGCGGCGTCAAGGTGGAAAGCGTGGAGATCCTCCCTTCAGACAATCCGGACGACAACCGCATCGTGATAAAGACCGACGCCACCAACGCGGACTACCCGTATTCGGTACTGGTCGAGGCTACCTTCTCCGGAGCAGAAAAGATTTTTTACATTCCTACCCTCTCGAGTAGCGAAAGCCAGGAGTGGGATTTCATGTCTCCGCTCACCTTCACCTATGGACAGACTTACCGGTTTGTCCTGATCGCCGAAAGCGGACTGGTCAATACCTACACCATCTCGCTCTCGGACAACGCCACCGGCGGAGGCGACTACCTGGAAGAGTTGTTCCAGATACCCAACAGCGACTTCGAGCAGTGGATCAACACCAACACCAACAAGGTCAACCTCAACCCGACCTCCATCGAAGGCAACAACTACTGGTGCACGGCCAACAACTATTTCGTACAGGGCACCCTGCCGGCCAACGGACCCAACGGACTTTGCGCCCAGATGACGACCAAGAAAGTCGACTTCGTTTACCGCACCATCGCCGCCGGGACCACCTTTACCGGAAACTTCTCCTCGAATGTCAACCTGGACAACCCGCGGCAAATGACTTTCTTCGGTTCGCATTTCATCAAACGACCCACCTCGATGACCTTCCGCATGAACTACAAGGCGGGAGCCCAGTTGCAGAAGGTAGAAAACGGCAACTTCGTCAACCTCTCGGGCAAAGACCGGGGACAGGCCTGGGTACAACTGCTCTACTATTCCGGCCAAGGGGAAATGGAATACCATAAGGAATCGGCGGCCAACATCCAAGTAGTGGGCAATGGCGAACTGGTCATCGACGACACCAACGGCTGGGTGGAAGCGACAATAGACATTTCCTATACCGACCCGACCACCCTCCCGAACTACATCGCCATCGTGTTTACCTCGAGCATCCGGGGCGATTACTTCGAAGGCGCACCGGGCAGCGTACTGATGATCGACGATGTCCGCCTGAATTACGAATAGCCCATCCTTATTTTCAAACACGAGAAAACCATGAAAACAAAAATATACGCCCTGTTGCTGACGGCTCTGTTGAGCACCCCCTGTCTGTGGGCCACAGACGTGGAGAAAAGCCTCGCATCCGACACCCCTGAAACGACCGATACCACAGCCTTGAAACGCCGCATTTCCATCGGTGTTTTGGCCGGGACGGACATCGGAGGGGCCGTTCCCTATCCGTTCAAACATATCCCGGACAAATTCAACCCCTATCCGCAGCTTTCCATCGCTCTGGGAGCCAAGGTAAACATCCCCTTGAAAGGTAAAAAATGGGGCCTTGGTGCCGAAGTAACCTACAAACGGATTGCACTCGATGCCGATGCACGCGTGGAAAACCAGCGTTTCGAGGGAAGCGACCAGGGAGAAAGGAAAACGCAATATTTCTCGGGAACGGCCGGGATGTCCATGGCATTCAACATGGTAGAGGTTCCTGTCTATGTCCGTTACGCCTTCACTTCCGGGCAAGGAAGCCATCTGCTGTTCGGTGTTTACGGAGCCTACTACCTCAACAGCCGCTTCAATGTGACCGCCACCAAAGGCTACGTAGGCAACGAGCCCGACGAATTCCGCAATGCCGTTACTCCGGAGGCTCCCATCCACATGGATTTCTCTTCGTCGATGGATTCCTGGGATGCCGGATTGCTGCTCGGATACGAAAAGAAACTGTTCTCCCGTTTCGACATCGGCCTTCGGGTAACTTTCGGACTGAAAGACATCTTTACCTCGGACAACAAATACTTCGACTACAAGATGCTTCAGATGCGCGGAACACTCACCTTGAGCTACGACTTGTTCGTACTCCGTACGCGCGACAAATAAGTGGGGGCGTCATCCTTTCCGAAAACGGATACCGATCCGATATAAAAAACCGGGGGAGCAAGAAATGCTCCCCCGGTTTTTTATAACAACTTCGCCGAAGCCATTACTTCTTGGCAGCGTCGATGGATTTTGCGCGGAACTCCTTGAACATCTTGGTCAGTTCCAACGAAGCCTTGCGGGCGCGGGTGCCGGCAGCCTTATTGCCTTTTACCACGTTAGCTTCGGCGTCTTTTACGAAACTATCGATCTGCTCTTTGATTTGATCAAGTAAATTTTTCATGTCGAAAACAAATTTTAGGTTATGTATTAAGTGTTAATTGTACTTTTTGGCTCCGCTAAAGGCCTCACCGACGGAATGGTGCACCCTATTCCTTACGTGCAAAGATATTCATATTTCCAAATAAGCGGAAATATTATTGTTAAAAATTCCTACCGGTTTTCGTTTTTAACACATTGCTCGAGAACACACTACCGTTTCGTTTCCGACAAAAAAACATTAAAAAAACACTTTTTACAGCACCCACGGAAAACGAAAACAAGCCTCGTCGTACAGGCAGTAATCGGCCGCTCCGTTCACCGCGAAGGTCTTGATCGTCGCCGCATCGGCGAGCAGTTCCTTCGCATAACGGATCGTCGTTCCGGTCTTGATCCGGTCTTCGACCAGGAGTATCCGCTTGCCTGCAAAGTCGAAATCGATCGGGCGGAGCAACTTCGGCCGATCGTACAACTTGTTCTGGCATTCGTCGCGGAGGTTGAGCCGCAGCAAATACACCGGCAAGCCCAACTTGCGGCACAGAATCCCTGCCGGGAGGATGCCTCCGTCGGCTATGGCCACGATCATGTCGAACGGTTCGTCGATGCGCAAGGCGCGGAAGCGCTCCATCACCTGCTCAAAAGGTTTGGTTTCCATCGTCGTATTTCCTTTGTTTTCTCTTTCTGTTTCTTCTTTACATTTCGGGAGACACCCCTGCGTTTTCTCTTTCTGTTTCTTCTTTCACTTCGGGACACACCCCTGCGTTTTTTCTTTTCGTTTCCCGCTCTCGGTCGGAGTTCCGTTCCGGAACCCGAAATCAATCCTGCACAAAGTGCTCGGCCAAGGGGGCTACGGCCGAGAGTTTTCTCTCGATCTCGTCCCACTCCTGCACCGGATCGCTGTCCGAGAGGATGCCGCCTCCGGCATAGAGGAGCAATTCCCCCTTCCGAACCTGCATGCAGCGGATATTGACGTAGAGTTCCGCCGACTTTTCCCCCGCGAGGTTCAATTCGCCGAGATAGCCGCCGTAAAACTCCCGCGGGTATCCCTCGTAGTGGCGGATAAACTCCATCGCCTCCCGACGCGGATACCCGCACAAGGCCGGGGTAGGCGCCAGATTGCGCAACAGAGTGTTCATATCCAGTTCGTCGGTAGCCTGGGCCTCGATCCGGCTGCACAGATGCACCACCGGCCCGGCCGACTGGTTGCCCGGCGTGGAGACACTCACCGCAGCTGCACCGCTGCGCTCCAACGCATCCTTGATAAATACGCTGACGATGGCCTGTTCCTCCACGTTTTTCCGATCCCATCGGTACATCCGGTCGCCCTGGTAGGGCAAGGTTCCGGCCAGAGCCATGCTGCGCAACTGTTTTCCGCGCCGCAGCAGCAGCAACTCGGGCGATGCGCCGAACCAGCGGCCTATCCGAGGATGCGAAAAACAGTACACGAACGCCTCGGGATACTGCACGGCCAGTGCCGAGAACAACCCCGCGGCATCGACCCGGGAACACGGCAAGGCTACGCGCCGCGAGACCACGACCTTTTCCAGCGTGCCTTGCTGCAAAGCATCCTTGGCCCGGCCGACGAGCTCGACATAGTGTTCCCGATCCTCTTCCCCCCAGCGGTACACGCCTTCCGTCTGCCGGGGCATATTTTCTGCAGGCGGAAGGGAGGACATCGGAAATTCGGCTACCGCGCCGGGGCGCAACAAGACCGAGGGTACGCTCTCACTGGCAAACGGAGCAAAGACAAAACCCCGGTCGGCGTTGGCATTTTCCACCACATGAAGATCCTCGCTGCGGTCGATCAACACCTTGACCGTATCCTCTCCCGGCAACCGATACACGGCAAAGGGGAAACTGCCCTTGGCCAGGATTTTCATCACCGCCGTAAAATCTGCTTTTGCACTCATCTTATTATTATTCTGTCTTTTTAAGGGCGCCCTCTGCCGCACTCTTGGGCAGGATGACGTTGGTTACCTTTCCCACCGAGACCAGCCGTCCGTCCTGTGCCCGGACTTCCACTTGCCACAACTGCGTGGTACGTCCCACATGTACCGCACGGGCGGTAGCGGTGAGCAGGTCGCCTTCCCTTCCGGGACTCAGGTGCGAAGCCGAGACGTCGATCCCGAGTACGATCTCCCGCTCCGGATCCAGAAAAAGGTACGAACCGGAACTTCCTGCCGTCTCCAGCAGCGCCATCGTCGCCCCTCCATGCAGAAAGCCTTCGGTGCGCAGATGCAGTTGCGTTACTTTCATCGTGCAGGCGATCCAGTCCTCTCCCACCGCCGTGTAGCGGATACCGAGGGTCTCCATCAGCGTTCCGGGGCAGATGGCATTCATCCGGGATAGGATCTGCTCTTGGCTCAATTTTATTCTTTCTCTCACAACGTCCGTTTTTTTCTCGTCCAATGATAATTGTTCCCCGCTCCTGTTTTTCCGTTTCCCCTATCGGGTCTCCGTCCTGCCTTGTCCAGCCATCTCTTCTTTTTTCTTTCCTCTCCCCTTTCTCATCCTTCCCTTTCCCGGGAGACTCGCTTCCGGCCCTGTCAAAACTCGATCTCCAAGGTATCGTAGGCTAGGTGTACCCCTTCGGGGAGCAAGGTTTCCGCCTGGGCGGCAAACCCCATCGCTTCGCTGATGTGGGTGAAATACGTCCGTTTGGGAGCCACGCGCCGCACCACTTCCAGCGCTTCGGGCAGGATCATGTGGGTGGGGTGCGGATCGCTATGTCGCAAACAGTTGAGCACCAATACCTCGACCCCTTCGAGCAGGCGGTAGGAGGACTCGAACATCTGTTTGACATCGGTCAGGTAAGCCAGGTTTCCGATGCGGTAACCCGTTACGTCGATCCATCCGTGGTTGGCCGGGATGGGGATCACCCGCACGTCCCGTACGTAAAACGGTTCGTCGGTAATGATGTGTTCGGCGACGGTCGGAGCGCCGGGGTAACGGTCCGCTCCTTTGGCAAAAACGTATGCAAAGCGCGCCTTGAGCGAATCCATCACTTCCTTTTTGGCATACAGGTCGATGTCGTGGCTGCGGAAGTAACAGATGGGGCGCACGTCATCCAAACCGGCCGTATGGTCGGAATGCTGGTGGGTGAACAGGATGCCGTCCAGGTCGGACAGGCCGGCGCGCAGCATTTGGTAGCGGAAGTCCGGTCCGCAATCCAGCAGGATGATGTGTCCGTTGTCGGTGACGATGGCGGCCGAGGTGCGCAGGCGGTTGTCGCGCGGATCGGTCGATCGCGAGACGGGGCTCTTGCTGCCGATCATCGGCACGCCCTGCGAGGTTCCTGTTCCCAAAAATATCAACTTCATGGCTTGCATTGCTTTTTCTCCTTTCTCCGTTCCTGTCTTCTCGCTCTCCCTCTATCCATTCTTCCGGGACACTCCCGCCGTCCCCTTTTCCTTTCTCTCCCCCTCCGTTTTTTGCCCCCCTGAAGGGAGGGAAATGCATTTACCGGGACTTACGGCGCGTAAACAGGCGGATCGCTTCCCCTACCCACAGCACCAGGGACGAGCCGGCCAATACCGCGATCCACTGTCCGAAGGTCAACGGACGGACGCTGAAAGCATCCCCGCCGAAGGTAACGATGAGCACCTGCCCCACCACGATGGCCAGCAGGATGAGCAAGAATGCCTGGCTGCGTCCCAGGTGGTAGAAGGCCGAATGTCCCGAGGAAAACGCCCGCACGTTGAGCAGGTTCCACACCTGCATCATCACGAACAGGGTAAAGAACATCGAGAGTTCGACCGGGGTCAGCTCTCCGTCGGTATGGTAAAACCACCCCAGCACCGCCAAGAGAGCCACTGCGGAAAGCCCTCCGGTGAGGAAAATAGCGTGTTTCATTCCCCGGGTGATGATAAAGGCCGCCGCATCGCGCGGACGATCCAGCATCACGCTCCGATCGGGCGGCAACGAAGCCAGCGCACCGGCTGCCAAGGTATCCATGATCAGGTTTACCCACAACATCTGCGTTACGCTCAGGGGGGCCTGCCCGCCGAATGCCGAGCCGAGGAACACCACCACCAGAGCCACCAGGTTGATCGTCAGCTGGAAGACGATAAAGCGCTGGATGTTCTTGTACAAGGAACGCCCCCACATCACGGCCGTGGAGATGGAGGTAAACGAATCGTCCAGGATCGTAATGTCGCTGGCTTCCTTGGCTACCGACGTCCCGGTACCCATCGACAAGCCCACGTGTGCAAAGTTCAGAGCCGGAGCGTCGTTCGTCCCGTCGCCCGTTACCGCCACCACTTCGCCATGACGCTGGAGCAGACGCACCAAACGCTGCTTGTCCATCGGCCGGGCACGCGCCATGATCTTGAGTTGCTCCACCCGATCGTAGGCCTGCTGGTCGGACAAAGCCTCGAAGTCCGGTCCGGTGATGATCTGGCTGTCCGTATCGCGGGCCGGATCCCACAGTCCGATCTGGCGGGCGATCTCCCGTGCCGTAGCCGGCGTGTCACCCGTAACGATCTTCACCGCCACCCCGGCGCGAAGGCATTCGCCGATGGCCTCTCCCACATCGGGACGAACGGGGTCGGAAATGGCCGTGATGCCCAAAAAGACGAGCCCCTGCGCGGAAAGTTCCTCCAGCGGCATACGAAGATCTTTTTCCTCTACCTTCCGGTAAGCGAACCCGAGGGTGCGCATGGCCTGGTTCTGATACCCGATGAGTTTTTCCCGCAGGTCATCGCCCCAACGGGAAGCCTCGTCCTCCCGGTCGGAAAGCGCCACCCGCGCACATTTGGAAAAGACGATCTCCGGAGCACCTTTCACATAGAGGGTACACTCTCCCTCGGCGTCCCGTACCAAGGTCGCCATGTATTTTCTCTCGGTCGAGAAAGTCAGCTGTGCGACCACCTCGACCCCTTCGCGCAACTGCTGGTAGTCCTTGCCCTGGTTGCGCAACCACAACAACAGCGCCCCTTCCGTCGGATTGCCGATGGGATGCACCTGTCCCTGCGGGTTGGTTTCGAGGAAAGCGGTCGAATTGGCTGCCATCCCCAGTTCGATACAATGGGAAATCGCGTCGTCCGAGAGTTTCCCTTCGGAGGAAAGTCCGTAGAAGTCCGCCCGATATACCTGCATCCGGTTTTGGGTCAGGGTACCCGTCTTGTCGGTACAGATGACCGTCACGGCTCCCATCGTCTCGCAAGCATGCATCTTGCGCACCAGGTTATGCGACTTGAGCATCCGGCGCATGCTCAAAGCCAGCGACAACGTGACGCTCATCGGCAACCCCTCGGGCACCACCACCACGATCAACGTGACGGCGACCATCAGATAACCCAGCATCTCGGCCAGTACGCCCAGCGGAACCCAGTTGTCTCCATCGGTCGGATCGACGCCCAAAGCGTATTCCACCCCGACGAACACCGCCACCAGAGCCACGGCCGAAAGTGCCCACGCCCACCAGGGGCTGCGGCGGATCCAGCGCGGAGATTCGGTCCCCTTGCGAAACAGAGCCACCACATCGTACACGATCCGTACCCAAACCTTCATGCCCAGCAACAGGAACGCTCCGACCACGACCCACAACGAAGCCTCCTGCCATGGTCCGAAATCGGCCCCCCCACACACGACGTCGCGCAGGAAAAGTAACAGGAAGATCAGCAGCGCAAAGGCAAATCCCAGCGCACTGATAAACTTCGCCAATCCTTCCAACTGACGATTGAGCGGTGTTTTTTCTTCGGTCTTGGCACTGGACTGCCGGGCGACCTTTCCAAATTCGGTCGCATCGCCCACTGCCGTAACCACCATCTCGCCCCGGCCGTCCACCACCGTCGTACCCCGCATCACCCGGTCGGAGGGATACGTTGCTTCGGGGTCGAACTGCGCCGGATCGGTCGTCTTGTCGATCACCGGTTCCCCGGTGAGGGCCGATTCGTTCACCTGCAAGGACACCGCCTCCGTCAGACGCCCATCTGCCGGGATCTCGTCGCCCTGAGCCAGCACGACCACATCGCCCACCACTACTTCGCGGCGGGGTATCTCCCGGACAGCCCCGTCCCGGTACACCTTGACCGGCACATCGTCGTTCACTTGGTTGAGCAGGTCGAACTTCTTGCCGGCGTCCCACTCGAAAAAGAAACCGACGCACGTAGCCAGCAGGATGGCCACCACAATGCCCACCGTTTCGATGTATTCGCCCGAGGTGGCTGCAATCAAAAACGAAAGCAGCGCTGCTACCAGCAGGATTTCGATGATCGGATCCTTGAATTTTTCGAGCAGCAGCTTCCAGACGGATTCGCGGGGAGGAGGGGTTACCAGATTTTCTCCATGTTGCCGGCGGCTTTCCAAAACCTGCTCGGAAGTAAGTCCTTTGGGTGTCTTGGTCATATTTTGCGGATAACGATCGTTTAACAGTTCGGGATTTTAAGTAGACAAAGTTATGCTTTTACACCCATATTCCCCCAAAAAGTACATTAAATTATCTTTACCTCCCGCCCTTGTGCTTTCGGTGCTTCCGTCCGCCGGTGGAGAGAAAACGAAAAATCTTTCCCGTTCCTCGGTTTTTTCCTTACATTTACCCCCGAAGAGCCTCGCCGGGGAAAAACTCCGCTGCGGTCTTCCGTCCGAAAAACCGTGCAAACCCTCAAGAACATCTACGCCTTTTACCGGGACGGTTTCGCCCGGATGAGCCACCTGGGACGAATGCTCTGGGTACTCATCCTGGTCAAAGTGGCCATCCTGTTCCTTGTCCTGAAAGTTTTCTTTTTCCAGGACTACCTCGACCAGCGGTTCGACACCCCGGAGCAAAAGACACAGTACGTGCTGGAGGCTTTGAGCGGACGAAATGAATGACGATTCCTAACACCTTTTCACTACGATGGAACACATAGACTTCTCCCTGGTCGACTGGTCGCGGGCACAGTTTGCCCTGACGGCCCTCTACCACTGGATTTTCGTTCCCCTGACCCTCGGCCTGTCGTGGATCATCGCCATCATGGCCACCGTGTACTACCGCACCAACGACCCCAAATGGAAGACCATCACCCGATTCTGGCTCAAGCTCTTCGGGATCAACTTCGCGGTGGGCGTGGCCACCGGCCTGATCCTCGAATTCGAATTCGGCACCAACTGGTCCACCTATTCGTGGTTCGTGGGCGATATTTTCGGAGCACCGCTGGCCGTGGAAGGCATCCTGGCCTTTTTCCTGGAAAGCACGTTCTTTGCCGTGCTGTTCTTCGGCTGGAACCGCGTCGGAAGGGGCCTTCACCTGACTTCGGCCTGGATGGTAGCCGTCGGGTCCAACCTCTCGGCACTGTGGATCCTGGTGGCCAACGCCTGGATGCAGGACCCCGTCGGGATGCAGTTCAATCCCGAAACCGCCCGAAACGAGATGATGGACTTCTGGGCCGTGCTGCTCTCTCCGACGGCCATCAACAAAATTTTCCATACGGTTCTCTCCGGTTTCGTCACGGCCGGCGTGTTCGTGGTAGGGGTCAGCTCGTACCTCTTGCTCAAAAAGAAAAACATACAATACGCCCTGCACAGCCTGCGCATCGGTGCGATCTTCGGACTGGCCGGAATCCTGCTGAGCATGTACACGGGCGACGGCTCCGGACGGCGTATTTTCGAGATCCAACCGATGAAACTGGCCGCCGCCGAAGGCCTCATCTACGGACAGACCCACGCACCGCTCACCGTGGTGGGATACGTGGACACCGATGCAGAGAAAGGCTACCAAGGCACACAAGTGAAAGGCATCGACGTACCGGGCATGCTTTCCTTCCTGGCCGCCCACCGCACGGACGCCTTCGTGCCGGGGATAAATGACCTGATCGAAGGCAACCCCGAACACGGCATCCTGTCCGCCTACGAAAAAATGGAACGGGGGCACATCGCCCAGCAAGCCCTGGCCGAACTCAAGGACATGGAAAAAGGCTCGCTGGAATACCACCTGGCGCTCGAAAAGTTCTCCGACCCGCAATGGCAAAAGGACTATTTCGACTATTTCGGCTACGGATATTTTTACCACAAGGACCCACAGGTAAGCCGAAAGAATGCCGAACTGCTGGTGCCCAACGTCCCGCTGGTCTTCTACTCCTTCCGGGTGATGGTCGGACTGGGCTGCCTCTTCGTGCTGCTGTTTGCCCTGGGGCTGTACCTGTCGGTCAAAAAACGCCTCGAAGGAAAACGGTGGTTCTTCTATGCCGCCATCGCGTGCATCCCGTTGGTGTACCTCTGCTCGATGGCCGGCTGGGTGGTGGCCGAAGTAGGCCGGCAACCCTGGATCATCGAACGCCTGATGCCTACCCTGGCCGCCGTATCGGATGTGGAAACCACCTCGGTACAGACTACCTTCTGGATCTTCGCCGGCGTGTTCACCGTACTGCTGATCGCGGAAATAAAGATCATGATCGGCCAGATCAAAAAAGGCATGACGCCTGCTTCCCCGGAACCGAACACTCCGCAAGCCTGACCCGACCCGGATCGGTGCAAACGGAAAAAAAACTAAAACACTTTCAGCCATGTTTGAAACCTTCTCGACTTTCGCTCTGCAACAATACTGGTGGGTGATCATCTCCCTGTTGGCCGGACTGCTGGTCGCCCTGATGTTCGTCCAAGGGGGGCAAACCCTGATCTACCAGGCCGGGAAGACCGACCTGGAACGCACGATGATCGTCAATGCCCTGGGGCACAAATGGGAACTGACCTTCACCACCCTGGTGGTATTCGGCGGAGCGTTCTTCGCCGCCTTTCCCCTGTTTTACGCCACCAGTTTCGGCGGGGCGTATTGGGTATGGATGGTCATCCTGCTGTTTTTCGTCCTCCAGGCCGTCTCGTACGAATTCCGTACCAAGGCCGGCAACCTGCTGGGACAACGCACCTACCAGAATTTTCTGCTGATCAACGGCATCGGCGCCCCGCTCTTTCTGGGAGTGGCGGTCGCTTCCTTTTTTACCGGGAGTTCCTTCGTGCTGCTGACCGACCCGGCCAGCGGCGTGCTCACTCCCCAGTGGACCGGAGGGTTCGGCGGCCTGGAACTGGCCTTCGACCTGAGCAGTTACACCGCCTACATCAACCTTTCGCTCGGCATAGCCCTGGTATTCCTCACCCGGGTACTGGGAGCGATGTACCTGAAAAACAGCATCGACTCCCCGGAGATTGCCGAACGTACCGCGAAAACCATCCGCCAGGAAGCCCCTTTCTTCCTGCTGTTCTTCGTCTTTTTCCTGCTGAACCTCCTGCTGCGCGAGGGATACGCCTACGACTCGCAGGGCCTGATCTATACCGAGAGCTTCAAATACCTGCACAACCTGTTGCAGATGCCCCTCGTCCTGGTCCTGTTGCTGCTGGGTACCGGGCTCACCGTGGCCGGCATCGTCCTGGGGGGCTACACCGACCATCGGAGAAGTTTCTACTACTCGGCCCCCGGCGTGGTGCTGGTAGTACTCGCCCTGCTGCTCACCGCCGGACTGAACGACACCGTGTACTACCCCTCCACCGGTGCCAACATCCAGAACGGACTGACCATCCGCAACAGTTCCTCCGGCCGCTACACCCTCACGGTAATGAGCTACGTCTCGTTGTTCATCCCGTTCGTAGTGGCGTACATCGCCTACGTATGGTATTCGATGGGCCGGCGCAAGATCGACAAACAGGAGATAAAAGACGACCCGGATATCTATTGATCTTCCTGCCCTCCGAGGGACCGCTCCATGCGGGGAAAAAAACAGCCGTTTTGGCTCCGGGAGAAGCAGCAAACAAAAGGGTTGCGCACAGGGATCTCCTCCCTTGTGCGCAACCCGACCTAAACAACCAAACAATCACCAGAAAAAAAAAGTTCGTTCTTCCTCACGCCAGCCCGGCCGCCCGGAGCGAACCGTTGGAGAGCAGCGTTCCCAACCTCCGGTCGATACTCTCCAGATAGCGGTTGTAGCGCGTATTGGATTCGATGGCCACCAGAGCGGACAGGCTGTCGGAAAGGGTTTCCATCGATTTTATCTGATTGGTGCGGATGGCGTTCATCTGCCCGGCCACCAGCGAAGCGGTCTGTTCGCTCACCCCTTTTATCGCGGCGGAAAGCGTTTGCGAACTCGAATTGTCCACCTCCAGCCCCAGTTTTTCGAGGATGGAGCTCAACTCGGGCGAAAGTTCCTTGATCTTCTCGGCCGTCTGTTCGATCTGCGCTTCGAGTTCCGGAGTAACCACCTCGTCCAGGTCGATCTCTCCGGCGAGGAAGTCCATCACCTTTTCCCGGAATTTGTTGAATATCGGGTCGATCTGCGCCAGGATCACCGAATCGGAAAAACCGTTGATGATCGCCTGCCGCATCACGTCCTCGAAATTCTTGGCAAAATCCCACGTAGCTTCCTCACCCTTGCGGAACGCCTCGACCCAACTGTCGGCCAACGATTGGGCTGAAGAACCGATCAACTCCTCGGCTAGGCTTTTCTGCTGCTCCACCCAGTCTTTTTCCTGCTGGGCCAAGGCAAGCAAACGCTCGTAAAACGACTGGTACTCACCGTACGACTCGTCGCTCGAGGGCATCAGTGGCGAACTGCCTACCGTCTCGAGCCAGTCCAGGTCGTCCTGATGATTTTTCAACTCCAACAAAGCGTTGTAGTAATTCGATGCCCCCCGCTTGTAGCGCGCACTATACTGTCCGTTCATCTCGGCGTACAACTCCTGCATCCGATCGTCGATCTCGGAGAGGACCTCCTGCCGGTTGCCCGAAGCCTGCTGAAGGCCGGACTCGATCTGCTTGTACTTCTCGCGGGTGATCGCCTGCTCGTCGGCCAGGCGGCGGGAAGTAGCCAAAGACAATTCCACCTCCGCGTTCAACTGAGCATTGAGCGCCTGCTGCATCTCCCGCTGGTATTTCTTTTCCTCCTCCCTCCGCCGCCGGAAAATACCCACGATCCCGGATATCAGCGAAGCTCCGGCACCCAAGCCGCCCAAAACCGCCCCGAAGATGCTCCCGCCGCTACCCGATCCACCACTCATGCCCCCCGAAACGCCCGATGCCGACCCCGCCACGTCCCCGGCGGCGGAAGCCGCTGCTGCGCCGGAAGAAGTCGTCTTGATCTCCTTGGCCTGGCGGATGGCCTCGGCGAGTTTTGAAATGTTTTGCACCAACATCTGCCCGCTGGAGGACACCTGAACGATCAAATCCCCCGCCTGGCGGAGCGAACCGTTGAACCCGGACAAGCCTCGGCCCAACTCGCCCAGCCCCATGAGACTTTCCAAAATCTGATTGCGCAGATCGGCCGTCGTCCGCTGGATCTCCACACTCGATACGATGTTTGATCCTGCCGTGCTGCTACTGCTTCCCTTTTTACTGCTTGCCATTTTCTCTTTCGTTTACATCCTTCTTAACCACACTGACTTTCAAGCAATCCCACAACACATCCGGTTCTTCCTCCGCGGCCAATAGCTCCGAAGTCAAAAACCCGGGGATCTCCCGCTTGTTTTAACAAATATAATCAAAAAAGAAATAAAACACAAATTCCCCGCCGCATTTCCCGCCTCCTTCCCCGCGGATTAACGTTCGATCCCGCCCCTTTTGCCTAATTTAGTCGCACGAATTGCCGCTGGCTCTCCGCCCGATGGGTAACACATACCGCATATTGTTCCTCCTGCCGTTTCTTTGGTTCGCAGCGCATCCCGCCGCGGGGCAATCGGCCATGCGCACCCCGGACGATACCAGCACCCTTGCCCCCATCGAACGGGCCAGCTCGCCGGACTTCCCCCCGCTGGACTTCGAAGTGGAGGGCCAGGATTTGTCCCTCGCTCCGACCGAGGCAGTGGATACGGCCTCCCCGAGCGGTTTTTCCTCGTTCGTCCAGACGGTGAGCAGCCTCTTTCAGGTTGATACGACCAAACGGCGGCGGTTTTCCCTGCTGGCGCTCCCCGAATTTTCCTACGGCGACGAAGACGGTCTGGGACTGGGATTCACCGCCCGCCTATACATCAACGACTTCCGTCCCCACCCGCAGGGCAAGGCCCGGCGGCAGTCGTACGTGGATCTCTCCTCGCATTTTACCTTCAAAGGCAATCTGTCGCTCTCGCTCCGTCCGACGGTGTACCTACTCGACGAACGCCTGCTGCTGCGGGGGTACTTTGGGCTGGGACACTACCCTTCGACCTTTCAGGCCATCGGCCCGGACAGTCCGGAAGACCAAAAGGAAGACTACGACGAACGTTCCACCCGCCTTCGCTGGGCGGCGTACTGGCGGTGGTTTGAAAATGTGTACATCGGACTGGGGTATTATTACTACGATTACCAGGTAAAAGACAAACTCGAAGGCGGAATGCTGGATCAGGGAACGATCGCCGGCAGCAACGGAGCCCGGGTTTCGGGCCTTTCGCTGCACTACCTCTACGACAGCCGCGACGATCCGTTCGTTCCCCTGAAAGGCTTTTACGCCCAACTGGACGGATACTTCAATGCACGTCTGCTGGGCAGCACGCAGGACTACACCAAATACCTGATAGACCTGCGCGGCTACCTCCCGGTGGGGGAAAACCAGCTGATCGCCCTGAACTTCTACGCCCAGATCGCCACCGGAGAAGTCCCTTTTCAGGACATGGCCACCCTGTCCAACGGCATCCATTCACGAGGATACGCCAGCGGGCGGTACATCGACAAAAACCTCATGTCCCTCCAGGCGGAATACCGGTATTATTTCGGACGGTTCGGTATTTCAGCATTCGCAGGGACGGCCAATGTAGGGGATACGCCGCTAAAAGCACTGAAAATGGACAAATTCACCTTCGGTGGCGGGCTTCGTGTGAAACCGTTCCGGGGACAACGGATGTACTTCCGGGGCGATGTGGGATTCAATACGCACGGAGACGTCCAGTTCTATCTGGGTATCGACGAACTGTTCTGACCCTCGGGAGCAGTTTTCAGCCATGCCTGGACAAAAGCCGTCCCCCTCTCCAATAAAAGACAGGAAAAAAATGAACAACACCCCTCCCCTTCCGATCGTCTTCCGGGAACTCCGCCCCGACGAACGCCCCCTGCTGCGGGAATTCCTCCTGCGGGCCATTTACCTGCCCGAGGGGACACCACCCCCTCCGCCCGAGATCGTGGAAAGCCCCGAACTGAAGCTCTATTTCAAGGATTTCGGCCTCCACCCCGCAGACCACGCCCGGGTGGCAGTCGTAGGGGAAGAAGTCATTGGCCTCGTCTGGTGCCGACGAATGCACGATTTCGGGTATGTGGACGAACAAACGCCTTCGCTGGCCCTCTCCCTGCGGGAAGAAATCGGGGAAAAGGCATCGGTACCCAACTGCTGGAAAACATGCTTCAACTGCTGCGCGGGAAAGGCTATGCGCAGGTCTCCCTTTCGGTGCAAAAAGCCAACCCGGCCTTTCGCCTCTACAAGCGCCTGGGATTCGAAAAACTCCGGGAAACCGACGAGGAATACATTCTGGTACGCAAGCTATGACCGCACCCCCGGGATGCGCCTACACCCGTCCCCTCCTTCAAAACCTTTTTTGAAAGCGCACCGATCTGCTTGACCTCGCTCAAAAATACGTGAAAAAGTCTGCGTCTATATGAAAAAATCTTCGAAAAAAGTTCTCCTTATGCCTTATTCTCCCCCTCAAACATATCCTTGACCACCAAATAACCGCACGAAGCCAGCGCACCGAGGAACATGAAACCGATGAGGATTTTCGCTTTGCTCGGTTTGGACTTCTTCAAAGGCCGCGTAGCCGGTTCGATCACCGTCAGACAGGGGGTCTGCTCCTGCAGCTTCAGTTTTGCCATTTCCAATTGCTGAGAAGTAGCCGCATACATGTTGTATGCCAACTCCATCTCATTGCTCAAACGATATTGCTCGGTCTTGACCGACTGACGAACCAGATCCTTGTTCTGATCCACAAAAGCGGCATAGCGGTTTTGCGCCTCGTAGTACTGTTTTTTCGACTCGTCGAAGGCCTTCTGGCAATATTCCATATCCTGGCGAGCCTTGTCGGTGCGGTACCGGACGATGTATTCCTGAAATTTGGAGACCATCGAATCGGCCACCACAGCGGCCACACCGGGATCCTGCATGGTCACCGAAGCAGTGATGATACCCGTCTTTTCATCCAACGAAATACCCATGCGCTCCCGCATCATTTTTACATAATCGTACTGTTCTTTCGTGAGATTCGACACATCGAATGTTTCGGTGCCCTCCTGCTGATTGTCGGAAAAAAGCGACACGAACCATCCCAGCGCACGGAACGGGAAAGCGATGACGTGATTCCACCAGGCCATTTTTTGATGTTCCGAGAGATAATCGTAGAGCGTATAAGGCTCCTTGGCCTTTCGGGGCTGTACCGGCACGGTGCGCATGTCGGCCAGAAAAGGAAGCGAAGAAGCCACCTGCGGATACATGAGCACTCCGATACCGTATCCGCTACCCGGCCCTCCCAGGTTGATCCCCGCCAGGGAGGCCAGCTGACTCACGCCCGAGGTCGATGTTTTTCCTTCGGTGGTTTCAGCGACCATCTTGACCGATACGGTGTATTCGGACGGAATACTGAACCCGACGATCAAGCCCACCACCGCCGCGATGCCAATCCATTTGAAGACAAAACGGCGGCGCGTCCACAGTTTCTTTGCGATTTCCAGCAGATCGATTTCCCCAGCAAGAGGATGGTTGTCCGTATTTTCACGCATGCCTGCACTCATGTCTGTTTCGTTTTTGTCGAGCGGCCTTATTTCAATGAAAATCCGCTTTTTTCATGCTTTTCAAATCCATTTCTTCTCCCTCAGCCCTCATAAAGGAAGAGTGAAAGGAAAAACTCCTACTTGATCATCGAATTGATCAGCGCAGCAATCGAAGTCGTAGATGAAGCCAAGCTCATGATCTCGGCAAGCCCCAACCCCTTCCGGGGAGTCCTGATGGGCACGATGATCTCACAGCCGGGTTCTATCTTGGGATAACGGCGGAAAATAGCCCCTCGCACCGTTTCTACCTGTCCGTTGGCGTAGATCACATACGCCCGTCGGCGGGCATTCTGGGCATATCCACCCGCGTTGAAGATGTATTTTCTCAAACTCTTGCCCTTTTCGTACGTTACTGCATTGGGATAAACGACGGCCCCGCTGATCCGTACGGTACTCGTGTAAGACGGGATCACCAGTTCGTCCCCTTCCTGAAGGAAAGCATCCTGCTGCCCGCCCGGATTTTCCATCGCGGCTTCCAGGTCGATCCCCACCAGGTAATATTCCGGGATATCGGTGATCATGGTCGTACTGAGCGAATCCGTTCCGTCGGCATTCTGTATGATCTGAGCCTTCGCTTCGAGTTTTACCAGATCGGCTTCGGAAAGCCGGCGCCGCAGTTGCGCCCCACGAATGTATGCATAGGGGGTAAAACCGCCTGCCTGCTTTACCAATTCCGAAATACGCATGTTCTTTTTCAGATTGTATCCACCGCGGAAAACCACCTCTCCATTGATCGATACGAATCGCTGCGGGATAAATGAAGGAGAACGCCGAACGATGATCTCATCGAAAGGTTCCAGTTCAAAACTATTTCCCGTCTGGTCGAATGCCAGCCCATGATCCAACGTTATCTGAAATTCCTCCGCCGGACGATTGTCATACTCTTGGGACAAGGGATTTTTTCCCCTTCGGACTACCAATATCTGCGTCTGCGAGGCCGACTCCTTGAACCCTCCGGCCAACAGGATTGCATCGGCTACCGACATTCCCTCCATGTAGTCGAGCCGGTATCCTTTCTTCTGCTGGTTCTCACTCTCGGACACATAGTCCCCACCGTTCTGCAACGACTGTATGTTGCGACGCAGCAAATCGTCCCCGGCCTCCATCTTCAAACCGTTCACCTCGCCCCGCACCGTCACGTAGTAAGGCTCGTGAAGAGTCGTCTTGTAAGGAATGTAGAGATCATCCCCATTTTCCAAGGCAATATCCGGTGCCTGCCCGGAAAATACGGCCGGCACATCGACCGATAGAGCCTGATAGGTTCCGTCCGGTTTAAGACGGCGAATGAGCCCCCGTTCGAAATACTCATCCTGCCGAAGCCCCTGGGCCTTACGGACGAGGGAAACCACCGAACGCACCGTGTCGTCGAGCTGATAATCACCCGGCCGCCAAACGGCTCCCCGTACCGACACACGGTTTTCATACCGGTCGATCACCTCGCCTACCGATACCGAATCGCCGTCCCGCATCGGGAAATCGGAAAAATCCTGCTGTTCGACGGTAAACATCCGGTAAAAATTGCCGTCCGCCTTTCGGTTTACCGAGACATTGGCCGTATAGGCATCGCCCATAAAACCGCCCGCATAGCGGATCAAGTCGGAGAGTGTTTCCCCGTCCTTGAGTTCAAAAGTCCGTTCCCGCTTGACCTTGCCCGAAATGCCGACATGATTGCTGTATGGCCCTACGATGACCATATCGTTGTCTTCGAGCGCAATGTTGGCCTCGTACTTCCCATTGAGGATATAGTCGTACACATCGAGCGTCGCCACGCATTTGCTATTCCGATACACCTGGATATCACGCAGCGAACCGATCGCATTCACTCCGCCGGCCATATACAGCGCATTGAACAAAGTGGCCAGCGACGGCAGAGTATAGGTACCCGGAGCCATTACCTCTCCGGCGATATTCACCCGGATACTGCGTATCTGTCCCAAGGATACCCGCAGGTTGATCCCACCGGTCTTGATTTCGGAATACACCGCACTCATCTGTTCCTCGATAGTCTTCCGGGCTTGTTCCACCGTTTGCCCGCTGAGGAAAATCACTCCGACCGACGGCAGGCTGATCACTCCGTCGGGACTGATCGTACGGGTGTAGGAAGCCTCGGAATTGCCCCACAATTCGATCAGAAGCTGGTCTCCGGCCGAAAGGACATAACCTTGGGGGGTCGGCATGTTGAAGTTCGGTTCAAAAGACAAACGTTGATTCCCGAATATTTCCGTACCGAACACCCGATCGGCATCGGCTATCGACAACAAACTGTTTGACAAGGTATCCGATACCGTTCGTTCCGGAGGCACCACTTGACGGATGCCACTCTGACGTCCCAAAGAAGTATCAGCCGGAATATTGAGTTCCCGGCTATCCTGCGCATTGGACAGGACTTGGTTGATTTGCGAGTCGGACACCCCCATCTGTTTAGCTTGTTGCAACATGGCGGGAGTCACCTGTATCTGTTGTCCCCACACAATCTGGCACATTCCGAGTGCAAGGGCCCAAAGCAGCATTTTCTTCATGGAATTGTCAAAATACGTCTGTTACGCAAATTTATAAATCTTTTTCAATGCCACCAGCCTCCGGTGACTTTCAGACAAAAGAAAACAATAAAAAAAGCCTTTGCAAGCGTTTCCGTTTTTGCAAAGGCTTGTAGCCCTACCTGGATTCGAACCAAGACAAGCAGATCCAGAATCTGATGTGCTACCATTACACCATAGGGCTGAATCGCGGTGCAAATTTAGTCATTTTTCAGACAGCCGCAACAACTTTCTTATTTTTTTTCAGAAAGAGCCGTTTGATCCTGGGCACCTTTTCCTGCGTGACGGAAATAAATACGGTCGTCCAGCCATTCCTGGATAGCGATGGCCGTAGGTTTGGGGAGTTTTTCATAAAAACGGGAAACCTCGATCTGTTCCTTGTTTTCAAATACTTCCTCCAAGTTTTCGGCATTGGCCGCGAATTCGTCCAGTTTTTCGTTCAGTTCCTTCTTCAGATCGACGCCGATCTGCGTAGCACGGGCCGCGATGATCATGATCGCCTCATAGATGTTTCCCGTCTTGGCATCAATCTGACGAATGTCCCGCGTAATGGTCGTAAGCGGCGCGTTCGATTTCTTCAAATCCACCATGATTTTATTCCTTGTTTTGTTTCTTCTGTTCTTTCGCTTGCGCCCTCAACGCTGCTTTTTCTTCTTTCTGCACCTGACGGTCGTACTTCTTCATCTTCTTTTCGTCCAGTCCGTCCTTGTCCCCCAAGTCCTTGATGACCTGATCGAGGATCGCGGACTTATTTTCCATGGCCTTAACCGCTTGCTCGATCTCGGAGTAATGATCCGACTCGGGGAACTGCCGCAGGAACAAACGACCGTAAGTGATCGCATCCGCATAACGCTCGGCCTGCTTGTCGGGGATGCTCTTGTTGGCATAGATCGCGGCCGCCTTGGCGCGGTAATACATCAGATTTTCCCGCTCAGTAGTGTAGGGCCGATCGTCCAATGCATTGGTAAAAGCGATCATCGCCGAATTGTACTCCTCCAGCCGATAGTAGTTGTAAGCAATATCAAAAGCCTTCTTGTCCAATTTTTCGTTCAACTCCCGCACCATGCTGTCCGCCTGAGCCACTTGCGGTGCGGTCGGATAACGCTCGATAAAACGCTGCAGGGCATTGATCGCCTTGGTCGTATTTTCCTGATCCAGATAACTATCGGGAGAAATATTGTACGAAGACTGAGCGGCCATAAAGGCAGCCTGTTCGTTCTTGTCGCTCAAAGGATAGGTCTTGGCAAAATTGCCCATCAGGTAGGCCGAAAGTTCATACATGTCGTCCATGTACCACGAGTAGGCCATCATCCAGTCGGCATTTTCAGCCTCGTTCGTATTTTTGAAGTGCTGGTAATACGGTTCGAGCACCTTGACGACTTTCGGATACTTCTGCTGTTCGAACAGTTTTTTGGCATAGTCCAAATGCGCAACAGGATCCTCGCTGCGAAGGATCTTGGAATACTCGCCGCAGCTTGCCAACGACACTGCCAGAGCGCACAGCAGACCTATTTTGATGCGTGAGAATAACATAGGTGCAAATGTATGAATTTTATCCGTTCCCGTGAAAAAAAATCGACATCTCGGGCAAAGATACGGGATAATACGACGTAGCCCGCACCCTGCTTCCTTAAATAAATCATAAGATTTTAGCCGGATACCCTTTCATGGACAAAAAGAACAACATATCTTACTGAAAAACAACAAATATAGTTTTTATCTATACTCGTAAAGAAAAACAATTATACACAAAATTCACCTTCCGGGCAAAAAGCCGTACCTTTGTGTCAGAAAAAATCTTTAAGAACTATACAAAACATCAAAATCCTATGAAAAAGAAATTTATCTGCACCGTTTGCGGTTTTGTGTACGAAGGGGATGCTGCTCCCGAGAAATGCCCTCAGTGCCATGCTCCGGCCAGCAAATTCAAAGAACTGGTAGAGAGCGAAGGTGCCTTGGCTTTCGTAACCGAACATGAGATCGGCGTAGCCAAAGGTTGCGACGAAGAGATGATCAAAGACCTCAACGCACACTTCACCGGAGAATGCACCGAAGTGGGTATGTACCTGGCCATGAGCCGTCAGGCCGATCGCGAGGGCTACCCCGAGATCGCCGAAGCCTACAAGCGCTATGCCTGGGAAGAGGCTGAACACGCCAGCAAATTTGCCGAACTGCTGGGCGACGTGGTATGGGACACCAAGACCAACCTGGAAAAACGCATGCAGGCCGAATGCGGCGCTTGCGAAGACAAGATGCGTATCGCCAAACGTGCCAAGGAGCTGAATCTGGATGCCATCCACGATACGGTTCATGAAATGGCCAAGGACGAGGCTCGCCACGGCAAAGGGTTCGAGGGACTCTACAACCGCTATTTCAAGAAATAAGCTCGCAAACGGAATAGCTTCCGTTTCGACTTACTGTTCACGAAAAACTTTCCGCTCATCGCGGAAAGTTTTTCTTCTCCTTTCAACGTAAAAAACCAACAACGACATGGCAAAAGAGATCACAGACGCTAATTTCGCCGAGATCACCCGTCAAGGAGTGGTCGTAGTCGATTTCTGGGCACCTTGGTGCGGCCCGTGCCGCATGGTGGCTCCCATCATCGACGAACTGGCCGAGGAATATGCAGGAAAGGCCGTCATTGGCAAAGTCAATGTGGACGACAATCCGGGGGTTTCCGCCTCGCAGAGCATCCGAAACATCCCGACCCTGCTGTTCTTCAAAAACGGACAGTTGGTCGACAAGCACGTAGGGGTGGCTTCCAAGTCCGACCTGAAAGCGAAAATCGACGCACTTCTGTAACAAACGCTCTCTCTGCAACGACACAGAGATCGCCGCAGACGGCGTGTACAAGCAAAAGNNCTTTTGCTTGTACACGCCGTCTGAACGGTCAATGCTTGCGCTTGAGCGAGATCGCGTAAAGGAATGTATAACCAATGATGGCCGCCAGCACCGAAGCCAGCAGGATCGCCAGTTTCGCTTCAGAGGTATAATTCATCGCTATCTCCCGGATGGACAGATCCGTCGTGCGGAAAGCCAGTTCGGTGATGAACAGCGCCACGGTAAAGCCCATACCGGCGATAAGTCCCATTCCGAAGATATGCTTCCACTTGACCCCTTCGGGCAGTTTTCCAATACCCAGTTTGACAAACAGGAGGGTAAAGAGGAAGATACCGATCGGTTTGCCCACCAGCAGACCGATCCCCACTCCGAGTGCCACCGGAGTAGCGATAGCCTGGGTAAAGCTCAAATCACCGCTCACATTCACTCCGGCATTGGCCAAGGCGAAGACCGGCATCACCAGCAGAGATACCCAGGGAGCCAGCGTCCGCTCGACACTCGCCAGAGGACTTTCCGCATATTTGGTGAGCTGCTTCAGTTCGAAGTACGTATCCGAAGTCTCGGCATCGGGCATTCCCCGGAATATCGTCTCCGGTCCTTTGCCCTCGAGTTTGCCCAACAGTTTCTTGGCCTTGACCGCATAGTCCTTGGGCAACATCCCGGCGTTGGTGGGGAAAGCAAAGCCCATCAGCACTCCGGCGATGGTGGCATGCACTCCGGATTCGAGGATCTGCGTCCACACCACGACAAATCCCACCACGTAGTACACCCAGCGGGTACGGGCATTGACCATGTTGGAAAAGAACAGGAAGGCCACCCCGATCATCGCAATGGCCAGTGCGCCGGTATTGAGGTGTTCGGTGTAGAAGAAGGCGATCACGGCGATACCTCCCAGGTCGTCCGCCACGGCCAGGGTCATCAGGAACACTTTCAGGCTCAAAGGTACCCGCTTGGCCAACAGGGAGATCACCGCCAACGAGAAGGCAATGTCGGTAGCCATCGGGATACCCCAACCTTGCTCGGCGATGTCGGCTGCATTGTGGTTGAACAGATGGTAGATGATGGCCGGAGCCAGCATTCCGCCCAAAGCGGCGGCAATGGGCAGGATCGCTTTCTTGAACGAGGAGAGTTTTCCGGCGACAAACTCGCCCTTGAGCTCCAGTCCTACGCTAAAGAAGAAGATGACCATCAGCAGGTCGCTGACAAACAACTGCAGGCTCTTCAAGTGGATCGACATGAAGTAGGATACGTGTTCGACCACCTGCCCGTTTTCCAGTGCTTTCTCCACGTGTTTGCCCAGGTTGAGGGTCAAAGGCTGGTTCCACACGGCATTGTACGTATCGGGCGAGACGTTCGCCCAGACAAATGCTGCTACCGCAGCGAAAAACAACAGTCCGCCGGTAAAGGTCGGTCCGGCGAGAATGCTTCGGAGTTTTTTCAGTTTCATTCCCATAATTTTCGCTATCTTTTATCCTTGTTCTTTCTTTTTCTTTTGCCTTTCTGCGCCCCGGCTTCCTTTTCTTCCCTCTTCTCTCCCCATCTCTGTTCCTTTCCTTCCGCCCGGGGAATCCCAAAGCAGGGATCGTTTGGCCGGGAGCGCGCCCGTAAGTCTTACAGCATCTTTTCCAAATCCTTTCCGATGTCCCGACGGCAATACGCCCCTTCGAAATGGATCCGGTCGACATTGGCATAGCTCTGCGCCAGCGCGTCGCGGAAATCGTCGGCATAGGACGTTACCGCCAGCACGCGCCCCCCGTCGGTGAGCACCTCCCCCTGCAGGGAAAGTTTCGTCCCGGCATGGAATACGACACTGCCCTGCACGGCATCGAGCCCGGTGATCGGCTTGCCTTTTTCGTACGCCTGAGGATAGCCTCCGGAGACCATCACCACCGTAACAGCGGCGCGGGAGTCGACCTCGAAGTTCACCTGCCCCAACCGTCCCTGGGAGGCAGCATAGAGCGCTTCGAGCAGGTCGCTCTTCACCCGGGGGATCACCGCTTCGGTCTCCGGGTCGCCCATCCGCACGTTGTATTCGATCACTTTGGGTTCGCCCGCCACGTTGATCAACCCGAAGAAGACAAACCCGGTATAGACGATCCCGTCCTTCTCCAGTCCCCGGATAGTCGGGCGGACGATGCGTTCCTCGATCTTTTTCATAAATTCCCCTTGGGCAAAGGGTACGGGCGAAACCGCTCCCATGCCACCGGTATTGAGCCCCGTATCGCCTTCCCCGATCCGCTTGTAATCCTTGGCGGAAGGGAGCAGTTTGTAGTCGTGCCCGTCGGTAATGGCAAAGACCGAAAGTTCGATCCCGGAAAGGAACTCCTCGATCACCACCTTGGCCGAGGCGGCACCGAATTTCCCGCCGAGGATCATCTCCCGCAATTCATCCTTGGCCTGCCGGGCGTCGGGGAGGATCAGCACCCCTTTCCCCGCAGCCAGACCGTCGGCCTTGAGCACATACGGAGGAGTAAGGCTGTCGATGAAGGCATCCGCTTGGTCGAGATTTTCCCGGGTAAAACTCCGGTAGGCAGCCGTGGGTATGCCGTGGCGCAGCATAAATTCCTTGGCGTATTCCTTGCTGCCCTCCAGGGTCGCTCCCTGGCGCGAAGGGCCGAACACCGCCACGCGGGCCAACTGGGGATCGCCGCGGAAAAAGTCGTAGATGCCGTTTACCAGCGGATCTTCCGGCCCTACCACCACGAAATCGATCGCGTGGTCCAGCACGGCCTGTTTGATCGCCTGAAAATCGCCGACCTTGATCGCAAGGTTGGTCCCTACCTGCGCCGTGCCGGCATTGCCGGGAGCGATCCACAAGCGGTCGCACATCGGACTTTGCGCTATCTTCCACGCCAGGGCGTGTTCCCGCCCGCCGGAACCGAGTATCAGTACATTCATCGTGCAATATCTTTGTTGGTGAGTTCCATTTTTTCCCTCGCGGCCTGCAGGCCCTCGGCCAAGGTACGGTCGTTGGACAGACGGGGGATCTTGTTCTGTCCGCCCAGACGCCCTACCGACTTCATGTACGCTGCGAAAGCCCCTTCGGGCAGCGGACGCACCACGGCCGGACGCAGGATGTGCCCCTGGATCAAATCCCGGTAATAGATATTCTGGCGCTGCATCTCCCGGTCGAGGACCCGGGCAAAGAGGTCGGGATCGGACGGTTTTCGGGCAAACTCGATCCACCACTCGTGGTACGGGAGTCCGCTCTCGGGGGCCACCTGCGGGGCAAGGGTAAACTCCGCCACCACCGCTCCGCTCTCCCGGGCTGCCTGGGATACCGCCCGCTCGGCTTCCGCTGCAATGACGTGCTCCCCGAAAGCCGACGTATAGTGCGCCACCCGCCCCGTTACCTTCACGCGGTACGGGGAGGTAGAGGTAAACATCACCGTATCGCCGATGCTGTACGCCCACAGGCCGGAATTGGTCGTGAGGATCAAAGCGTAGTTCACCCCTGTCTCCACCTGCGAGAGGTCTATCCGGGGAGCATCCGGCTGGCCGTAAAGGTCGGCCGGGACAAATTCGTAGAACAATCCGCTGTTTACCTCCAGCAGCAGGCTTCCGTCCCGGGCTACACTGTCGGAGGCGGCAATAAAACCTTCGGAAGCCGGGTAAGTTTCCAGCACATCCACCTCGCGTCCGATAAGCTGACGGAAACGTTCGCGGTACGGTTCGTAGTTCACTCCACCGGTTACCATCACCGAGAAATGGGGGAAAAGTTCGCCGACCGGTTTGCCCGAGCGGGCGATGAGGCGTTCGAAATACATCTGCAGCCACGAAGGGATGCCCGAGATCAACGTCATGTCGGCCGAGATGGTCTCATCGACAATGGCCTCCACCTTCTGCTCCCAGTCCTCGATGCAATTGGTACGGTAGGAGGGCTTGCGGTTGCCCCGCAGGTAAAAAGGCACGCAATGGGCCACGATGCCCGAGAGCCGCCCGGTGAGGATGCCGTTGCGGTCTTCCAGCACAGGACTTCCTTGCAGGAAGATCATCTTCCCGCCGACGAAGTCCACCTGACCGCTGGAAAGGATGTAACGCAGCAGCATGTCCCGCGTGGCCCGCACCTGGCAGGCCAGGCCTTCCCGGGTGAGCGGGATGTATTTCGTACCGGAGGTCGTCCCCGAAGTCTTGGCAAAATACGCCGGCCGGCCGGGCCAAAGCACATCGCGCTCGCCCTCGGCGATGCGCTGGATGTAGCCGCGGAGGTCTTCGTACGTACAAAGGGGAACGCGCTGACGATACTGTTGGTAAGTGTGGATGTCCCCGAAACCGTGCTCCCGCCCGAAAGCCGTATCGGCCGCGGCGGCGAGAAAACGAGAGAGTAACTTTTGCTGGGTTTCGACCGGATGAGCGATAAAACGGTCCGCACGGCGGATCTGACTGCGGGCAAAGACTGTGGCAAAATACTTTTTCATCGTTCCCGCTCCTTCGCTTACATTCCGAAATTGATGTAATCCTGCGGATCGACCGATGCGCCGTCGATCCACAACTCAAAACGCACCACCGGGTTCGAGGTCGCGCTGGCTCCCAATCCCGTAGTGGCGATCAGTTCCCCCTGGGAAACGCGGTCGCCGGGATGCTTCTGGGTAAGGCCTACGTTCTTATAGACGGTGGACATGTTTCCCGGGTGGCTTATCACGAGTACATTGCCGCTCTCGGGGGTCCAGTCGCGGTAAATGACCGTTCCGGAGGCAACCGCAAAGATCGGCGTATTGGTCGGCGCGGAAAGATCGATCCAGAGATGATCGGTCGAGGGGTCGTACGGCGCAGCCATCACCGCTCCGCGCACCGGCACGGAGAGCACCTGCATCGAACGAGTGGTTACCGCAGCCTGCAAGGCCTCCATCTGCCGCTGCTCGACCTGACGACGGAAGGCCGAATCCTGTGCCGAGGCCCAGATAAACTGTTGGGCATTTTTGGAAACCGAATCGACAAAGACCGAATCCTGCATCTTTTCCGGAGCGACATCCCCGGCCAGAATATCGCGAAGCACCGCCAGGTAGGCTTCGTTTTGCATCAGGCGTGTTTCCAGCGTATCGACCTGGGTGAGCAGGTGCACCGTCTGGCGGCGCAGGGCCGGAATATCGTCGGTGATCACATACGTCTTCAGGCTGGTATAGCGCAACAGCAGGATCGTCCCCCCCACCAGTACGAGGGTAGCTACCGCCAGGAGGATGACGATGTTCATCGGGCGAAGGCGCAGGGAAAACACCTCGTGGAACATCGCTTCGTCGAAAACGATGAATTTGAAGTGATTGGTCAGCTTCCGGTGCAAACGACGACGGAAACTTTCCTTGGGTTCATTCCCGGAGTGGGATTCCTTTTTCCTGGCGGCCATTTCGTCTATCGGCATGGCATTTTCCGCCTGCCGCGTACAAAGATAGTGAAAGCCGAGAGCAGAGACAAACGAAAACGAAGTTTTCACTTTGACCCTGCCGAGGCGCATCCTGTCTTATCTAAAGATCGTGAAAGCCGAGAGCAGAGACAAACGAAAACGAAGTTTTCACTTTGGACCTGCCGAGGCGCATCCTGTCGGTCCTGTTGCCAACTTGCCGCAAATCCCGTACCTTTAAGCACGGGAAAGACCATGCCTTGCAAACGTTATGAAAACATTTCCGATCGTCCTCGTACTGTACCTTGCCGCCGGTCTCCTCTCCGCCCGAGGACAAGACACCTCCCGGCTGGAGAAAATCTACCAGGCCCAAGTACTCTGCGCAAGTGATTTTCCCAAAGACTCGCTGGATTTCGTCATGGATCAAAACGCGGTAGATGCATTCCTGACCGGGAAAGAAATCCAGGCTCTTTTCCACCCGATGAGCAAGGAGGAACTCCACTCCTGTCGACGGATTTTGGACGAACTTCTGGCCTCCGACGAGCCGCGACCTTTATGCGGAAAAGCAGTCCTCCCATCGAGAGACTATTTCAAGCAATACTATGCCTACAAAAAGAGAGGGAAAGTATTCGTACACGTCAAACTCTATCATTGCATCCCGGCACTTGTACCGATCGTGCCGTCCTGGGAAAAGATGAAGCATTGGGCTTTCCGAAAAATGAGCGTCCCCCTTCCCGAGGTACTGGATGGAGGAACGGATGTGGGCGATTGCCTCATCGACTTGAAAAAAGGGAAAGGATCCGTGATATTTAACGGCGAATCCTGATTTTTTGTCCCCTCCCCCCTGAAAAGACCGGCAAAGCGTCTTCCGAGTCCAAGATCACTGAAATTCGAGTCCGCCGCAAAAGCCCCGGCCGAAAGGCTGGAGAAACGGGAAATCCAGAAAACGGCCAAAGAAAACGCAAGGATGCACCAAGCGGCCGCGGTAAAAATCAAAGCAGCGCCTGGGGATTGAGCCGGGCCGTGATCACATCGCGCTCCAAGGTAGCCCCCCGCGCCGGAGAATACTCCCGCCCGTAATAGATGATCTGCAAGTGCAGGCGCGTCCAAAGATGCTGGGGAAACAACCGTTTGGCATCCCGCTCGGTCTGCTCCACATTCTTGCCCGAAGAAAGCCCCCAACGGTGCATCAGCCGGTGGATGTGCGTATCGACCGGAAAGGCCGGCACGTCGAAAGCCTGGGACATGATCACCGAGGCCGTCTTGTGTCCTACCCCGGGGAGGGCTTCGAGCTCTTCAAAGGTGCGGGGCACTTCTCCCCCGTAGCGTTCCACCAGAATCCGAGACATCGCCTGCAGGTTGCGCCCCTTGGTGGGAGCCAGGCCGACGGGATGGATCAGCGACACGATGCGCTCCACCGGCAGACTGGCCATCTGCTCGGGGGTTGAGGCGGCGGCAAACAAAGCGGGGGTTACCTCGTTCACCCGTTTGTCGGTAGTCTGCGCCGAAAGCATCACCGCCACCAGAAAAGTGAACGGATCGCTGTGCCGGAGCGGGATCTGCGGATCGGGATACAAGGTATCCAAAGTGCGGATGAGAAAATCGACTTTTTCCCGGAGGGTCATACGGAAACTTGGTAAAGGAGATTACAACTTTATCTTGACCGCCCGGTCGGCATCGCGGCGGATGTCCTTGTCCTTGATGGATTCGCGCTTGTCGTAGAGCTTCTTTCCCCGTGCCAGGGCGATCTCCATCTTGGCCAGTCCCCGGTCGTTGATAAACACGCGCAAGGGGACGACCGTCAAACCCTTTTCCCGTACGGCGCGGTCCAAACGGCGCAATTCGGTGCGGGTGAGCAACAGTTTGCGCTCGCGGCGGGCGGCGTGGTTGAAATACACCGTATGGTCGTACGGGTCGATGTTCATGTTGATGACGAACAGTTCCCCGTCCTTGAACTGGCAGAAACTCTCGGCGATCCGCCCTTTGCCTCCCCGCAGCGACTTGATCTCGGTGCCGTAGAGGACGATCCCGGCCGTATAGCGGTCCAACAGCTCGTATTCGAAACTGGCGCGCTTGTTGCGGATGTCGATGGTATTGGGTCTTTTGTCTTTCATGGTCTCGGATGGAAAAGGACAGGCAAGATACGAAAAAAGAAGGAGCACAGGATCATTCTTCCCCGTGTCCTTCCTGCGGCTGGGTCGGCAGGCGTTTGGCTTTGCGCCGCTCGCGCAGGTTGTTCAGCCAGGCGTTGAGCACCACTACGGACAGGATAATGGCCGCTCCGAGATAGAACGCGCCGGACATCCGCTCGTCGGGATACAAGGCCGCCGCCATGATCATGGCATAGACCGGTTCGAGGTTGATGTTGAGCATCACCGTAAAGGGCGAAAGGTAGCGGAACAGCTGGATCATCCGCACATTGGTGTACGAGGTGCAGACCACCGCCAGGAACAGGATGCCCAACGCGTCCTTGAGGCTCACTTGGCCCAAACCCTGCACGAAACCTTCCGTGGGAGCGAACAGCGCAGCGACTACCACGACGGCTCCCGCCATTTCGTAAAACGAGATCATCACCGTATCGTTGGGGAAACGGACGAACCACTTGCTGTTGATGATGGAATAGCACGCCGAGACAAACGAAGCGGCCAGAGCCGTAACGATCCCGCCGTGGTACTCGGCATTCTGTCCCGAGATGATGAAGATGCCCGCTACGACGATGAGCCCGAAGACGACCTCGTGCGCCCGCAAGCGCCGATGGTAAAACAGGGGTTCGAGCAACGAAGCGAACAGCGCTCCGGTGGAGAGCATGGCCATCGTAACCGATACGTTGGCCTGCTTGATGGCCGAGAAAAACAACACCCAATGGATCCCGATGACTCCGCCGGAGAGCAGCAGCAGCACCACGTTGCGCCACCCTACGCGGAACGACATGCCCCGCAGCCACATGAAGGCTCCCAGGCACACGCAGGTAAGCCCCGTGCGGTAGATGGTCAGCGCCGTGGGCGGGGTGTCAATGTAGCGTCCCAAGATACCGGTAAAGCCGAAAATGAGAATGATCAGGTGGAGCGAAAGGTACGGACGGGCTTTGTTATTTTTTTGCATGGCGGTACAGGTAATAAGCGATCCCGACAAAGAGGATATTGGGCAACCAGATCCAAAACAGCGGAGAGCCGTCGGTACTCTTGGCCGCCGTGGTTTCAAACACGCGGAGCATGAACAGATAGGCCGCCATCAGGACGATACCGATGGCGATGTTGATCCCCGTCCCCCCGCGTTTTTTGCGCGAGCACAGTGCTACGGCCAACACCGTGAGGATGATCGATGAAAATGGTAAGGCCACGCGTTTGTACCGTTCGGTGATCAGGGTACGCACGTCGGGCGATCCGCGCTGCTGTTCGAGCCGGATGAGTTTTTGCAGTTCGATGGAGTTTTTCTTGTCGCCCACGTGTTTGTCCATCGAAAAATCGGCCGGAGTAAAGGCAAACACGGTGTCGATCGTATAACCGGAGGAGATGTCTTCCGAGCCGTCCTCCCTGAGGTCTTTCGAAAAATAGTTGGTCAGGCGGTAATGCGACGTCTCCCGGTCGTAGGTGATGTGCTCCGAGGAAAACTTGTGGGTCATCGTACCCGTGGAGTCGTACTGTTCGAACGTGAAATACGAACCCACGGCACGCCCCACGTTCCAGTCCTTGATGTAGATGATCTGCCCCGGGCCGACCTGTTTGTGGATGTCCTGGACGACCTGGTAGTTTTCATCGCGCGGCTTGACGTAATGCGCTTCGAAATCCAGCCGCCGGATGTTGGAGTACGGCAGGATAAAATTGTTGATCAGCAGCGAGAGCGCCGTAAGCAGCACCGCACCGTAGAGGTACGGGCGGAGAAAACGGTTGTAATTGACCCCTGCGCTCATGATGGCGATGATCTCCGAACGGGCGGCAAACTTCGAGGTAAAGATGGTCGCCGCCAGAAAGACCACCAGCGACATGTACATGTTGCCGTAGTACAGGGCAAAGTTCAGGTAATACGTGGCGATCTCGGAAGCCGGTGCCTGGTTGGTGAGGTACTTGTCAATCTTCTCGGACATGTCCACGATGGTGGCCAGGACGAGCACCACCAGCTCGGTTACCACGAAGGTGCCGAGAAAATTCTTCAGGATATACCGGTCGAGTATCTTCAAGGGTCTCATAACCGCCGCTCGAGTTTTTCCACCATCTCCCTTTTCCATTGGGCAAACTCACCCGAGGCGATGCGTCGGCGCGCCTCGCCCACCAGCCACAGGTAAAATCCCAGGTTGTGTACCGATGCGATCTGCTTGGCCAGGAATTCGTCCGCCGTAAACAGATGGCGCAGATAGGCGCGCGTGTAGGCCGTATCCACCCACGTGTAGCCGGCCGGATCGACGGGCGAAAAATCGTCCGCCCACTTGCGGTTCTTGATGTTGATGATGCCCTCGGCGGTAAACAGCATCCCGTTGCGGCCGTTGCGGGTCGGCATCACGCAGTCCATCATGTCGATACCGCGGTCGATGGCTTCCAGGATGTTGGTCGGCGTACCGACACCCATCAGGTAACGCGGACGGTCGGCCGGCAGGATGGCGCAGACCTCCTCGATCATCTCGTACATCACTTCGTGCGGCTCGCCCACGGACAAGCCTCCGATGGCGTTCCCCTCCGCTCCGACCGAAGCGATCTTCTCGGCCGAGATCCGGCGCAGGTCGGAATACACCGAGCCCTGCACAATGGGGAACAAAGCCTGCGGATAACCGTAACGTTCGGGATGTTCGGCCAGGTACGCCACGCAGCGGTCCAGCCAGCGGTGGGTCATCTGCATCGAGGCCTTGGCATAGGCATATTCACACGGGTAAGGCGTACACTCGTCGAAAGCCATGATGATGTCGGCCCCGATCTTGCGTTCGATCTCCATGACACTCTCCGGGGAGAACAGATGCGCCGAACCGTCGATGTGGGACTTGAAGCGGACGCCTTCCTCGCGGATCTTTCGCGTGGCCGAGAGCGAATACACCTGGTAGCCTCCGCTGTCGGTGAGGATCGGCCGGTCCCAGCCGATAAAACGGTGCAGGCCGCCGGCTTTTTCCAGGATGTCCGTGCCGGGACGCAGGTACAGGTGATAGGTATTGCCCAGGATGATCTTGGCGTCGATGTCCTGAGCCAATTCCCGCTGATGCACGCCCTTGACGCTGCCTACCGTTCCCACCGGCATGAAGATGGGGGTAGGGATGTCCCCGTGCGCCGTCGTCAGGACGCCGGCGCGGGCCTGGGTTGCGGGGGCGGTGTGCTTTATCTCGAATTTCATCTTCTCTCGTTTCGTTTTTCGTGGTGTTTCCTCGCAGGGGCAAGCCATGCCTGCGCTCCTTTTGTCTTTTTATCGCCTCAAAAACCGTAATCGGTCTGGAGGGCCAACAGATCGTCCAGCGTTTCGCGGCGCGAGATCAGGTAGTCGGTCCCGTCCTTGACCAGCACCTGCGGCGGACGGAAACGCGAATTGTACACCGAAGCCATCGTGTAGCCGTACGCTCCGGCATTGAGTATCGCCAGCAAGTCGCCCCGGCGCACTTCGGGCAGGGTGCGGTGCACGGCAAAGTTGTCCGTCTCGCAGATAAATCCCGTTACGTTGTACTGCCTGGGCGCGCCGCAAGGGTTGGAGATGTTGAGGATATGGTGGTACGCATCGTACATCATCGGACGGATCAGGTGGCAAAGCCCGCTGTCCACCTGCACGAAATCCGCCGCCGGGGTATGCTTTACCCAGTCGGCGCGCACCAGCAGCGTACCGCAGCGGCTCACCAGAAATTTTCCCGGCTCCACGACCATGCGCACCGGACGACCCGTCTGCTGCACGAAGCGGTTGAAACGCGCAGAGAGTTTCTCCCCGAGCAACTCCACATCCGTTCCGTGTTCGTCCGGCCGGTAAGGCACTTTGAACCCGCTGCCGAAGTCGATGTATTCCACCGGGAAACGCCGTGCGACGGAAAATACCCGCTCGGCCCCTTCGAGAAACACATCCACGTCGTAAATGTCCGAACCGGTGTGCAGGTGCACGCCCACGATGGGGAGGCCCTCCCGCTTGGCCAACTCCTCCACCTCATCCATCCGCTCGAGAGGGATGCCGAATTTGGACTCCCGCCCCCCGACCGAAATCTTGGCATGCCCCCCGGCAAAGATTTCCGGGGTGATACGGATACCTACCGGAACACCGGGATGGGTCCGGGCAAAGACCTGCAAGGTCTCCACCGAATCGATATGGATATGGACACCCAGTTCAACAGCCTGGTCGATCTCTTCCATCGGTACACCGTTGGGGGTGTAGATGATGTCTTTCGGAGCGAAACCGGCCAGTAGCGCCAGACGGATTTCATTGACCGACACGGTATCGACCCCGGCTCCCAATCCGCGGATCACCCGCAGGATGTTGATGTTGCTCAAAGCCTTCATCGCAAAATGGATGCGATGGTCGGCCACCGGACGGAATACGCCGTCCAAGCGGGCATACTGCTGCTCGATCTGCGCACAGTCGTATACATAAACAGGTGTTCCGTAGCGTTCGGCAAGCGTTTCGGCGGGGATCCCGCCGATGAGGTATCGGTCGTTCTGGTTCACTTGGCTTTTTTTAGATAAAACTCGTCTCGGTTTGGCAAGCGTCCCGGGGCGAAAACTTCGTTTCCTCCCTTCCCGCTCTGCCCGTGTTTCACGATTTTGATTCGGGGACAAAATTACGGCAAATGCGCCAGCCTGCCGCACGTTTTCCCCACAAATTGGATCCCTGACACAAGCTACCGGGCCGGATAGGCCGTCATCTTCTGCCCCGGACGGTCGGTGAGCACCCGCCAGTATTCGGGGTGGGACAGCACTTCGGTGTAGTCCATCCGGCGGCCATCGACCCAGATGTCCCGCCGTACCAGGCGAAAACCATGGCTGTAATCCACATAATGGAAGATATGCCCGGTATAGACCGGTTGGATAGGTTTTCCGTCGAGGGTGTGCCAACCGTAGAGGGCGATCCGGTCGGGCTTGCCTTCGAGGGCGGCGGTGAGCACCACGTCTTTTTTATGGCCGGCGATGAGCCCCTTGCGCCCTTTCCGCTGGCCTTCGATGAGGTAATTGTGCACCACGAACGTACGGAAACTCTCGCGTTCGCACATCATCGGCATCGGCTCCAGTTTTACCCGGGCGGCGCGGTACACCTGGTCGCAGATGGTGGGGGTGGACAGGAAACACCCCAGCAGATCGGCAATACGCTGCGCCACTCGGGGCGTAAGGGGAAGGCGGAGAAAATCCTCGTCCGTCCCCACGCACAGGTAGTCCGGCGCCACGTAATAATGCGCCTTCACCGTCCGTCCGTCCGAGGTAACGATCTGGGTGTCCACCCGCTGGAAATGCCGCATAAAGCGCGGGAAATCCCCCGCTGCATACCATTGTACCGCCATCGAATCGCGCTGGAGGGAAGTCAGCGAATCGGCCTGCGCCCGAAAAAGCGCCGCACCCCGCTCAGGAGCGGGAAGTCCTTGTCCTACGGTTGCCCGGGTGGCCGTGCACGAAGCCAGCACCAGCGACAACACCACGGCAGCGGTGAGTCTTGTCTTTCTCATCATGGTTTTCCCTGTTTTTTCGGGTAAAAGTACGGAATTATCCCGCAGGAAACGAAAAAAAGCGCTTTTTCTTCCGCTCGCCCTTTCTTCCCCACCCCACCGGAAGCAGCTTCGTCCCCTCGCTCTCGGGACAGAGACGCCGCCTTTCCGGAGGGAAAAACATCCGCCAGCGAGAAGGTTTTCTGTCCGCTTTTTCGTATCTTTACTATTTCTCCCCGCATCCATGCTATCCAAGCAAACGGAAGCGGGAAAAACATCCGACGCTTACCATGCAATTCAAACTTACCAGCGACTACCGTCCTACCGGCGACCAACCGGAAGCCATCCGCCAACTCACCCAAGGGGTCGAAAGCGGCCTTGCGGCCCAAACCCTGCTGGGGGTAACCGGCTCGGGAAAGACCTTCACCATAGCCAACGTCATCCAGAACACCGGCCGTCCTACTCTCGTGCTGGCACACAACAAGACCCTGGCCGCCCAACTCTACTCGGAGTTCAAGGGATTTTTCCCGGAGAACGCCGTCGAATACTTCGTTTCGTATTACGACTACTACCAGCCCGAGGCTTACATTCCTTCGACCGGCACCTACATCGAGAAAGACCTCTCGATCAACGAAGACATCGAAAAACTCCGCCTTTCGGCCGTGTCGTCGCTGCTCTCCTCGCGCCGGGACGTGATCGTGGTGGCTTCCGTGTCGTGCCTCTACGGGATCGGCAACCCTTACGAGTTTGAAAAGAGCGTCATCGACCTCGAAGTGGGACAGAGCATCCCCCGCACCCGTTTCCTGCATCAGCTCACCGAAGGGTTGTACAGCCGCACCACGGGCGATTTCGCCCGGGGAAATTTCCGGGTCAAAGGCGACACGGTCGATGTATTCCCCGCGTATTCCGACACTTCGGTGCGCATCCACTTCTTCGGCGACCGCATCGAGGAGATCGAGGGGACGGATCCTACCTCCAACCGACATCTGACCCAGTACGACCACCTGCGCATCTACCCGGCCAACATCTTCGTGACCGGAAAAGACCGCCTGAAGAACGCCATCCACCAAATCGAGATCGACCTGGGAGAGCGTGTGGAATACTTCACCGCCGCCGGACAACTTCTGGAAGCAAAACGGCTGAAGGAGCGTACGGAGTTCGACCTGGAAATGATCCGCGAGTTGGGATACTGCTCCGGCATCGAGAACTACTCCCGGTATCTGGACGGCCGGGAACCGGGCAGCCGCCCGTTCTGCCTGCTGGACTACTTTCCCAAGGATTTTCTGATGGTGATCGACGAAAGCCACGTAACCGTCCCGCAGGTGCAGGCCATGTACGGGGGCGACCGCAGCCGCAAGACCACCCTGGTGGAATACGGATTCCGCCTGCCGGCAGCCATCGACAACCGCCCGCTCAAATTCGAGGAATTCGAGGCCATGCAGCACCAGACTATCTACGTGTCGGCTACTCCGGCCGACTACGAACTGGAGAAATCGGGCGGAGTATATGTGGAACAGGTCATCCGTCCCACCGGCCTGCTGGACCCCGAGATCGAGGTGCGCCCGACGAAAAACCAGATCGACGACCTGCTGGAAGAGATCCATCGCCGGGAAGAACTGGACGAACGCGTGCTGGTTACCACCCTAACCAAACGCATGGCCGAAGAACTGGCCAAATACCTGGCCCGGGTGGGGGTGCGCTGCCGTTACATCCACTCGGATGTCGATACGCTGGAGCGGGTACAGATCATGCAGGACCTGCGCGAGGGACGTTTCGACGTGCTGATCGGGGTCAACCTGCTGCGCGAGGGGCTCGACCTGCCGGAAGTATCACTGGTGGCCATTCTCGATGCGGACAAGGAAGGATTTCTCCGCTCGCACCGCTCGCTCACCCAGACCATCGGCCGTGCCGCCCGCCATGTAAACGGGAAAGCGATCCTCTACGGCGACAAGATCACCGACTCCATGCGGCAGACGCTCGACGAAACAGCGCGCCGCCGCCGTATCCAGCAGAAATACAACCAGGAACACGGCATCACGCCCCGCCCCATCCAAAAAGCGATCAACCTCAACTCCCTGCTGGCCAAAGCCTCCGAAAGTCCCCAGGGGGCAGCCGAACTGGTGCGCCTGTCGAAAGAAAACGGCATCAGCGCCCAGGCTGCCGACGAAAAATTCCTCTCGGGTGCGGAGCTGAAAAAACGCATCGACGCCGCCCGGCGCGAGATGGAAAAAGCGGCCAAAAATCTGGATTTTATCTCGGCGGCTGCTTGGCGGGACGAGATGGAGCGTCTGAAGGCTCTGTCGGCCGAAAAGTAACGGGCGATTCGTCCAACTCCACCAGACGCCGCTGCCAACGCGCCCAGGCATCGCCCCGGGTAACCGTCATGCAGGCCTGCAGGGAACGCTCCAGCACACGGCGTTCCTCCTCCCAGCGCCCGGTAAGCGCGAGCAGTTCCTGCACCCGATCGGTCAGGAAGACAATCCGGGAGGCACGCCTTATCCGCCCCTCCAGTTCCGTATCCAGCAGGCTCCGATAAAGCGCAAGAGCTTTTTCCTGCTCCCCGCTTTCCTCCAGGTGTTGCGCCTGGAGGACCGTACGGCGGTAGGACTCCTCCATGCGGCGTCCCAGCCAAACGATTCCTCCTGCGATCAAAAGGACCACCAACAGATATGTTCCCATCTTTTCCGCTCGCGTTTTTTCCTTCTTATTTTTTCCCTTTGCATTACAAGGCTATCCAGGCGGCGGCCGCAAAGCCCAGAACGATCACCCCGAGTTTGCGCAAGCGGCCGTGGACACCTATCTGGCAGTCGGACATCATCACCAAAGAGACGTGGAGCAGGATACCCACCACGACAGCCAGTGCGGCGTAGTAATACCGATGGATAAATGACCAATGCGCTCCGGCCAGTATGCCCAAGGGTCCGGAGAGCGCGAACAAAATCATGAGCAGCCATGCCCTCGTGCGGCTTTTGACCGTACGCAACAACATCATGTACAATACGATGGCCATCGGGATGGTATGAAGTGCGATGCTGACCAGCAGCGGGGAGAGGCTTCCCCCCGCGGCGACTTCGTGCAGGTGTCCGTGCCCGTGTGCGTCGCCGGCTACGATGGGGGTCGATTCGAGAAAGGTATGCAGGAACAGGCTAACGAACATCCCGATGGTCAGCGACCCGTCCGCTGCATGCGCACGGTCTTCCCCATGGCTCGCGCTTCGGGAGTGCGTATGCCCGTGGTCGATGCCCCGGGAGAAAAACTCCAAGACGGTCTGCAGGAGCAGCCCCGCCAGCACGCAGCCTCCTACCCATGCGGCGGAATGCGTGCCTCCGTACGCTTCGGGCAACATGTGGAATACGATAACGCCCAACACAAAGGCCCCTGTAAATCCGGATACGGCCTCCATCACGCCCGGGGTCAGTCTCCCCCGAGCCACATCCACCATCGCTACGGGCAGCAGTACCGCCAGGAACAAAACGAGATAATCCATCCTTCCTCTTGCTTTCAGTCGGGACAAAGGTAACCAATTATCCGCGCAATATCCTCCTCCGCGAGAAAGGTTCCACAAGGGGGAGGGGATTTTTCACCACCCCGGACACGCTGTTGAAATCCTCGTGCGGGCAAGGCGAGCAAGCGAAGCGGCCGCGCCCCGTCCC
>DCEW01000026.1:0-8618 GCA_002314265.1 Flavobacteriales bacterium UBA1820
CTCGCCCGCTTGGGGAGACAGGGAGATTCAAGAAAGTCTCACGCCAAGAAGATCACCAACAACTGCGCCGAAAGTACGCGCAGGAACATTACCAGCGGATAGACCGTCGAATAAGCCACGGCCGGCAAGTCCGTCGGAGTCTGTTCGTTGGAAAAGGCCAAAGCCGGCGGGTCGGTCGTCGCCCCGGCGATCAAGCCGAGCAGGGTAAAATAATTCATCCGGAAAGCCAGACGCGCGATCACCCCCGCGACACACAGCGGGATCACCGTGATCAAAAATCCGTACCACACCCATATCAAACCGCCTCCATCGACCACCGTAGCCACGAAGTCCTCTCCGGCGCCCAGTCCCACCGCTGCCAGGAAGAGCGCAATGCCCACCTCGCGCAACATCAGGTTGGCACTGGCCGTGGTGTAAGTAACCAGTTTGAAACTCGGACCGAAACGGCTCACCAGGATTGCCACGATAAGCGGCCCTCCGGCCAGCCCCAACTTCACCGGCTGCGGCACCCCCGGGAAAACGAACGGGATGGAGCCCAGGGCCACTCCCAGGAAGATCCCCACGAAGATCGTGATCAGGTTCGGTTCGCGCAGACGCCGCATCGAATTGCCCAGCAGTTTTTCCACCCCCGCGATGTTCTGCTCCGGTCCTACGACCGTTACGCGGTCGCCCACCTGCAAAGCCAGAGCGGGATGCGCCACCAGGTCGAGTCCCGCGCGATTGACCCGGGTTATGTTCACCCCGTAGGCGCGCTGGACATGCAATTCTCCGAGCAAACGTCCGTTGAGTTCACTGCGGGTAACCATGATACGCCGCGAGACCAACTGTTCGTCCAATTTCTGCCAATCGGCACGGTGCATCTCCTCTACCCGCGAACCGATGAACGCCGCAATAGCCTCCATGTCCTGCCGCGCCGCGATGACCAACAAGCGGTCTCCCTCGCCCAGCACCGTATCCGATTCGCCTATCTCCACCGTACCGTCGGCATGCAGTACCCGCGAGGCGACGAATTTCTTGCCTACCAGATGGGAAATCTCCCGGATCGTCTTGCCGAAGATGGCCGGATTGTTCACCTGCATCGAGACGTGGGTGGCACGGGCCATCTTCTCGGCTGCCCGGTTCTGCGCCGCCTCGGCTTCCTTGTCATAATCGACCCGGAACACCGCCCGCAGCAGCATATACACCAGGATGATCCCGATCACGCCCAAAGGATACGCCACCGCATATCCCATCGCAATGGTCGGATCGTCTCCGCCCATATCCTCCACTGCTTGCTGAGCCGCCCCCAGACCGGGGGTATTGGTTACCGCTCCGGAAAGGATACCTACCATCGTGGTGATGGGGGTTCCGGTGGCCCAAAAGATACACAAAGTGGTCAGTACGCCCAACGCTACGATCAGGATGGCAAACATGTTCAGGCGAAGCCCTCCACGCTTGAAAGCCGAGAAAAAGCCCGGTCCGACCTGCATCCCGATGGAATAGACGAAGAGGATAAGGCCGAACTCCTTGACAAAGCCCAGGATCGAGGGCTCGATCCGCATTCCGATGTGGGAAAGGAAGATCCCGGCAAAAAGCACCCAAGTGATCCCCAGCGAAACACCCCACACTTTGATTTTTCCCAAGAGTACGCCCAGGGCGATCACCACCGAAAAAACGGCCACCGTATGGGCGATTCCCGACCCGAAAAAAAGCTCGTACAACCAGTTCATACCCCTGTTTTTTAAGCACCGCGAATTTAGCAATAATATCGATGCAAAAAAAGTCCTGAAAACGACACTTTTTCTTCCGAACGGCCAGTCCCTCACCCGGCAAAGCGTTGTTGAAAAACCTCACGTGCGCCGGGACTCCGAACGGGGAAGGTTTCCCGTCAGGAGTCTCCGCTTCCTTTCCCAACCAAAAAAGCCCCGGGAACTCGCCCGAGGCCAACGACAGGTCTGTCTGTCGGAAAAGTTCTACTTCGCCTTTTCGGCCATCTCCCGGAAGTAATTGTCGAAAAAGACCAAATGATACTTCACCGAATTGGTCCAATACGACCAACTGTGGCTCCCCGGACGGGAGATGAAATCGTGGTCGATCCGGCGGTATCTCATCAGTTCGTGCAAGCGCTCGTTCACCGGATAGAAAGAATCGCTCGTTCCGCAGTCGAACAGGATCTTCAGGCTGCCGGGTTTGAGCAGATACAACTGGTTCATGATGCTGTACTGTGCCCACCGCTCGGGATACTCCGCCTGCGAGCCCAACCTTTTTTCCATGTTTTCATTGGCCGGGAACGACTGGATGTCCAGTCCTCCGCTCATCGAGGCGCAAGCGCCGTAAAGATCCTGATGGCGGAACGCCAGGTAAAATGCACCCTGTCCGCCCATCGAGAGCCCCGTAATGCCACGCCCCTCCCGGGTAGCGATCGTGCGGTAATGCCGGTCGATGTAGGGCAGCAGCTCGCGCGTCATGTAGGTCTCGTACCGGCTGGTGGAGTCGGCCGGAGCATCCCAGTACCAGCTGTAAGGATTTCCGTCGGGACAAACGATGATCATGCCGTAACGCGAGGCGAGTTCCGGCAGGAAAGGAGCTTTCTTGATCCAGTTGGTGTAGTCGCCGGTAGCCCCATGCAGCAGGTACAGCACCGGAAAACGGGCATCCTTGTCCGTTTGGTAGGCAGCCGGAGTGATGACCACGTTCTTGATGTTCTTTTTCATCGAAGCGCTCCACACGGCGACCGTGTCCACCGATTGCGCTTTTACCCCGCCGCAAAGCATTGCCGCCAGGATGACAAAAATCGTTTTCCAATGTCTCATCGTATTCCCAATATTTTTTGATGGATGCAACTGTTCTTGCCGATGTCCCTCCGAGGAGGATTCCTTCTCTCCCTCCCTGTCCGGCCTGGGTTTCGATCTGTCCCCCTGCCGGTCCGGAAAAGCCCCACGAATGGCGCCTCCCCGGAAAGCAAAAATAACGAATTCCTCCCAGAAAACACCTCCCCCGCCTCCTTTTGGGCGGAAAGTGCTAGGAGAAATCCCTCCTCTCCCCTTTCCGTTTGCTCAGACGCCGGGCACGACCAAAGGGCTGTCCTTGTCCAAAAGCAGCCGCATCTGGCAGGATACCGTCCGTTTGCATTCGGTCAGAATGTCTTCGAACGCCCCCCGGTCGCTGTCGATCTCCAAAATGAGACAGATCAGGTTGCGGGAGAGGAACGGAAACATCACCTGGCCGATAAAGGTCAGAAATACCACATGTACCGGCAAACGACGGATCCTTCCGGCTGCCATTTCGGTTTCCAGCAATTCGACCAGCGTGGAAATATACGTCCTGAAACCGATGCTTTCCGCCACCTCAACCAAATGCCTTACATCCCTTCCGGATTCATTCATCACAAAGCGGGGCAGGAACGGGTTTTGGGAAAACACTTCGAAATACTCATCGATCAACCGGTCCATCTTGTCGAAAAACGGCGCATCGGAATGCAGAATATCCTGCACCTTCGGGATAAAAGGCCCGATCAACGAACCGAACACCGCCTGGAATATCTTGTCCTTGGTCCGGAAATAATAATGCAGTGCCGTCCGGTTGATACCGGCCGCCACCGCAATATCGCTCATGCTGGCATTCTCATAGCCTTTCTCGACGAACACCCTGCGGGCGGCGGCGACGATCTTCTCTTCGGGATCTTCCGTACGATTCATCTTGACAGCAGGCAGTAGTTATTTCAGGTTGTCGATCATCAAATGCAGGCGGTTGGCGACATTCACATCGCTCACCCCACTGTCGAAATCCAGCGACAAGAGGTTCATCCGGGGATAGAGCATCTTGATACGGCGCTCCACCCCTTTGGAAATGATATGATTGGCAATGCATCCGAACGGCTGGAGGCTCAACACGTTGTTCACTCCCGCCTGGGCAAAGGAGACCACCTCGGCCGGCAGCAACCACCCTTCGCCGAATTGTGCCGAAAGCGAGATCACTTCCTTTCCGCGCTCCGCCTGCGCGAAAATATCGGCAAAAGGAACGAAATACCGGAAGGCCGACGCCTGGGCATTGAACTTTTCGATCTCGCTGCGCACCATCCGGTACAACGAATCGTAAACAAACTCCGGCACCCGGCTTTTCTTCAGGTGCGTAGCCCGGCGCACTTTGTCATTGACGAAACTCTGCATGAAAAAGTCGAGCAAGGCCGGAGGCACCACTTCGATCTGACGGTCGGAAAGCCAATGGAGGATGCCTTTGTGGGCAAAAGAACAGAACTTCAAAAAGATCTCTCCCACCACCCCTACTTTCGGATAGTCGCCCTGTTTTTCGGCCGCCCGGTCGAAATCCCGGGCTGCCTCGCCCGTCAAAGTCTTCAGTCCTTGCGTGTCGCCCGCGAGGATCAACGGCTTGGCCCGATCCAGATACAGGTCCTTCAACGCTTTCGCACGGCCCTTTTCCACCTCGCGCACCACCGTAGCATGGTAAAATTTCGAAATGCAATCCCCGTACAGGATCGTATCCAGAGCCAAACGTCCGTGCCGCCACCAATTGATCGAAAAACCGCTCTGCTCGTTGGTCCCGTCGCTTCCGAAAGCCAGGGATACCACCGGCACATCCCGGAAACCCGCATCGACCAACGCCGTCTTGATCAGCGCCAGGTAGTTCGAAGCCCGGCACTGCCCTCCGGTCTGCGTAATGGCCACCGCGGTATGCTCCGGATCGTAACGGCCGGACTTGAGGGCCTTTACCAGATCGCCCACGATGAGCGTCGCCGGATAGCACACCTCGTTGTTGGCATAGCGCAAACCTTCCTCGACCGAAAAACGATCGCTTTCGGGCAGCACTTCCATATCGTATCCTGCCCGGCGGAAAAAAGCAGGGATCAGCGGCGATATGTAGTCGGTGAAATACGGAGCCAGGATCTTGCGCGACCGATCGGCCGCGGTAAACTTCCGGGTGGTAACGAACGGTGCTTCCCCCTCTTCCCGGGGAGCATTGAGCCGAAGGCTCTCCACCAGCGAACGCACCCGCAGACGCAGCGAGCCGATGTTGTTCACATCGTCGATCTTGAGGATCGTCAGGCTCTTCCCGTGACGTTCCAGGATGGCTTTGACCTCGTCGAGCAAAAAGGAATCCGGCCCGCAGCCGAACGAAGTCATCTGCACGAAGTGCACCTTCGGGCCCTGCTGGGCCACCCATTTGGCCGCCCGCAGGATCCGGTTCACGTAGGTCCATTGCGATACGTAATGGATCTTCTCCAGCGAGATTTCCGGATCGCCCCGCACAATGTCTTCGGTAATGACATCGGCCCCCATCGAAGCCACCATGTCCGATATCTTGTGCTGCACCAGCGGATCGGTGTGGTACGGACGCCCGGCCAGCAGGATAACGATACGGTCTTCCCGCAAACCTTTTTCGTAGATCCGTCGGCTGTTCTCCCGCAAGCGATCCTCGTATTCCCGGCGGGCGGCCAAGGCACTCCGTACGGCTTTCTTTACCGTCGATTCCGGCACGCCGAAAGTCGCCTTCAGATAATCGGCACAACACTTCTCCAGCAAAGCCTCGTCCTTGAAATTGACCGTCGGGCTGTCCAGCGGCACCCGCAGATCGACCGCACTGCGGATCACATCGCTGTACCCGGCCACTACCGGACAGTTGTAACTGTTCACCGCCTTTCGATCGTCCCTGGACTCGAATATCGTGTAAGGCATGAAGATACGGTCCACACCTTTGTCCATCAGGTTGTAAACATGGCTGTGCGCCAGTTTGGCCGGGAAACAGATGTTGTCGCTCATCACCGAATGAACACCTGCCTCGTAGCCGGCAAAGGTCGAAGGATCGGACAGCACCGTCCGAATGCCGCATACCCGGAAAAGTTCGCGCCAGAAAGGATAGTCCTCGTACATCCCCAAACAACGCGGTATCCCCACCACCGGAGCATCCGCCGGAACGTTCGGCACGGCGGCCGAGGAGTCGCCGAAGAGCCACTCGTACTTTTGCGTGTACGCATTGCGTCCCTGGGGAAGACCGCATCCGCGGTTGGAAAACACCTTCTCGCACTTGTTGCCCGAATAAAACACATTGCCGCTGACAAACTTGTACTGGGACACCGCGCATCCGTTTTCACAACCATGGCAATGGATCTCCCGCACGGAGTAATCGGCCTGGTTCAACAATTGCTCCAGCGAAACGCCCTCGCCCCGACTGCATGCGCGGGCATACAATGCACAACCGTATGCCCCCATCAGCTCCGGAACATTGCTGCGATAAGCCTTGTGCCCGGTCAAACGCTCGAAGGCCCGCACGATGGAGTCATTGCGCATCGTCCCGCCCTGCAGGACGATCTTCTCGCCCAGCTCGGCCGTATCCTTTATCTTCAGCACCTTGTACAGACAGTTGCGCACCACCGAATAGGAAAGCCCCGCCGCGATGTCTTCGACCGTAGCGCCTTCGCGCAAGGCCTGCTTTACTTTCGAGTTCATGAACACCGTACACCGGGTTCCCAAGTCGCAGGGAACCTTGGCCCGACAGGCCTCCTGGGCAAATTGCTCCGCCGTATATCCCAACGAACGGGCAAAGGTCTCCAGAAACGCTCCGCATCCCGACGAACAGGCTTCGTTGAGTTCCATCCGGTACAAAGCGCCCCCCTTGACGAACATCGCCTTCATGTCCTGCCCGCCGATGTCCAGGATGAACGACACGTCGGGGGTGATCTTGCGTGCCGAGGCGTAATGGGCGATCGTCTCGATGATGCCATGATCCAGATTGAACGCTGCCCGGATCAGGTCCTCTCCATACCCGGTAGAACAACTTCCCGCAATGCGCAGCTCCCTTCCGCCGGCTTGGGCCGAAAGGCGGTTCAAACCCTCGCGCACTGCCCCGACAGGATCTCCTTGGTTGGGCGCATAGTAGGTGTACAACAAGTGTTCGTCCCGGTCGATGGCTACCACTTTGGTGGTGGTAGATCCCGAGTCGATCCCTATCCAAAGTTCGTTCATTCCGTCTTTCCATTCCCCTTTCGGAATATCGAAACGGTCCTTCTCGGCTTTCCACTGCCGGTAGTCCTGCTGCGAATCGAAGATCGGCGGCAAAGAAGCGGCCATCGTTCCAGACGCATTGCGGCAGCCCTGCTGGAGACGTTCCCGGAGTGCATCCCAGGTCTCTGCCGGGCCTTCCTGCGGACAGGAAAGCGCCGTTCCCAAAGCCGGCAACAGATTGGCGTGGGGCGGGGTTACGGTATCTTCCGGAGCCAGATGCAGGTATTGCTCGAAGGCTCGGCGCAGAGATGGTATAAAATTCAACGGCCCGCCGCAAAACAGGATCTTGGGCGCTATCGTCATGCCGTGCGAGAGGGTAACTACCGTCTGGACGGCTACCGCATGAAAAATGGAGGCGACGATGTCTTCCTTGCCGATATTTTTGCTCACCAGATTCTGCACGTCGGTCTTGGAAAACACGCCGCACCGCGAAGCGATGGGATACACCCGGGTCGATTTCCGGGCCAAAGCATCCATTTCTTCCACTTCGATGCCCAACAACGAAGCCATCTGGTCGATAAAGGCCCCTGTACCGCCGGCACAGTTGCCGTTCATGCGCATGTCGGCGCCTCCCGTCTGGTTCAAATACACAACCTTGGCATCTTCTCCTCCGATGTCGATGACTGTCGTTACCCCGGGATACCGTCCACGCACGGCGCGTACGGTAGCCGAGACCTCCTGCACGAACGGGATTCCCTGCCGCTCGGCCAGTCCCATGCCCACCGAACCGGTTACCGCCATCCTCGCCTTACCCTGCGGCAGGGAAAGGGCGATCTGTGAAAAAATCTCTTGCACACAACCGGCTATGTCCGCCCGATGGCGACGGTAATCCGAAAAAACGACCCGGCCTTCCGAGTCGATCACGACGGCTTTCGCTGTCGTAGAACCGATGTCCAGTCCTATTCTGTATTCACGCATCCTGTCTTTGTTCGCTTGATTTTCACAAAATCACTTTTACACCTCGTCTGCCCGGGCTATCCGAGGCTTCTTTTCTTTCCATCACCGTCTTACTCGTGTGTTTGACAGTAGTGTCAGCAAAAGTACAATAAAATTCCCGATCCAAAAAAAAAACACCTGTTCATAAATAAAAATCACACGAAACTACGCCCTGCCTCCCACCTTCCTAAAATTCCGCCAACTTTTATTGCACGGAGGACGTATTACAAATTTTATAATTCCACTATCCTCACTCTGTCAAAATGCAGCTACAAACTATCAGACAAAAGATTTGGTATCTCACTCGATTCCTTACCCTCCTGCAAAGGATACAAGTGATTGATTCATTTTTTCTTGCTTATTGAAATAATTTCTATATTTGACCCGATAACTGATCCATCAAACACCGATCACAGCAAAGATCCACCTGCCCAACCAGCTGTTTCCAAGATCCACGGATCTTACAATATTCTAATCCCTCAAATACACAAAAACGCCTTATGATGCATCGAAAAAGCCACCAATCATCTACCCAGTCCATCCAACCATACACTCCTCCGACCGCCACACTGGTCGAGGTAACCGTCGAGAGAGGATTTGCCGTCTCTCTGCCGGATGACACTGTCAATCCTTGGTAAAATTGCACACACCTCCACGAACACGATGAAAAAACGTCCGTTTATT
>DCEW01000026.1:8664-17915 GCA_002314265.1 Flavobacteriales bacterium UBA1820
AATAAACGGACGTTTAACCCATCAAATCTAATAACCCTTACACTAAATTTGTCATGCAACACAAACATCTAACTTTCCGACACAACAAAATCGAGACTTACACTCCCCCGACCGCCACACTGGTCGAGGTAACCGTCGAGAGAGGCTTTGCCGTCTCTCTGCCGGACGATGTGGTCAATCCCTGGTAAACTTACACTTTCCACGAACACGATGAAAAAACTATGCTTCCTGCTGAGTCTGGCTGCGATCGTCGGACTCGGCTCCTGCTCGCGGGATTTCAGCGAGACCGATCCTACGCCCTCGGCACAGGGGACCCACTCCCTGAAAGCCTCCATCGTACAAGGCGAACCCTCCACCCGCACCGGTCTGGGTGACAAAGACGAAGAAAACGGCACAACGCCTCTGCTGTGGGTAGCGGGTGACCAAATCGCCGTGATCGACGACGCAGATCCCAGCACCGTACATCAGTACATCCTCGACCCCGCTGCCGCCGGACAGACCGACGGTACGTTCACCGTCAGCGAAGGCGATGGCGTCCAGGGGGCCGCATCCATCACGGCCTACTATCCCTACACGTTCTATTCGGCTTCTCAAGGGTTGTCCGTGCCCGCCACCCAACAGTACAAGGAGGGTCGGACGATGGAAACCGACATGCTCCCCATGTACGCCCATTCTTCCGGAGCGGAAGTAGGCGAGTTGGACTTCCATCCCGTTGCCGGGCTGATCAACCTGCAGCTGACCAAAAACGACAAACTGAACGAAAGCCGCCTGTTCTACTCCGTCAAACTGGTTTCCACCCAAGACAACCTCGCCGGAAAAGGTTCCCTCGCCGACGACAGCGAAGGATACAAGATATTGACCATCGACGGGGACGACGCCTCGAAAGAGATCACCTTCTCCTTGAGCGAAAGCGGTTTGGCCCTCAAGGAAGGCGAAATCACCTCGCTGATGTTCGTCGTACCGGCCAAAACGTATAGCGCCTCTACGCTGAAATTCGTCCTCACGTACAAAAACAGTCCGGACGATGCCGACTTCCAGACCATCGACCTGCCCGTTCGCTCGGCGGTAGAGGTCCAGCGTGGACATATCGTCAATTTTGCGGCAACCGATGTCGGCCTGTTGATTTCAGGCATCGCTCCTGAAGAGGTAAAAGAGGTCATTACCGACGCAGCCACCTCCGGTGAGTCCGAGATCCCGCAGGTGATCGAAGTGGTGGGCATGGATGCCGGCGGGGAATATACCATCGAGCTCCCCACGGTGTACAATGAAACGGAAAATCAGGAAACCATCTCGTTGGTAGCTACCGACGTTGCGGCCGGAGCTACCATCCTTGTGCAGGAGACTGCCGCCACGGGGATCGCTCCCCAGCAGTATGTGAGCCTCGCCAATGCCACCGACAACTCCTGCAACGTAGCCGTCGAACTGCCCAACTCGACCGTCACCCTCGACGGCACGTTCGACAACGTGGAAGCTACCACCGCCGACCAGACGCTCATCATCCCCTCGGGGACCGTCGTGCAGAACCTGACGGTCAAACAAGGCTCGGTCAAGATTTACGGTACGGTCAAGAACCTGACTACCGCCCCCGGCTGGAGCGGAGAGATCGTCCGCGGGATTTCCTCCCAGGAATGCTTCGACAAGGCCATGGAAAACGACGCCTCGATCAACTACACGTTCGACTACGCCCTGATCGACCGCCCCATCCCGAACCTCGACGGAAAGGGACAAACGCTGGCCCTCCCGCTGAAAGTCTCGGCCGACGCAACCATTTCCAACCTCACCATCCGTCCTTCGGAGTCCATCGAGGCCAACGGCATCACCATCCTCCGAGACAGCGTCGATCTGTCGCTCAACGGAGTGGACATCTACGTTTCCTCCAACAACTCCTCCGCCGGGTTGAACACCGGGCTGCTGATCGCCGAGGTGAACAACGTTACGGCCACCCTGAAGGATTGCCACATCGTCGTGCCCAAGAGCTACCAGCGCGGCATCAACATGCATAGCGCAAAAACCGCCGGTACGACCACCGTTACCCTGGACAACACCCACATCGGGCCTACGTTCGAACCCCTCACTACGGATTACAGCCACGATACCTACACCCAGGAACAGATCGACGCGTTCAAAGCCCGCGTGGACAGCCGGGGTGTCAGCTTCGGCGGACCGCACAGCGCCCGCTACGTGCTGAACCTGCGGAACGGTTCGGTGATCGAAGGAGTATTCTACGCCATCAACTTCACGTACTACGCCGCTCCGGTAGAGATCAACGTGGATCGCTCGATCATCGACGGCCGCTGCGCCTTCAACATCTGGGCCAACGGCGAAGGGACGAAGATCAACGTAACGAACGGCTCGAAACTGGTGGGACGCAACTACTTCCCCGGTCCGACAGAGGTTTATGCCAATATCGTCATCGAAAGCAAAGCCAACGGACAGGCAGCCGAGAACAACGTCATCACCGTGCGCGACAGCGAATTCCACTGCTTCAACGAACCGCAGACCAATACCAACTGGCAATACGCGCTCGATGTCCGCTCCGAAGGGGTCAACACCATCCAGCTGCTGGGTGAGACCAAGATATACGACCACAGTGGACGCCTTCCCCATGCCATTGACGTAGGAAGCTGGAGCAACCGGTTCGTCATCGACCCGAGTGTGTCCTTCGCCATGGGCAAGGAAGGAGCGACCATCCTGCCGACCCACATCTGGGACGGTTCTTCGTTCAAATTCCCCGGGAAAGCTCTGGACGGCAAATACTACATCGGCGAACCTTCCCAACTGGCGGTGCTCACTCTCCAGGTTCCCGAAGGAATGGACATCGTCCTGGTGCGCGACCTGGACCTGAACAACCATCCTTGGCTGGCCAAATACCCCACCTCCGGCACTAAAGCCAATACGGTGGACGGCGGCGGACACACCATCTACAACCTCAACACCGCTACCAAGGCTTGGGATACGAAGACGGAATGCGCCGGACTGTTCTCGGCTTTTGCCGGTACGATCAAGGACCTCACGATAGAGAACGCCACCGTATACGGCTCGCGTTCGGGTGCACTCGTCGGCCGACTGGACTACGGGACCATCACCAATTGCCACGTGAAGAACGTTACCTTCACCGGAGGAGCACAAAAACGCGGCAGCCTGATCGGCTATGTAAGTGGACAAGGCGACATACTGATCGACGGCTGCACGGTCAATGGCGGAGTGATTAACAAAGATCCCCAACCGACCGATGACAACGGAGAGATCATCACCGAAGAGGAGGGCGGAGCCTCGACCCAGACCGGAGGATTCATCGGATATATCGTCTCGGGCAACCACAAGGTGGACATCCAGAACTGCGCCATCAAAAACGTGACCGTACACAGCGGAATGCTGTGGGATGCCTACGAAGAATGTGCCTCGCACGAATTTATCGGGAATATCATCAATACCTACAAATACCCCAACGGAGTATTTACCTTGACGAACAACACCATTGAAGGTTCCTCGTGCGATTCCGAAGTACGGATGAACGACTATTTCGGATTCTGCTATACGGGAGAAACCGGACAAGCCAATCCTTACGCCCGGGTAGTGGTCGACGGAGAGGTGATCGTCGAGGGGCCTTCTGCCGGCGAATAAACCGCATCCCGGCGTTTTCACCAAATCTGCACCCGGGAGATCCAAGGATCTCCCGGGTGTTTTTTTTGCACAAAAAAAGCCTTGCAACCCTTTCGCTGCAAGGCTTTATCCGTACTCGGGATGGGACTCGAACCCACACGAACATTTCTGTCCAAAGGATTTTAAGTCCTTCGTGTCTACCATTTCACCACCCGAGCATCCGCCCGGAAAAACGAGCGGGACAAAGGTAAAGATTTTTTGCCACTTTGCCGTTATTCGGATACCCTTCTCCGAGGCCATTCGCACAAAAACACAGAAGCCCAAGAGAAAACGGCCATTTGTTCGGATTCTTTTCAGTAGATTTGTACATCTTGTTGTAACACTCATCCTGCCATGATACGAAAGATCTCATTCCCCGTCCTGGCCGTGGGTGGCTTGTTGTTCATCCTTCTGTGCGGGTTCGCCCCTTTCCCTCAAAACGAACAGAGCGAAGCCACGACTTCGGATACCGCCCCGGAAGAAGACTCCACCGTATCCGTGATCGCCTGGTTTTGCAAAGGGGACACGATGACCTACTGGATCCATGACGGTCAGTGGAAAGTCGCCGGAGGGGATACGATCCAAACCCTCGGCATCCACACCAAAGTGATGCTCACCGTAACGGATTCCACCTCGAAAGGCTACGCGCTGGAATACCGTTTTTTGGAATTCGACTTCGACCCGATCGAAGGTTCCGAGACCCAAAACATCGTGAATCTCGTCGCAAGCCAGCTCCAGAAAGACATCGTGGGCACCGTCATCCGGTTCCGCACCGATGAAGTAGGCCAGATCACGAAATACGAAAACCTCAAAGAGGTCAAAAAACAGGCCAAGGATCTTTTTTCCCATTTCGTACAGCAAATGCCGTACATCGACTCTTTGGCGGCAGCCGGGATAAAGATAGAACCGCTGCTCAAAAAGATCGGTTCCAGCGACCTGCTGATAGATGGATACGTCGAGGAGCTCCAGATGCTCTTCCAATGCCACGGAAACCAATACCCCATCGGGGAATTCACCGAGCATCAGGATGCCACCGAGACGGAATACGCCTGCGACACGTATATGGCGGTAGGGATGGATCCGGAAACCTACGAATACGACCTCCGGATCGACGTCGACAACTACATCCCGAAAGAAGACCTCAAAAGCCTTGTCGGCAACCTGGCCGACCTGTTGCTGGACAAGGACGCAGCGCAGGAGGCCAAGAAGGAGCTCGCGACCGAATTCGACCAACAGGTCCAGGGCGATGCGGTGTACAGCTCCTATCTGTACGCAAAATACTTCCCCGACGGATGGCCCGAAGATATCGTTTATCAGGAGAAAACCTTACTGGAGGGACAAGGAAAACTGACGCAGAAATACATCACGTGGGATTACCGGAGCGTGGGAAATTTCTGAAACATTCTTTCCCGTCCTTCCAACCGGGCGGAAACACAGCGCACTCGACCGGGCCGATGCCGTAGCCTCCGGGTTAGCTTCTTTGCCCCATCAACAAACCCTATCATACGCGAACAAAGCATGGAACAGGAAGAAATCATTCGCCAGATCGATGTACGAAGCGTGATGACCCGCTCGTCCCTGCCTGTGGGTGGCTACTCGGTCAATCCCTACGTAGGATGCCCCCACGCCTGCAAATATTGCTACGCTTCGTTCATGAAACGCTTTACCGGTCATACCGAGCCCTGGGGAACGTTTCTCGATGTCAAACATTGGAAACCTATCGACAATCCGCACAAATACGACGGGCAACGCGTAGTCATTGGCTCGGTAACCGACGGTTACAACCCCTACGAGAAACACTTCCTGCGCACTCGCCGGCTGCTGGAAGAGCTGCAGGGCAGCCAAGCCGAAATCCTGGTCTGCACCAAATCGGATCTGGTTCTGCGCGACGTGGACCTGCTCAAGCAATTCCCTCGGGTTACGGTCTCCTGGTCCATCAATACGCTCGACGAAACCTTCCGCGCCGACATGGACCGGGCAGTGAGCATCGAACGTCGGCTCGAGGCCATGCGGGAGATCTACCAAGCAGGTATCCGCACCGTTTGTTTCATTTCGCCCATCTTCCCGGGCATTACCGAGGTAAAAGCCATCATCGAACGGGTAAAGGATTTCACAGACCTCATCTGGATGGAAAATCTCAACTTGCGCGGACAATTCAAAGGGACGATCATGTCCTACATCCGGGAAAAACACCCGGAACTCTATCCCCTGTACGAACGAATTTACAACCACCGCAAGACCGACTACTGGCAAGCCCTCGAACACGAAATGGCCGCCTATGCCGCACAGCACGGCTTCCCGTATCGGGTAAACGATCTGCCGTACGGCCGCTCCGAAAAGGGGCATCCTACGCTGGTTAACTACTTTTACCATGAAAAAATCCGCCTGAACTCTCGGTAACATAAGGACGGGAGTCGCCCTTCGCGTCCCAAAAACCACTGCTTTGCAAAGTCGAACACTCCGGTTCTTTTCCCAAAACCGCCCACCCCATGAAACTGCTGCTACCCCTCCTCGCCTCGACGATCCTGCTGTCGTCCTGCGCCTCCCTGTTCAATCCGGAACATTGCCGGACGGACTTCCGATCCCCCGTACCGAGAACCGTCCTCATCGACTCGACCACGATCCAGGTGCAACCCGGCAAAGCCACCCCCGTGGCTTTCGTGCGGGGGAACCAAACGAAAGAAGCGGTACTGATCTCCGACACCCGCACCGACACCATCGAGGTCCGTCCCCGGTGGAGCGAAGCCTATTACTTCAACTTCGCCACCTGCGGGATAGGCTTTCTCTTCGACGGCAAGACCCCGAAAAAATGGAAATACCCCTCGACCCTGCGCCTTACCGACCGGTACATCGACAGACATCGCAAAGGTGTCGACCCGTATGCGGACTATCGGTATGCCGACAAAGGCTCCTGGATCCTCCACATAAGCCTCCCATACGCCAATGCCTTCTACTCGGCCTATGGGAAGGAAAGCCAGTGGGGAGCGGGATTTCTGGGACTGTCCCTGGGACTATCCTACCACACGAGCGACAAGACATTCGTCAACCTCTCCGCCGCCGGCATCCTAGACTCCGAAATACCGATCCCCGCCGCGATCGATTATGAAAGCCCCCAGGTCAAGGACCACCGGTATTCGATCCTGGCCAACTTGTCGAACAATCACCTGCTGCTGCAAAAAAGACTTTCCCTGGGATACGGCCTCTCGTATGGATACGACACCTGGAATACGATCCACCACGGGATAGCCCAAGAGGGGGAAAAACAGGAAAACATCCGTCGCACCTCGCATTCCCTGGGATTTGTCTTTCCCGTGTATTACTACACCCGGCGCAGCTTTTATCTGGGGATCGTCCCATGCTCGTGCAGTTCGCGCACGGGACGCATTTCAAGTACCAGCACACCCTCAGTTTCGACTTCGGATGGCGCATCCGGCTGACCAAATAAAACGTTCCGGTCTTCCTTACAGGAGAAGATTGAACAGATACCCGGACAAGACGATAAAAAGACTCACCACCCCAAAAAAGATACCGACCAGGCGCCAAGTCATCACTTTTTTCAACAGGATCGCCTCCGGAAGGGACAAACCCACCACCGCCATTATAAAGGCGATGGCTGTTCCCAAGGGGATTCCCTTGGCCACCAGCACCTGCACTATCGGAACGATCCCTGCCGCATTGGCATACAACGGAACGGCACAAAGGACAGACAGCGGTACGGCCCACACGTTCTCCGAAGACATGTATCGTTCAAAAAATCCCTCGGGAACAAAACCGTGCATCCCCGCTCCGACCCCGATCCCGATCAGGACATAAATCCATACCCGCCGCACCACGCTCCAGGCACCCTCGACGATCGTCGGAAGTCTTTGACGGAAAGATGCTTTTTCTTTCTCCCAACCCTCCGCCTGGCCTTGAGACAAAGAGGACATCTGGCGCACCCACGGTGCCAGATAACGCTCCAGCGAAAGACGCCCCAACACGACCCCTCCCAGCACGCCCAACAGGATTCCGCTGACCACGTAAATAACCGTCGCCCGCACGCCGAACGACCCCAAAAACATCGCTACCGCCACTTCATTGACCAACGGCGAAGTGATCAGAAAGGCAAACGTCACCCCCAAGGGGATTCCCCCCTTTACAAAACCGATAAACAACGGGATCGACGAACAGGAACAAAACGGAGTGATCGCCCCGAAGACCGAAGCGAAAAGATACTGAAATCCATACAACCGCCTTGTGGTCAAATACTCCCTCAGGCGTTCTATCGGAAAATAAGCATTGACCACCCCCATGGCCAGACAGACCAGAAACAACAGCAGAAAGATCTTCATGCTGTCGTAAAAAAAGAAGTGAAGCGCCTCGCCCCAGCGGGTTCCTGCTTCGAGCCCCAGCACATCGAACACCAGGACATCTGCCAACCGACGTATCATCCCTGCTTCTTAATATTGGTCCGATAAAAATCCAGAAATACCTCCCGTATCCGATCGCGCACCCGCCGAAACCCCTCTGCGATCTCTTGCGGTGCTGCTTTGATCTGCGCGGGATCCTCAAAACCCAGATGGACACGATGCTTTACCGCAGCGGTAAAAACCGGACAATGCTCCTTTGCCCCTCCGCATACCGTGATCACATAATCCCAGTCAAGGACCCGATACTCCTGTACCGAATGCGGCACGTGGCCGGAGATGTCGATACCTACCTCGGCCATGGCTGCTACTGCTTGCGGATGCACCTGCGCAGCCGGGGAAGTCCCGGCTGAAAACACCTCCAACGCCGGATCGAACGACTGCAAAAAACCATGTGCCATCTGACTGCGACAACTGTTTCCCGTACACAAAATCAGGATCCTCATCTTCCCCCCTCCCCTTTACTCTTCTCCATCCGATTCCTTCAACAACCCCTTGACCTGCTCCAGTGACAGCCGGCGACCTTTGGCTACCACCTTCCCGTTCACGACCAAGGCGGGCAACGACATCACGTTGTAGGACATGATCTTCACCAGGTCCTCTTCCTTTACCACCGTTGCCTGCCAGCCTTCTTCGGCTACGGCTTGTTTTACCGTTTCGTAGAGGGCCTTGCATCCGGCACACCCTGTTCCCAATACTTTAATTTCCATCATTGTTTTATAATTTGTTTTTCGTCAAACAACGAACATTCATATTCTAAAAAAAATTCAGCCACAACAAGACTTCTTCCGGGCACAAGCACAAAAGAAGTCGGAAAAGGCCGCCCGAGCCAACGCCCAATTCTCGCGATGGATGCAATACTTCACTTTCGGCGGAAGGATTTCCCCTTGAATGAGGCCTGCTTCCTTGAGCTCCTTCAGATGCTGGGATACGGTCGCTTTCGAAATGGGCAACACCTGATGGATATCGCCGAAGAAACACTCGTCCCGCTCGGCCAAAAAACGCAGAATGGCGATCCGGGCAGGATGCCCCATCGCTTTGGCAAAACGTGCCAACTGCTCCTCTGCACGGGAATAGCTCTTTTCTTCCATTACAAGACTGCCCATATCGTTCGCAAATATACGAACAATATTGAAATAACCAACCCTTCACTTCCCGAAAAACATATTCGCTTCATCTGCCCGGCAAACAAAAAAAAGACAG
>DCEW01000050.1 GCA_002314265.1 Flavobacteriales bacterium UBA1820
CTCGCCCGCTTGGGGAGACAGGGTGAAAAGGGGGAGGGAGCTTCTCGTCAGGATTCCCGGACGAAAGCCATCAGCCCCCCAGTTGTTATTTTTCTAAAACTGTTTGAGCGACTGCTGCCAGTGCCAGGCCGATAGCGTCATCTCGTCCAGCGACCGCTCGGCTTTCCAGCCCAGGACCTGTTCCGCCCGGGAAGGATCGGCCCATATCTGTTCGATGTCGCCTTCGCGGCGGGGAGCAAACCGGTAGTTCACGCGGATGCCCGTTACCTTTTCGAACGAACGGATGACCTCCAGTACGCTGTAACCATGCCCCGTACCCAGGTTGAACACCTCGCACGGTTCGTTATTCTGCCCGTTTAGCAGGCGGTCGACCGCCTTTACATGCGCCTGGGCCAAATCCACCACGTGGAGGTAGTCGCGGATGCACGTGCCGTCCGGGGTGTGGTAGTCGTTGCCGAAGACCGAGAGGCATTCGCGGATACCGGCCGCCGTCTGGGTGATGTAGGGGAGCAGGTTTTGCGGCACCCCGCGCGGCAGTTCGCCGATCAAGGCCGAAGGATGCGCCCCGATGGGGTTGAAGTAACGCAGCAGGACGGCCTGCACCTGCGGATAGGCCTTGACTGCATCGCGGACGATCTCTTCGCAGATCTGTTTGGTATTGCCGTAGGGGGATTCGGCCGGTTGGATCGGGTCGGTCTCCCGTACGGGCGGATGTTCGGGTTGGCCGTATACGGTGCAGGAGGAGGAGAAGACCAGCGCGCCGTTTTGTTGGCGGAGGCACTCCAGAATGTTGAGCAGGCCCACCAGATTGTTCCGGTAGTACAGCAGCGGTTTTTGAACCGATTCGCCGACGGCTTTCGACGCGGCGAAGTGGATGGTAGCGGCAATGGGGTATCGGTCGAAAAGCTCGCGAACCTTTCCGGCGTCTTTCAGGTCGATCTGTTCGAAGGCCGGACGGATGCCGGTAATGCGCTCGATGCGGTCGATCACTTCGGCCGACGAGTTGGACAGGTCGTCCGCGATGACCGTTTCAAAACCTTTCTGTTGGAGCTCGACCACCGTGTGCGAGCCGATGTAGCCCGCCCCGCCGGTAACTAAGATGGTTTTTGCCATGTTTTCTTCGTGCTGTTTTAGGTCTGTTGTTTTTCGGGTATGCTTTATACTCTCTTGTCGTTGCCCTGCGGAGGCCCCCAAGAGCGTAAGCGCAATGCGAAGTAAAAATACGAATCTCTGGGAAAATGGCGGGCATGAAATCGATTTTCTTGTTTCTTGCGCCGCTTGTGCATTGCCTCGGTGGATAAATGGGGAAACGGCTTGTTCGGATGCCCCTCCCGGTTTATCTTTGCGGAGAGGTGTCTGGCAGAAAAAAGAAAACGATGAAGTATGTACAGTATTTCGAAACCCCCATCGGGTGGATGGGCGCGGCGGAGGAAGACTCCCGGCTGGTGGAAGTGTTTTTCGGCCGGCGTCCGCTTTCTCCGGGGGAAGTCTCGCAGCGCACGGACCTTCTCGCGCGGACGGTCGCCCAACTCGGGGAGTACTTTTCCGGGCAGCGCCGGCAGTTCGACCTTCCGCTCGGAGGGCAGGGCAGCGCATTTTTCCGGGCGGTGTGGCAAGCGCTTCTCGGGATACCCTATGGGCAAACCTGTACGTACGGGCAGCTCGCCGCACAGGTGGGACGTCCCCGGGCGTCCCGGGCCGTCGGCCGTGCGTGCCACGTCAATCCGCTGGCCCTCGTGATCCCCTGCCACCGGGTGGTGGGAGCCGACGGATCCCTGACCGGCTATGCAGGAGGAATGGCCGCCAAAGCGTTCCTCTTGGCCCTGGAAGCGCGTTCGTCGGGGCGGTGAAGGGTTTTTCGGGGCGAAGAAGTGCGCCGTGGGTTCGATGGAATTTTGTCATGAGGAAAGGCATTTGGATTTTATTTCTTTTTTGATTATATTTGTAAAGAAAGACGGTCTTTTGTCCGTCGAAACGAATACAAATCAAACACGAAAAGAAATGAAAATAGAAGACCTCGTGCAAGGCACCTCGGCCAACGAATGGGTCGAAGCCTTGAGCCGGCGCGCCACACCGCAGCCGCAGATCACCCGATTGCGCCAACAGTACGACCCGCGCGGACATCGGATATTCGACATCTCGGAGCGTCCCGACAAAGCGGTTCGGGGAACGGACGGACAGATCGAGCGTTTTGAAAAGGTAGCCCGCATCGCGTTGCCGCTCCAGCGGGTCATCGTGGAGCGGGCGGTGGCTTTTCTGTTCGGCCATCCGGTACAGGTAACCTGTGCCACGGACAGCGATGGACAGGCGGGTGCTTTCGAGGCGGTACGGCGCACCTTGACCGACAACAAGATCGACTCGCTCAACCGCCGTCTGGCCCGTACAATCCTTTGGGAGACGGAAGCGGCCGAGCTGTGGTATCCGGTGCCCGAGAACGGGTTTTGGGCACGTGTGGGCCGCAATGAGCGTTTTTCATTCGTGGGGCAGACGCCTTCGCAGTACAAGTTGCGCGTTTCCCTGCTTTCGCCCTCGCAGGGGGACGGGCTGTTTCCCCTGTTCGACCACTACGGCGACATGACGGCGTTTTCCCGGCGGTATGCCACGGTGGAAACAGGGGTGGAGAAAGAGTATTTCGAGACCTACACGGACCAGGAGATCGTGCGTTTCGAGCGTCAGGAGAAGGGTTCATGGACGCTGGTGGAGCGCAAGGAAAACATCCTGGGAAAGATCCCGGTGGTGTACGGCCGGCAGGAAAAGAGCGAGTGGGCCGATGTGCAGCCCCTGATCGAGCGTTTGGAAAAACTGTTGTCCAATTTTGCCGATACGAACGATTACCACGCTTCGCCCAAGATCTTCGTGACGGGCGAGATCCGCGGGTTTGCCCGCAAGGGGGAGACCGGGGCGATCATCGAAGGCGAGGCCAATTCGACGGCGCAGTACCTTTCGTGGCAACAGGCTCCGGAGTCCGTCCGGTTGGAGATCAGTACCTTGCTCAGCATGATCTACAGCACGACCCAGACGCCCGACATTTCGTTCGATTCGGTCAAGGGGCTGGCCAATCTGTCCGGGGTGGCCTTGCGGATGCTCTTCCTGGATGCGCACCTGAAGGTGCAGAACAAGGGCGAGCTCTTCGGCCAGTACCTCGAACGCCGCATGAACCTGATACGCCGCTACCTGGGAGTGCTCAACAATGCACTCGAACCCTACATCGACCAGATCGAGGTGAGCCAGCGCATCGAGCCTTTCATGGTGGACGACCGTTCGTCGATGATCCAGGCACTCAACCTGGCCAACGGCGGGCGGGAACTCATTTCCCAGCGTACGGCAGTGCGTCTGGCGGGCCTTTCCGAAGACCCCGAGGGCGAATACGACCGTATCGTTACCGAGCGGGATGCCGACCGTCTGGCCGAGGGTTCGATGAACATAGGCTTCTAAAATTTTTGTAAACCGGTATAAAAAGAGTACCTTTGCGCTCTTAATCAGAGAAAAAATCAAGGTAATACCACAAGAATTTTAGCGCAGAACAAACATGAAAGTTTCGAGAGAAGACAAGGACGCCCTGAATGCCGTCATCCGGGTGGATGTGGACCAGGCCGATTACAAAGATGCTGTGGAAAAATCGCTGACCAATATCCGCAAGAACGCGAACATTCCGGGATTCCGCAAAGGGATGGTGCCCGCCTCGGTCATCCGCAAACAGTACGGTACGATGGCCTTGGCCGAAGAGGTCAATAAAGTGGTCAACGCGGCAGTGGACGACTACCTCCGCAAGGAAAAACTCGATATTTTCGGACAGCCCCTGCCCGTGCCCCAGAACATCGATTGGGAGAAAGGCGGGGACTTCTCGTTCCAGTTCGAGATCGGTCTGATCCCTCAGGTAAAGGTAAAACCCGAGGATGCCGCCAAGAAGGTGGTTTCGTACCGCATCAAGGTAAGCCCCGAGTACATCGAAGACCACATCGCCAGCCTGGCCAAACAGTTCGGCAAGATGACGGCGATGGAGCAGGTGGAAAAGGCTTCCGACGTGGTAGTCAACATCGAAGCCCGCGACAAGGACGGCAACCTGTACCAGCCCGGTGCGTACAAGGAAGGGATGATCATCGTAGCCGACATGAAGAACGCCAAGAACTTCCTCGGCAAGAAAGTGGGCGATGTGGTAGAGGTATCTCCGAAGGACTTCAAGTCCGCTACCCGTCTGTCGCAGTTCCTGGGCAAGTCGGCCGACGAGTGCCAGGACTTCGCCGATACGCTGGTGCTGACCATCACCCGCATCACCAACGTCGAGCCCCATGCCTTGGACAAGGAACTCTTCGAACGCCTCTACGGTCCGGACGCAGTGGCCGATGAAGCGGCTTTCCGCCAGAAGATCCAGGAGGAGGCTGAAGCGGCTTTCCGCACCGAGACCGATGCTCAACTGATGGCCGATACGATCGACTATCTGATCGAGAATACGAAATTCGACCTGCCGACGGACTTCCTGCGCCGCTGGCTGATGGCTTCGGCCGAAAAGCCGATGACCGACCAGGAAGCCGAGCAGCAGATGAAGGATTCGGAAAAGAGCCTGCGTTACCAGTTGATCGAAACGCAGCTTTTGCTCGACGCCGGGGTGCGCATCGACTATGCGATGATCCAGCAGCGCGCCAAAGACCTGCTGCGCATGCAGATGGCCCAGTACGGCCAGGCCGGGATGCCGGACGAACAGCTCGACCCCATCGTGGAGCGCGTGTTGAAAAACCGCGAGGAGGTAGGCCGTATCCAGAACATGCTGGTGCGCGAAAAACTGATGGACATCTTCAAGGAGAAGGTGCCTTACAAGGTCAAGGAAGTAACCCTCGACGAATTTGTCAAAGCGGTTGCTGCGGCCAAGAAGAAGTAAACAGACATTTGCCGTCGATAGAAAAAAGGGCGCCGGAGGGACTCCGGCGCCCTTTTTGATGAGCCGGAGAAGGAAATCCGGGGGCTCGTCGGCGGATTTTGCGTACCTTTATCGGCAAAACGAGGGTCTTTCTCTTCTGCGGGTGGAAAACGAAGAAGGGATCCGGCGAGACAAAGAGTGATTTTTGCAGGAGACCGGGGCTCCGCCCGTTGGGCGGTACCGGGACGATTTCTTATTTTTGCAACCAAAGAAAAGACAACGCATACCGCAATGAAAGAAAAAGACGAATTCCGCAAATATGCCGTAGGGCATCTGGGCATTTCCAGCTATCGTCTGGACCGTTATGCCTCGGTCTATGGGGAGTATATCTCGCCCACGGTCATCGAAGAGCGCCAGCTCAATGTTGCTCAGATGGACGTGTTTTCCCGCCTGATGATGGACCGTATCATTTTCCTGGGCACGGCCATCAACGACGACGTGGCCAACATCATCCAGGGACAGCTCCTGTTCCTCTCCTCGGTGGATGCGACCAAGGACATCAGCATTTACATCAATTCGCCCGGCGGAGGCGTGTATGCCGGATTGGGCATTTACGATACGATGCAGTTCGTCGGCCCGGACGTCGCCACCATCTGTACCGGTATGGCCGCTTCGATGGCCGCCGTGTTGCTGTGTGCCGGCGCGAAGGGCAAGCGGGCCGCTTTGCGGCATTCCCGCACGATGATCCACCAGCCGATGGGCGGTGCGCAGGGGCAGGTGTCCGACATCGAGATCACGGCGCGCGAGATCAAGAAACTGCGCGACGAACTCTACACCATCATGGCCGAACATTCGGGTCAGCCGTTTGAAAAGATCGAAAAGGACTCCGACCGCGACTACTGGATGACCTCGCCCGAAGCCCTGGAGTACGGCATGATCGACGAGATCCTCGAAAAGAAAAAGAAACACACCCCCTCGACCAAGTAATGGCAAACCATCAGAAACACTGTTCATTCTGCGGGCGTCCCAAGAGCGAAACCCGCCTGCTGATCACCGGGCTCGACGCCAACATCTGCGACGAATGCATCGAACAGGCCATGCGCATCCTCCAGGAGGAACTCCCCCGGCAGGATGAGCAGGAGGCTTCGGTCGATCTTTCGCAGATCAAACGCCCCTCGCAGATCAAGGCCTACCTCGACCAGTATGTCATCGGTCAGCAGGAGGCCAAGAAAGTCCTTTCGGTGGCGGTGTACAACCACTACAAACGCCTGGGGCAGAAGCGCGATGAGGAGGTGGAGATCGAAAAGTCCAATGTCCTGCTGGTAGGACCCACCGGCACGGGCAAGACGCTGCTCGCCCGGACCATCGCCCGGCTGCTCGACGTGCCCTTTACCATTGTCGATGCCACGGTGCTCACCGAAGCCGGTTACGTAGGGGAGGACGTGGAGACCATGCTGACCAAACTCTTGCAGGCCGCCGACTACGACGTGCGCAAGGCCGAGCGCGGCATCGTCTTCATCGACGAGATCGACAAGATCGCCCGCAAGAGCGACAACCCCTCCATCACCCGCGACGTGTCGGGCGAAGGAGTGCAGCAGGCCATGCTCAAACTGCTCGAGGGGGCCAAGGTAAACGTTCCCCCGCAAGGCGGACGCAAGCATCCCGAACAGAAATTCATCGAGATCGACACCCGCAACATCCTGTTCATCGCCGGCGGCGCATTCGACGGGATCGAGCGCAAGATCAGCCAGCGGCTCAACAAACAGACGGTGGGTTATTCGGCCGAGAACCTGGGGACGATCTCCTCGGAAAACATCATGCGTTACGTAGCCCCGCAGGACTTGAAGTCTTTCGGGCTCATTCCGGAGTTGATCGGCCGTCTGCCGGTGATCACGCACCTGGATGCCCTGACCCGCGAGGACCTGCTGCGTATCCTCACCGAACCCCGCAATGCTGTCGTGCGTCAGATGGAGCGCCTGTTCGAGATGGACGGAGTGCGGCTGAAGATCGACAAAAAAGCGTTGGAATACATCGTGGACAAGGCTTTGGAGTTCAAGACCGGGGCGCGGGGGCTTCGCACCTTGTGCGAGGCGGTGCTCACCGATGCGATGTTCGACCTGCCGGACAACCCTCCGGAGGAGTTCCACGTCACCCGCAAATATGCCCAGAGCCAACTCGCCCGTTTCGCGGTAGCGCAAGGGGCGAAAAATGCCTGAAAGAATCCTTCGCTGTAAAAGGCAAGAAAACGAAAAAAACAACCATCACACCATGATAAAAACGATCGACGATATTTTTTCCCTTGCCCGTCAGAAGGGGCACGGATGCCGTCTGGTCCTGTGCCAGGCGTCCAATGAACATGCGCTGGAGGCTGCGCTCGAAGCCTCGGCGATGGGTTTCGTTACCCCCATCCTGGTCGGCCGGCGGGACGAGATCCACGAGGCCGCCCGAAACCTGGGCCGTTCGGTGGAAGGCGTGCAGATCGTCGAAGCCGAGGATGCCGAAGGAATGGTCGAAGCCGCGGTGCGCATGGTCAGCTCCGGGCAGGCAGACATCCTGATGAAAGGCGGGGTGACCACCCCGCAGATCATGAAAGGAGTGCTCAACCGCCAGTGGGGGCTTCGTACCGACCGGTTGATCTCGCATCTGGCCGTGTTCCAGATCCCGGCCTACCACAAGCTCCTGGTGCTCACCGATGCGGCGATGAACATCGCTCCCACCCTGGAAGAAAAAGCAGTCATCGTGCAAAATACGGTGGACTTTGTCCGTCGTTTGGGCATCGACACGCCCAAGGTGGCCGTACTGGCGGCCATCGAGCAGGTGAACCCCAAAATGCCGGCTACCCTCGATGCCGACGCGCTCAAGCAGATGAATGCCCGGGGAGAGATCGTCGATTGCCTGGTGGACGGCCCCTTGTCCTTCGACCTGGCGGTCTCGCAGGAGAGCAAACGCGACAAGCATTTCGAAAGTCCCGTAGCAGCCGATGCCGATATCCTGCTCGCTCCCGATATCGAGGCGGGCAACCTGCTCTACAAGTCCTTTGCCTTCTTTACCGAATGCCGCATGGGAGCGGTCATCCTCGGGGCGGCAGCACCCATCGTGCTCACTTCGCGTGCCGATACGATGGATGCCAAACTGGCCTCGATCGCTTTGGCGGTAGCGGGTTCGCTGCGCTGACCTCGGAGGGGGAGGAGAGAAGCCGAGCAAGAGGGTTGCAGGAAGAGTCCGAAGGAAAAAAAGACCCGGATAAGGAGGCAGCGAAAGAGAAATTCGAATAAGAAGAGAGAAAGGAAAAACCGTTTTAGCCACAGAAACCTTGAAAAAATACAGAAGCCTGGTGATCAACCCCGGCTCGACTTCGACCAAAATCGGGGTGTTCGAAGACCTTACCCTGTCGTTTGAAAAGAATATCGGCCATACGCCCGAACAACTCGCTCCCTTTGCGGACATCCTCGACCAGCTCGATTTCCGCAAGCGCGCGGTACTCGAGGCCCTGGAGCAGGCCGGGATCGACTTGTCCACCCTCGATTTTATCATGGCGCGCGGGGGCGTGCTGCGTCCCATTCCTTCCGGGACGTATCGCATCAACGAACAGATGCTCTCCGACCTGCGTACCAGCGCAACCCGTCATGCCAGCAACATCGCAGCCTTTATCGCCCAGTCCATTTCCCAGGACCTGGGAGGAATCCCGTGCTACATCGCCGACCCGGTGGTGGTGGACGAGATGGACCCCGTAGCCCGCATATCGGGCCATCCCAACTTTGTACGCAAATCGTTTTTCCATGCCCTCAACCAAAAGGCGACCGCCCGCCGATATGCCGCCGAGATCGGTCGGCCCTATCCGGAGCTCAACCTCATCGTGGCCCACATGGGCGGGGGGATTTCCGTAGCGGCTCACCGCGCAGGCCGCGTGGTGGATGTCAATCAGACCATCGACGGCGAGGGGCCTTTCTCGCCCGAGCGCTCCGGTACCTTGCCGGTGGGCGATCTGGTGCGGATGTGTTTTTCGGGGCAGTACACCCAGCGCGAAATGCTGGCCATGATCAACGGCCGGGGCGGGGTGCTGTCCTACATGGGAGTGAGCGACATGCGCGAAGTGGTGCGAATGCGCGACCAGGAAGGAAATGCTCAGGCCGGCCTTATCTTCGATGCGCTGGTCTATCAGGTGGCCAAGGAGATCGGCTCGCTCGCACCGGTGTTTTCGGGACGAGTGGATGCGATCCTGATCACGGGAGGTATGGCGCAAAACAAGGTGGTGATGGCCAGCCTCATTCCCCGCATCGAGTTCATCGCTCCGGTACATCTGTACCCTGGCGAGGACGAACTGGGAGCTTTGGCGCAAGCGGGCATGGCCGCCGTCTCGGGACACCGCCCGGCACAGGACTATCCCCCGCAGGAGGCTTGAGGCCGATCCCCCTTGCGTAAGGAAAGAGCAGGGGCGGTAAAAGAAGGCAAAAGGGGACAACAAGGGGGCAGTGAGCAACAAGGAGGCATAAGGGAGAATCGAAGAGAAACTCCCGGTGCTCCCCGGGAAAAAGTAAAAATTACGTTCGGTTTATTCCGTTTCGAGGTCTTCGGGCTTGATCAGGTGGTTCAGCAGTGCGTACACCGTCAGACCCGATACGGTTTTGATACCGGTCTTGCGCGAGATGTTCTTCCGGTGGGAGATCACGGTATGCACCGACAGGTGGTGGATGGCGGCGATCTCCTTGTGCGTATGGCCTTTGACCAGCGAAGCGAGGATCTCCTTTTCCCGATCGGACAGTTCGGGGTTTTCGCGCGCCGGTTCGTTCTCCCGTTCGCGGTTTTGCAGGGCGTGCAGCAGTTTTTTGACCACCGTCTCTTTCGGGTCGTCGATCTCCACAACGCAGTCGTATTGCGCGAGTTCTTCCTGCGGAATGTACGTGTACAGCAGCGCCCCCACCAGAGTCGAAGCCTCGACCGAGAGCAACGTGCGAATGTGGATGCGCCCGTGCCGGTCGGCCAGGGAAGGGTTCACCAACAGGACATCCGGCGGCAGGGCGGGCGGGAAGGCACTCCATTGGCGGATGTCGGCGGCCGTGGCCGTCAGTTCAAAACTGCCTTCGGCGGCCAGCAGGGCTTTGACTCCCGTGCGGACGATCTCCGAAGGTTCGATCAGGGCGAGGCGGTATTTCTTGCGAGAGGTCATTGGGCTTGTTTTTCGAGTTCTCCGGCCAGCGGCACCAGGATTTTGTCTTCGATCAGGGTATGGCGGGCGATGTCCTCGCCCAGCAGGTAGAGGTCCAGCAGGATTTCGTTTTCCTGGCTTCCGTCGCCGCTCGGGGTGAGGTATTTGATCAGGATGCTCGCCAGGTCGGAGAGTTTTTCCTCGATGTCCGTATGGTTTCTCTCGAAGACCGAAATGTCGTATTGCGGCGATTTCCGTCCCTGGGACAGGGTGCGGATGTAGGGGAATACGGTGTTTTCCTCGTAGTCGAGGTGTTGTGCGACCTCGCGGGCGTATTGGTCGAAAAAGCCGAGCATCACCCGGGCTTCGGCATCCGGACGGGGAGCGACGATCTGCTCCAGGTGCTGCCGGATGTGGGGGATGCGATCTTGGCGGTAATACCGATGGCTGGAGAGCAGGTATTCCAGCAGGTTCTCCAAGGGCAGGGCAGCCACCTGTCCGACGGTCGGCAGGTAGTCGGGATGGGTGTATAGGTTGAAGACGGTGAGCATCAGGGTGCAGTCCACTCCTTTTTCCCGGCAGAGCTGCCGGGCGGTTTTCTCACCCACGCCCAGCGTGAGCCCGAAGCGGGGCAGCAGCGGCAGCAGGCGGTAGTTGGACTGGAGGATGTCCGACATTTTGTCGTCGGGGGAAAACAGTTTTCGCTGGGGCATAAAGGACGTTTTGTTTTTCATTCGCAGGGTGCAAGTAACGCAAAAGTTTCGGGAGGGGCAAGGCGGCGGGTGTAGTTTAACCTTTTTCTTGCCGCCTTTTCCGGGCGGTTTTCTCCGTCGCATTTTTTGCCCGGGAGAGACTCTTGGGGAACGGGTCCGGCTTGCAGAAAACGGTTTTCATACCCCGGAAAAAAGGGCTAACTTTGCCGGATAATAAAAGACAGGTTTTTTATCCCGATGACAGACAAGATGACAGCGGCCCCGGGGCGGACTTTGCGCGATTCGGCCGCGATGCGCTGGACGGCGCTGGCCGTGGTGGCTTTCACCATGATGGCGGCCTACTATGTGAACGACGTGATGGCTCCCCTGCAGGAGATGCTGGAGGAACAATTGGGATGGAGCGGTTCAGAGTTCGGATTTTTCACCGGCGCGTACAGTTTCCTCAACGTATTTTTGCTGATGCTCATCTGGGGCGGTTTTCTCATCGACCGCTTCGGGGTGCGTTTTACCGGCAAACTGGCCGTGGTGCTCATGGCCGGAGGAACACTGGTGCAGTACTACGGCATCACGGTCTTGGCCGGCAATGAGGAGCTTGTCTTCGGGTACAAGACCGGGGTGTTCGTCGCAGCGGCCGGGTATTCCGTCTTCGGAGTGGGAGCCGAGGTGGCGGGAATTACCGTGACCAAGATCATCGCCCGCTGGTTCAAAGGCAAGGAGCTGGCCACGGCCATGGGAGTACAGGTGGCTCTGGCGCGCATCGGTTCGCAGGCGGCGTACAGCCTGGCGATCCCCCTGGCGCGGAATTTCCAACTCGAAACTCCGGTACTCGTCGGATTGGTGCTGCTGGTAGGCGGGGCGGTGTCGTTCTTTGTCTTTTCGGTGATGGACCGTCGGCTCGACCGTCAGGAAGGGGCGATGGAAAGCGACGGGGCGGACGAAAAGTTCTCGTTCCGCGATGTGGCGGGGATCGTGAAAAACCGGGGGTTCTGGCTCATAGCGCTGCTGTGCGTGTTGTTTTACGCCTGCGTCTTCCCGTTCCAGAAATTCGCTTCGGCCATGATGGTCTCCAAGTACGGGATCGACCCGGATATTGCCGGTTCCATCGTGGGATTGCCGGCCATGGGAGCGCTGTTCCTCACTCCGGTCTTCGGCGGGGTGATCGACCGGCGGGGGCGTTCGGCTTCGATGATGATCCTGGGTTCGGGCATGCTCATCTTCGTTCATTTCCTCTACGCCATGCCTTTCGTGGACCAGTGGTGGGTGGCAGTGGCCTTGATGGTCATCCTGGGGATTGCCTTTTCGCTGGTGCCTTCGGCTCTGTGGCCGGCGGTCGCCAAGATATTTCCCGTGCACCAACTCGGGACAGCCTATGCGCTCATTTTCTTTATCCAGAACATCGGCTTGTGGGGGGTCCCCAATCTCATCGGTACGATCCAGGAGCATTATTGCGTGGTGGGTCGCACTCCGCAGGGAGCGAGCATCTACGACTATACCCTGCCCATGCTGGTGTTCTGCGGGTTTGCCGTGCTGTCCGTGGCGATGAGCATCCTGCTCAAGAAAGCCGACCGCCGGTACGGGTACGGACTGGAACTTCCCAACATCCAGAAATAGCGGACGGAACGCATCCGCACTTGCAAGAGAAAATAACGATCCGAGCGATGGAAAAGATAAAATTGGTCGTGGCCACCCACAACCGGCACAAGTTTGAAGAGATTGCCGCCCTGATGCCTTCCGGGGTGGAGTTGAAGCCTTACTGGGAGTTGAGCGGGGAGGAAATCCCCGAAACGGGGGATACCCTGACGGAAAATGCCCGGCAGAAGTCCGCGTATGTGCGCGAGCATTTCTCGGCGGACTGTTTTGCGGACGATACCGGACTGGAGGTCGAAGCATTGGACGGCGCCCCCGGGGTGTATTCCGCCCGGTATGCCGGTCCGGGAGCCACCTACCGGGACAATGTGAACAAACTCTTGCAGGCGATGGCCGGAGTGCAGGACCGTCGGGCGCGCTTCGTAACGGTGATCTCACTGTGGCTTCATGGCCGGGAATACCTCTTCGAAGGAAGCGTGGAGGGCACGATCCTCGAAAGCCCGCAGGGGGAAGACGGATTCGGATACGACCCCGTGTTCCGCCCCCAGGGCTGCGACCGCACCTTTGCCCAGATGACCCTCGAGGAGAAAGGGCGCATCAGCCACCGGGCGCGCGCCACCGAGGCGATGATCGCTTTTCTGACCGAATACCTTAAAACACACACCGATGACAAATAAGAACGATGCCGGAAAAACCGCTGCGGAGCACCCCGTAGTGCGCTATGTGAACCAAGTTCGGGTGCGGTACAACGATACCGACCGGATGTCTTTCGTGTACCATGCCAATTATGCGATGTACTTCGAGGTGTCCCGTTTGGAAATGTTGCGCGCGCGGGGACTCACCTACAAGAAGATGGAGGAGGAAGGCGGGGTGATGCTGCCCGTGTCCGACCTGCACATCAAGTATATCCATCCGGCGTTTTACGACGACGTGCTCGACGTGGAGGTAACGCTGCTCGAAAAGCCTTCCGTCCGGGTGCGCTTCGGTTATCGGGTTACCAACCAGGACGGGGTGCTGATCTGCACCGGGGAAGTGGTACTGGCCTGTGTGGATGCCAAAACGCGCCGTCCTACCCGTGCTCCGGAGTACTTCCTGAAGTGTTTCCCGGAGTTCGACCGGTAGGGATTTTTTCCTTCTCTTTCCTTTTTTTCGGGAGGAACCTTCGGGGAGTCATTTCCCCCGGGGGCATCCATGGGACTTCTCATGCCGGTGGCAACCCGCGCAGCCTTGCCCCGGATGCCGGTGGGACGGCCGGGAGCATCCGGCGCAGCCCGAAGCATGAGACCCGCCGTGGCCGCAGCATCCGTCGCAGGGATTGCGGCGGATGCTGCGTACGATACGCCTTCCCAGCAGAAGGGCGCACACCAGCACGATGATCAGGGTGAGGATATCTTGCAGCATAGTCTTACGCAAACAGAAGTCCGATCCGGTAAACAACAAACGACACCACCCATGCCACACAAGTGGTATATACGGCCGTAAAGAGTGCCCATCGCCAGCTGCCCGATTCGCGGCCGATAGCGGTAATGGTGGCAATGCACGGGAAGTACAGCAGGATGAAGATCATCAGGGTAAAGGCTACCAGCGGCGTGTAAACCTTTTGTCCGGCCTTGGGACCGGAGGTGTAGGTCTGTTCCTTGAGCCGCTCGCCGAGGGTCTGGGTGTCTTCGTCCGAACTGGAGAGTACGGCCATCGTGCTGACGACGATCTCCTTGGCGGCAAACCCGCTGACCAGGCTCACCCCGATCTGCCAGTCGAAGCCCAAGGGGGCAATGGCCGGCTCGACCGCTTTTCCGATCCGTCCGATGTAGGACTTCTCTTGTCTTTCGGCCTCTTGCAGGGCGTCGATGTGGGCCAAGGAGCTTTCTTTTTCCTGCGCCGGGATATTTTGGGCTGCTACCTGTTCGCGCAGCGCGTCGTAGTCCTGTGTGTAGTCCACCTTCTCGGGGTAATGCCCCAGCGCCCAGATCACGACCGAAGCCAGCAGGATCACCGTTCCCATCTTGTGCAGGTACTGCACCCCGCGGTCCCACATGTGGCGCACTACGCTCACCAGGGTAGGGATGCGGTACGGGGGCAACTCCATCACGAAAGGTGCCTCTTCCTTGCGGAAAAACACTTTTTTGAGCAGCAGCGAAGAGAGGATGGCTACCACCACGCCCGTCAGGTAGAGGGCAAAGAGCACCAGTCCGCTGCGTTCGGGAAAGAAAGCGCCGATCAGCAGGACATAGACCGGCAGGCGTGCGCTGCACGAAGTGAACGGGATGATGAGCATGGTGAGGATACGGTCCTTGCGGCTTTCCAGCGTGCGGGTGGCGATCACCGCCGGCACATTGCACCCGAAGCCCATCAGCAGGGGAATGAACGACTTGCCGTGCAGCCCGATGCGGTGCATGAGCCGGTCCATGATAAAGGCCGCGCGGGCCATGTATCCCGTATCTTCCATCAGCGCGATAAAGAAGAACAGGATGAGAATATTGGGCAGGAACACCAGCACCCCTCCCACGCCGTTGATCACACCGTCCACCAGCAGGGAGCGCAGCGAGCCATCCGGCAGGACGTTCCCCACCCAGGTTCCGAGCGCCGAGACGCCCGCTTCCAACCACTCCATCGGGTAGTTGCCCAGATAGAATGTCGCCTGGAAAACGGCCAGCATGATGGCCAGAAAGATGGGAAAGCCCAACCATTTGTTGGTGATCAGGGCATCCGGGTCGCGGCTTTTGCGCGAGGGGCCGTCCTTGAATGTCAGGGTCTCGGAGAGGGCCCCGGCGATAAACCCGTATTTGGCATCGGCCAGGATCGTTTCTACATTTTCCCCGTAGGTGCTCTCCAAGCGTTGCGCCGCAGTGCGGGCCGTCTGTTCGATCAGCTCCCGTTGCGGACTTTTCGCGATCGATTCCCGGGCGGTCTTTTCGTTTTCCAACAGGCGCAGCGACAAGTCGCGCGGCGAGTACCGGGCCATCAGGTCCTTGTCCTGCCGCAGGACTTTCTGCAGTTCGCGGATGGCGTTTTCCACATCCTGTCCGTAGTGGATGTGGATGTGGCGCACGGTGGGTTCCTTGCCTTCGAAGACTTCGATCACTTTGTCCAAGAGCTCTTCGATGCCCCGGCCTTCGCGGGCGGTAGTAGGCACGAACGGGATGCCGATCATCGACCCCAAGGCCCGGTAGTCGAACCGCCGGTCGCTGCGCAGCAGTTCGTCGTACATGTTCAGAGCCACTACCACGCGCATGTCCATGTCGATCAGAGCGGTAGTTAGGTACAGGTTGCGTTCCAGGTTGGTCGCATCCACGACGTTGATCACCACGTCGGGGGTCTTTTCGGTCAGGCGCCGGCGCACGAAGACCTCCTCGGAGGAATATTCGGTCAGCGAATAGGTGCCCGGCAGGTCGGACAGGCGGATGGTATAGCCCTTGTGGTGGACGACGGCCGTTTTCACATCGACCGTAACGCCGCTGTAATTTCCCGTTTTCTGGTGCGAACCGGAAGCTTCGTTGAACAGCGAAGTCTTGCCGATGTTCGGGTTGCCCACCAGCGCGACGTCGATGGTGCGCAGGGCTTCGTGCAGATGGTCCGGGCGTTTGACCTGGCAGGAACAATCCTCGGGCGTGAAGACTTCCGCCTGCGGGACGGGCGCAGGGCCTGTTGCGGCGGAAGGATGTTCCCCTTCGCTGCAGGGCGTAACCTCGATCAGGTCGGCTTCGCTGCGGCGCAAGGCCACCTGGTAGCCCATGATGGCGTATTCTACCGGGTCGAGCATCGGGGCGCTCTTGATCACCCGGATGCGCTGTCCGCGTACGAATCCCATTTCGGTGATCCGCTTGCGGAATGCGCCGTGTCCCTGTACTTTGACGATGATGCCCCATTCTCCGGCCTGGAGATCGGACAAACGAACCGTTTGTGCTGTTTTTTCCGTATTCAAAATGCGTGTTTTATACCCTTTTCCGGGTGCAAAGTTACTCCAATTTTTCCTCGGCTGGCAGGCCGAAACCCGCCACGATCGCAAAATAATTGCAAAATATTTCCCGGGGAAATCCCCCGGAATGACTAATTTTACCCCGATCGATACCTAAAAACAGCTACGGAAAATGGAAGCATGGATTGACACCCTCAACTTCAACGGCCTGCTCATCGGAGCCTTGACTTTTCTGATCATCGGCGCATCGCATCCGGCGGTGATCAAAGGCGAGTATTATTTCGGGACCCGCATCTGGTGGGCCTTCCTGCTGCTGGGGCTGCTCGGGATCGCTGCCGCAGTGTACGTGCAGGACATCACTCTGTCGGCACTTTTGGGCGTGTTTGCCTTCACCTGCCTGTGGGGCATCAAGGAGATCTTCGAACAACAGGAACGGGTGCGCAAGGGATGGTTCCCGCGCAATCCCCGGCGCAAGTATCCTTTCGACCTTACCGACGAACACCCCGACGGGAAATAACCCTTCCCGGATGCACATCCAGCCTTCTACCGGCTGTAAGGTCGCCTTTGACGGCTCGTTGGGGACAAGGCATGGAAAAAGGCGCCTGCCGAAAAGAAGAAATGTCGCAAGCGCCTTTCAGGGATCAAAAATCTATTAAAAAATATACAACATCAATCATCCATGATTACATGGACAAAGATGCGGCGATCCCCGGGAAACGCCAATCCCCTATGTTGGCTAATTTTTTCCGCCACCATCCCTACAACGAGGGAGTATCGGGATGAAACCCCCGGGTGAGTTCCCGGTATTGTGCGCTGCGCCTCCCGTTTTCCTCGCATAGTTGCAAGGTATCTGCCACCACCTCTTCTGCCCCCACAGGAGCGAAAGAAAATTCCAGCAGCGAACGTTTTAACGGCCGTCCGGCTCCGCCCCGCACATCCGTGCGCCGGGCCAGGAACAGGCCTTCTGCAGCAAAAAAGCCGACGAGCCGGTCCGCCTCCCGGTAGGGATAGATTAGCGCGACACGCCCCGAGGGGGCGAGGATCTGGGTAATCTTGCGGGCAAACGCCTCCGCCGGCAGGTGGACGGCATGGCGTGCTGCGGCGCGGGAAGCCTCCGGAGGGAGGGTGTCTTCGGTGAAAAAAGGCGGGTTGGAGACGATCAGGTCATAGCGTCGGGAAAAATCGGCGGTCAGCACATCCCCCTGGCGTACGGAAAGGCGCTCGGCAAAGGGGCTGCCGGCAAAGTTTTCCCGGGCGTCGTCCACGGCCCCCGGAGCAATGTCGATGCCTTCTACCTGCAACAGCGGGTAGCGTTGTGCCAGCATCAGGGCGATCAGCCCGCAACCGGTCCCTACGTCCAGCGCCCATCGGGCCTGCGAACCGTCGCACCAGGCCCCCAACAGGACTCCGTCCGTACCGATCTTCATCGGCGAGCGGGCATGGGTCATCGAAAAGCGTTGGAAACGGAAAAGGCCGGTGGATCGGTTGGAGCTCATCGGAACGAGATTTTGGCCGTAGCGCTGTCTGCGGCAGGGGTTTCGGGCACGGTGTCGAGTGTGTCGGCCGCCGGGGCGGGCAGAAGCTCCGGGGTGGGGAGGGGTTGTCGCTCGCCCGTTCGTTCGGCTTTTCGTTCGGCGCGGGCTTTGCGGCGCTGTTCGGATCTCTTCCCGGAGAAGGATTGTTTGATCAAGGCTCCGAGTTCGCGGAAAGTATTGAATTCCTGCCGGTACGACACACCGATGCTCTGCAGGTAGCCCTGTTGGTTGTTCAGGTAGTCGTTCTGGCGGCGGTTGACAAAAACGGCGCGCAGCCGTCCGTCGGGGGTGATGTTGTACTCGATCTCCACGTCGCCGACCAGGTCGGACTGGGTGGTGCCGGTCGGTACGCCCACGATGCCGTTTACCGTCATGCGGTCGCCGAAAAATTTGGTGGAAACCCCGATCTCCACGTCCGTGCTTTCAGTCGTGCCGACATATCGATTGGTGGCGGTATTGAGGTTGACGTTGATGTCCACTCCTCGGACAAAACGCTGGAGGATGTTGGAGAACTGCGAAGAAAGCATGTTGGCCGTCAAGCCCGATACACCGGTGGCCACCAGGTTTTGGTTTTCATTTTCCCCGCTGGCGGTAAATGAATTGAGTACCATCAGCGAAATGAACTGTTGGTTGAGCTGCTCCTGGTCGGAGAGGCGGTAAGCGAGTTCCTCCTGGACGTTTTCGGTGGCGCGGGGCATCTGAATGTCGAAATTGTACACCGGATTGTTCAGATCGCCCGTCAGATGGATGGTGGTCAGGACTTCTTCCCGGGCGTTTTCGGCCACGGAGGACAGGAATACGGCCGGTTTGACGGTCGTCTTGTACGAAGCCGAGAGGTCGAGCGAAGGATTGGCCGGGTCGCCGTCGAAAGTGATCTTCCCGCCCGAGAGCAGGTTGAAGGGACGTTTGATGATGGTGTACACGAAGTTGTACGTTCCTCCCGTCGCTTCGTAAGTCCCGTTGAGGGTAAAGGCGCCTTTGGGCGAGAGGTGCATGGCAAGATTCCCCTGTCCGGTGGCCTGGATCATGTGCCCGGTGGCTTTGTCCAGGTAAAGAGTCAGGGTGGCCTGCGGGGTGGCCTGGATGGCGATGTTCATCTCGCTCGAGGAAGAAGCCGTCGTCTTGACGATCTTCTTTTTCAGGTTCAGCAGCAACGAATCCACATGGGAGGAGCGCGGCGGGACGAAAGTGATCATCTGGGATTCCTTGAAGTCCGACGTACTGCCGATGTCGATGGCAAAGGTGGTATTGCGTTCGGTACGGCCTGCGATGTTGTATTTCAACGCCTGGGTCGGTCCCTGAAGTTGCAGGTAACCCGATGCGAAGACCCGTCCGTAAAATTTTTCTTCGTTCTCCCCCGTGGTATTGAGTACCAGCATCCGGTCGGCGTCGGCACGCAGGTCGAGGTACCAGGGTTTGAACCGGTCGTGGTAGATCCGGCCCTGCAAGGTCCCCTGGGTTCCGTAAGCCACATCGCGTACCGGGATCTTCTCGAAATAAAAGAAACTGTTGCGCACCGGCACCATCGTACCGTCGGGAACGGAGTATTCCACGTTGGTAAAATTGATCCCCAGTCGGGTTCCGTCCAGGCGAATGCTTCCGTTGATGTCGGGTTGTCGCAACCGCCCGCGCATTTCAAGCAGTGCCGAGGCGTAACCGCTCGAACGGTTGAAAACCGTGGGCAGCAGGTAATGCACCGCATCGACCGGCAGGCTGTCCAGCGAAATGTCTATCTCGGGGATCAGGCTGCGCTCCTCGATCCTTAACCCGCCGGAAAGCGCCAGAGCTTCCCGCGATCCGTGGATCAGGTGGGCGGAGGTACTCACGTAGCCTTTTCCCAGGTCGGCCACTACCGACAGATCGAAGTTGCCGATGCGGCTCGTCCCGATGGCCAGTGAATCGATGCGCAGGGAGGCTTCCGGGATGACCGTAGCCTGGGCATCGGCCCGGGAGAGATGGATAAGTCCGTTCAGGTTGCCTTCCAGCGGGACATTGTTGCGCAGGAATACCGTTCGTGAAAGGTCGAGCGAACGGACCTCCAGCCGCAGGTCCATCGAATCGCGCGGGGTGTAGAATCCCCCGGCGCCGATCATCGCCTCCCCGGAGGTCATCTCGAGCGAATCGATGCGTACTTCGCCGCTGTTCACGTTCCATACGACGCGGTCGCGTCCGGGAATCCCCTGACTGCCGAAGCGCCAGCCGAGGTGTTCCAGATCGATCCGCGAGGGGAGGAAACCCACGATGATGTTCCCCTGCGTGTCGTCCTTCTGGTAGGCGTTGAGGTGGAAAGCAATGCTGTCCGCGCTGTTCCACTTGTGAAAGTCGCTGCGGATGGCCAGGCTGTCCGCATAGCGCAGCGCGGAGAAGTCCAAGCCTTCGATGCTGTACACCGGATTGATGAATTTGTCGGCCTGGAGGGTCAGCACGTTGGCCAGGGCGGTGTTGAGGCGCATCTGGAGCGTATCGACCAGGATGTCCCGGTAGTTGATCCGGTCGGCCAGGATCTCGAGGGAGAAATCATCGCCCGAAGTATCGACCCGTCCACCGAAGTGCGTACGTCCGTCGAAGATCAGGGGGGTATTAACGATCTTTACGTTCGAGGCCGTGATGTTGAACTGGAAGTCGTATTGCTGTCCGGGGGTTACTTCCTTTTTCCGGTAGGCCTTGAAGCCCGAGAGCAGCCCATTGGTCACCGCAGCGGGGACTTGGGTGAGAAGGTAGTTGCCCTGGATGTATCCGTTGAACAGGTTTTCGGATTCGATCGAAAGGCGGCGGGAAAGGCTGTCTATCTGTTCGGAGGCGATGCGGATCCGGTCGATGTAGTAGTAGTTGTTGCCGTTGTTGTAGCTCATCTCGGAAAAATCGACCGTCCCCAGCACGTCGTCCGGTCCCGAACCGGTGAGTTCTGCCTGGATCGTGCCGCGCAGATTGACAATACTGTCCTGCACCAGCCCCAAGGCATGAAGATCGCTCTTGTCCAGGTACATGTCCAGAGAGGTGTGCAGCGAGCCTTTTTCCGCACCTCGTTCCACCCGGGAGGAGATCTTGGCGGCCAGATTCGGGTCGTTTATCGTCGTCTCGACGGCCAGTACCCCGCCTTTCAAGTCGGCTTGCAGGGAGATGCCGGAGTAGGGATATTGCCGGAATTCCAGCAGCGGGATTGACGAACGGAGTTCTACCGTCGCGTTGTCCGGTTGGAACCCCCGTCCCCGGATGTCGGCAAAGAGGGTAGTTTTCCCCAGGCTCTCCGCACCGGTGAGCAGACCGGCGTTGACGTTCTCCAGTACCGCACGTACCGTATAGCGGGCATTTCTGCGATTCCACAGATCGGTGGACTGTCCGCGCAGGAAGATCCGCCCGTGCTGACGGGTGGTGAGCGAAACGACGGAAGTTACGTTCCCTTTTTCCAAGGTGAGCAGCCCGCTTCCCGAAAGGTAGGCCACCGAGGAGAGTTTGTCGAGGGCCTTTCCGGAGAGTTTTTCACCGGCGGCGCGTTTGGCCACGGCGAGGGCTTCCTTGGGCAGTATCCGGAGATTTTTCAGCACGATGCTTCCGCTGCCTTCCCGTAGCGAAGTCGGGGCGTCTATCTGTCCGGAGAGGTCGGTGGAAAGCAGATCGCCGACCGACAAGTCGAGATTTTTTACATCCAGAAGACCCTTTTGCGCCACGATGTGGGCCGAGAGTTCAATGGGAGGGATCCCCTCCGCCCGGGGGTAAAACGGCCGGAGGTCGCGCGGGTCGATGTGCGAGGGATCGACAGAGAGGGAAAACTCTCCCCGGCGCAGGCGTTGCCCGAAGGTTTGGCTCGTGGAGTCTTTCTCGGGCAGGTACGCGGAAGCCGAGAACGACAAGTCGCTGTATTCGGTGAGCAGTTTTACTCCGTCGGCGATGATCCCCCGGGGAGCAAAGCGGAATTCTCCCGAGAGATGGCGGATCCGGCTCCCGTCGCGGCCTTGTGCTTGCAGGGAGTCGAGCGTAGCGCGGTAGTCGCCCGGGGCGATCGACAGCCCGGACACTTCCAAAGACAGGTTTTGTACGGCCTCGTATTGCGCTTTTTCATCGTCCCGGAAGGAAAATTCCCCCGAGAGTAAACGGGCGCGGGCGATGTCCAGGTAAAAAGGTTTTTTCTTTTCGCCCTTGAGGTGGTCCAGAAACAGCGCGAGGGAGGAGCGATCCTCCCCGGGGTATTTGATCACCCGCACTTTCGGGCCGTATAGGTCGGCTTGCCGGAAGGCCAGGCGACCGGTCCACAGCGAGCTCCGCTTTATCCTTGCCCGGACCGAGTCGATGGCCATCAGGGTATCCCCCCGGTGGTCCAGCACCCGGATGTCCGAAAGAAAGATCCGCCCCGACGGTCGGATGTCGATCCGTCCGATGCTCGCCTGCTGGGGGATGTGTTGCGAGAGGAGCTCCGCGGCTTTTCTCCCCAGGAAGCTCTGCACCGGCGAAAGCAACAGGCTGCCCGCTGCCAAGGCTACGAGCAGCAACAGACCAGTCAGCCATATGGACGCCCTCCGGGCGATTTTATTCATGCGGATAATGTTCGTTTTTGAAAAACAGGCGGCACTCTCGGCCGTTGGCGCGGTGCGAAAACTTCGTTTTCTCCCTTGCCGCTGCGCTCGCCTTTGCGTATTTTTGTCCCATGACAACACTTGAGCAGCCCGTTATCCTGGGCATCGAATCCTCCTGCGACGACACCTCTGCGGCCGTGGTGCGCGGTACGCAGTTGCTTTCCACCGTCATCGCCTCGCAGAAAGTCCACGAACTCTGGGGGGGCGTAGTCCCCGAACTGGCTTCGCGTGCCCACCAGCAGAATATCGTCCCGGTGGTCGATGCTGCCATCAGACAAGCAAATATACGCAAAGAGGACATAACCGCAATCGCTTTTACCCGCGGACCGGGCCTGATGGGTTCGCTTTTGGTGGGCACCTCGTTTGCCAAGAGCCTTTCGGTCGCGCTGGGAGTCCCCTTGATCGAGGTCAACCATATGCAGGGGCACATCCTGGCCAATTTCGTGGACGACGGCAGCGGCCGCCCCGTGCCGCATTTCCCGTTTCTGTGCCTGACCGTCAGCGGCGGACACACCCAGATCGTGCGGGTGGACGACTACCTGGAACAGACTGTCCTGGGTTCGACCATCGACGATGCGGCGGGTGAGGCTTTCGACAAGATCGGCAAGATGCTTTCCCTGCCTTATCCGGCCGGGCCGCACATCGACCGCTTGGCGCGGGAGGGCGATCCGAAAGCCTTCTCCTTTTCCCGCCCCGAACCGGGCGGGCTGGATTTCAGTTTCTCGGGGCTCAAGACCTCGGTGTTGTACTTTTTGCAGAAAAAGGAAAAGGAAGACCCCGATTTCGTCCGGGAACACCTGGCCGACCTTTGTGCTTCGGTACAAGGGACGATCGTGGACATATTGGTCTCCAAACTCCTGCGGGCCGTCCGGCAGACCGGCATCCGCGAGGCAGCCATCGCCGGAGGCGTTTCGGCCAACTCGGGCTTGCGCGAGGCTTTGCAGCAGGCCGCTTCCCGTCAGGGGATCGTCCTGCACCTTCCGGCCCTCAAGTTTACTACGGACAATGCCGCGATGATCGCCGTAACGGGGTATTTCAAGTACCTCCGAGGGCAGTTCACCGACGAGTCCGCCGTGGCGCAGGCGCGGTATTCGCTTTAGACGAAGAAAACACCATTTCCGGATATGCAACTCTTTTACGCTCCTTCCCTGCTCCCCTCCGAGGAATTTTTCACCCTGGACAAGGACGAAAGCCACCATGTGGTCAAAGTCCTGCGGATGGTCGAAGGCGAAACCCTCCTGGCGACCAACGGACGGGGAGTGATGGTGCGCGGACGGATCGCCCTGGCAAGCCCCTCGGGGGTCTCGGTACGCGTGGAGCAAACCCTGGAGGACGACCAGCGGCGTCCCTACCGCCTTCACATCGCCGTAGCGCCCACCAAATCCAACGACCGGATGGAGTGGCTGCTCGAGAAAGCTACCGAGATCGGCGTGGACCGCATCACTCCGCTTATCTGTGCCCGCAGCGAACGGAGGGTGTACAACCGCGACCGGGGGGAAAAGATCATCGTCTCGGCCGGCAAGCAGTCCCTCAAGGCGACCTTCCCGCAGCTCGACCCTCCGACCGATTTCCGGACGTTTCTCCGCCAGACGGCGTCGTCTTCCGCCTGCCGTCTGATGGCTCACTGCATGGAGGGGGAACGCCAGCAGGCGGCTTCGTTGTTGGCGCGTTCGCAGGACAGCATCGTCCTGATAGGCCCCGAGGGCGACTTCACTCCCGAGGAACTCGACGAGGCGCTCAAGGCGGGGTATGTGCCGGTTTCGTTGGGACAGGCGCGGCTGCGCACCGAGACGGCGGCCCTGTATGCCGTGGCAGCGGCTTCGGTGGGGCATGCCTTGTTCTAACCGTTTGTAAAACCGCCAAGAGAAGATGATTCCCGAGAGCTTTCCCTGGGGCGATGCCCTTCCGTACAACAGCGCGGCCGAAAGGCTCAAGGAGCGTTTCGGCGGGCGCGTGCAGAAAGTGTCGCTCTCCGGGGGATTTACTTGCCCCAACCGCGATGGGCGGGTGGGCACCGGAGGCTGCACTTTCTGCAACAACGAAGCCTTCGTCCCCTTTTATACCCACCACACGGACATCGACGTGCAGATCGAGGAAGGGATCGGGTTCTTGCGCAAACGCTATCCCCGCAGCGCGCAATTCGTCGCCTACTTCCAGGCCTACACCAATACTTACGGCGATCCCGACCACCTCAGGGACCTCTATGTCCGGGTGTTGTCCCATCCCGCCATCTCCGGCCTGGTGATCGGCACCCGCCCCGACTGCATGGACGAGGCCATGCTCGATTTTTTCGCCACCTTGTCCCGCACGCATTTCGTCAGCATCGAGTACGGCGTGGAAAGCGTCTATGACGATGTCCTGGCACAGGTAAACCGGGGGCACGACTACGCCGCGGTCTGGGACGCGATCCAGCGTACGGCCCGGCGGGGGCTTCACACCGCCGCGCATTTTCTCTTCGGGCTTACCGGACGGCAACGGGAACTGGATTCCGTATGGCAGATCAACGAACTTCCCCTCTCGGCCGTAAAGTTCCACCAGCTCCAGCTTATGCGCGACACGCCGCTGGCAAAGCGCTGGTTGCAGGGCGATCGGGCAGGGATCCATCTTTTCGAGCGTCGGGAGGAATACGAAGATTTCATCATCGAAGTGCTCGAACACCTTCGTCCCGACCTGCCGGTGGAGCGTTTCATCTCCGAGACCCCGCCCCGGTATCGCCTTGCTCCCGATTGGGGGCTGGAGTGGCGCGTGCCCGAGATCCAACGCGAGATCATCGCCAAAATGCGCTCCGGCGGGCATTGGCAGGGACGGAAATTTTCTTAACTTCGTGGAGGAAAAGAGCAGACCACGATGGCAAAACAAACGACCGAAACCCCCTTGATGGCGCAGTACAACGCCATAAAAGCCAAGCACCCCGATGCGGTGTTGTTGTTCCGGGTGGGCGACTTTTACGAAACCTACGGGCAGGATGCGGTGGAGTGTTCCCGCATCCTAGGCATTGTACTCACCAAGCGCAGCGCCGGGCTGCCCACCGAAACGGCGATGGCCGGTTTCCCGTACCACGCCATCGACACCTATCTGCCCAAATTGGTGCTGGCCGGTCGGCGGGTAGCGGTGTGCGACCAACTGGAAGACCCGAAACTGGCCAAAAAGATCGTCAAACGCGGCGTAACGGAGCTCGTCACCCCCGGGGTGGCGATGAACGATCAGGTGCTCGCCTCGGGACGGAACAACTTCCTGGCGGCGGTGCATTTTGGGCAAAAGGGGGTCGGCGTAGCTTTCCTGGACGTTTCCACCGGGGAGTTCCTCGTTTCGGAAGGTCCGCAGGGTCAGGCCGTCAAACTGCTCGAAACGTTTTCTCCCAGCGAAGTGCTGCACGAGCGGCGGATGAAGGTCCGCTTCCGCGAGGTCTTCGGCACCTCCTACCGTACCTACATGCTGGACGACTGGGCTTTTTCCGAGAGTTTCGGCCGGGAGACCCTTCAAAATCATTTCAAGACCCGCTCCCTCAAGGGCTTCGGCATCGACCGGATGTCCGACGGTATCGCCGCCGCCGGGGCGGTGATGGAGTACCTGCGCCAGACCGAGCACAACCGCATCGACCATATCTCCCGCATAGCCCGTATCCAGAGCGACACGTACGTGTGGCTCGACCGTTTTACAGCGCGCAACCTGGAGATCCTTTCCTCGCCCAGTGAAAACGCCACCACCTTGCTCGATGTGCTGGATCGCACCATCAGCCCGATGGGAGCGCGGATGCTGCGCCGCTGGCTCATGCTCCCGCTCAAGGACGTCGAGGCGATCCGCGGCCGGCAGGGAGCGGTGAAATACTTCCTCTCGCAGGAGGAAAAGGCGGACGAACTGCGCCGCTACATCGCTTCAGTGGCCGACATGGAGCGCCTGGCGGGGAAGGTGGCCACGGGGCGCATCAACCCGAAGGAGCTCTCTGCCTTGTGCGCTTCGCTCGAAGTCGGCACCCCGATGAAAAACATCCTCGGACAGGCGGGCGACAGCCCTTTGTTGGTACAGATGGCCCAGGCGGTGGACGGCTGCGGCGAACTCTGCGCCGCGATCCGCCGCACTTTGGCCGCGGATGCTCCTGCTCAGTTGTCCAAGGGCGGGGTGATCGCCCAGGGGGCCGATGCCGAGTTGGACGAACTGCGCACGATGCTGCATTCCAACAAGGCGATCCTCTCGGGCATCATCGAGCAGGAGGCCGAACGCACCGGCATCTCCTCGCTCAAGATCGGGTTCAACAACGTGTTCGGCTATTACATCGAGGTGCGCAATACGCACAAGGACAAGGTGCCTTCCGACTGGATCCGCAAGCAGACCACCGTCTCGGCCGAACGCTACATCACGCCCGAACTCAAGGAATTCGAAGCCAAGATCTTCGGTGCCGAGGACCGCATCGCCCAGATCGAATCCCGCCTTTACACCGCCTTGGTGGAGCAGTGCGGGAAGTACATCGCCGCCATTCAGGAAAATTCCCGTGTGGTAGCCGAGACCGATTGCCTGCTTTCGATGGCCTCGGTCGCCCAGCAATACGAGTACTGTTGTCCCCAGGTGGACCAGACCACCGACATCGAGATCATCGACGGTCGCCATCCGGTCATCGAACGGCGCCTGCCGCCCGAAGAGCCGTACATTCCCAACAGCGTCACCCTCAACCGGGAAACGCAGCAGATCATGATGATCACCGGACCGAACATGTCCGGTAAGTCCGCCCTGCTGCGTCAGACGGCCCTGATTTGCCTGATGGCGCAAACGGGCAGCTATGTGCCGGCGCGCAGCGCCCGTCTCGGGGTGGTGGACCGGATCTTCACCCGGGTGGGGGCGTCGGACAACCTGTCCTCGGGCGAATCGACCTTCATGGTCGAGATGAACGAGACGGCCAACATCCTGAACAATATCTCGGAGCGCAGCCTGATCATTCTGGACGAGATAGGCCGCGGCACGAGTACCTACGACGGCAT
>DCEW01000058.1 GCA_002314265.1 Flavobacteriales bacterium UBA1820
TTTGCACGCCTAACGCAGAGGCGCATTCGTTTTTACCACACCCATCCCAACAGCACCAGTTGAGGCAGCACCCCGAACAACGTCCCCAAGATGACCTGCCGGACATTGTGCCGGCCGAGTTCCAGACGCGCCATCACCACCAGATCGTACACCACCCACAGCGCCGCCACCACCGGAAGCGCATAGGAGAGCGGAGCCTCCCAACGGATCATCAGCACCATCGTAAAGACCAGCAGTGCAGATATGCCCATCGCATGCAGGCTCACCTTGTCCCAAAACAGCGACACATACGCCAGCAGCAGCGAGATCACCGCCCCGTACATGGCCAGCGAAACCGGCGGGGAAACACGCCCCGAAAGGTAAATCCTGTCGCCGGCTGCCAGCAACAGCAGCACCAGCAGCAGCGGCAGCCGCCGTTCATAAGTCTGGGGCAAGGACAAGCTCTCGATCTTCCCGCTCACCTTGAGCACCAGCAAGACCGGCAAGGGGATCACGACCGTAGCCACGGCCACCACGATCGCGGTATATATCGCTTCCAAAGGGATAAAGGGTTGCGGAGCGAGCAGGTAGTACAGCACCACACACCACAGAGGCATCGACATCGGGTGGAACACCCGCGATACGATCCGCCAAAAGAGGTTCTTTTTCATCTTTTCATTCTTCGGTTATACCTGTCGGCGCAAACGGGCGGTGGGCAGCCCGAGCGCTTCCCGGTATTTGGCCACCGTACGGCGGGCCACGTTGTATCCTTTTTCGGAAAGCAGGGCGGTGAGCTGTTCGTCGGTATAGGGCGAGCGTTTGTCCTCGCTCTGCACGAGTGCTTCCAGGCTCTGTTTGATCTCCCGGGTAGAAATATCCTCCCCGTCCCGATTGACCGACCCTTCACTGAAAAAATCCTTGAGCCGCATCACCCCGTACGGCGTATCGGCATACTTCTGCGAAGCCACCCGCGACACGGTGGAAATATCCATCGACACATCGGAGGCAATGTCTTTCAGGCCCAGAGGGACCATATCGGCCACATCTCCGGAAAGCAAATATTTCTTCTGCCGCCGGGCGATGGCCTGCATGATGCGAAGCAAGGTAGCCCGCCGACCGGCCACTGCGTCGATAAACCAGCGCGCCGCATCGATCTTGCTGCGCACGAAGGCGGCGGTTTCCTGCTGGCTCTTGGTCGGTTTGGCAATCCTCGACAAGCCGTCGAGCAGATCCGTATATTGGCGGGACACCCGCAGGGCAGGCAAACTGTCCGCTTCGCAAAGCGAGACCTCCACCTGGTCGTCTTCCACACGGATGATGAAATCCGGCGTTACATCCAGCGACGATTCTTCCTCCGTCCCCGAATAAGCGCCCCCCGGCTTGGGGTTGAGCCGCGCGATTTCCTCCACCGCCCCGGCCAATTCTTCCCGGGAACATCCCGTCCGTTCCTGGATCTGCGCATAGTTCTTTTTGCCCAACGCCGGGAAAAAGTCCGATACGATGCGCCGGGCCAGCCGTACAGAGGGCGTATCCTCCATCTGCCGCAACTGAAGCGAGAGGCAGTCCTGCAGCGAATGCGCCCCCACTCCCGGCGGATCGAAGCCTCGGATCACCTCCAGGACTTGCTCCACCTGCTGCGGGGAGGCGTTCACCCCGACGGAGAATGCCAAATCGTCCGCAATGGCCTCCGGCGTGCGGCGCAGGTAACCGTCGGCATCGAGATTGCCGATGATGTAGCGCCCGATGGTCATCTGATCTTCGGAGAGGGGTTCCATCCGGAGCTGGTCCAACAGGTGCTCGACAAAGGTGTTCTGTGCACTTTGCGCCGCGATAAAGGTATTGCGGTCGCTCTGCGGCGGGTCGTCCCGCTGGGAGGAAGTCGGTACGTAATCCGGCGCTTCGTCCTCGTACATGTAGTCCGCAAGGTCGAAGTCGTCCCGATCCTCACCGGAGGCCTCGTCTGCCCCCGCGGTGTTTTCCCCCGCTGCCTCGTCCGAAGGCGTGTCCTCGGAAGACGTTTCGGGGGTATAGTCGGCATCGAGTGCCGGGTTGGACTCGATCTCGTTGGCCAGGTACTGTTCAAAGACCAACGCAGGCATCGCCAGCATGTTCATCAGCTGGATCTGCGAGGGGGAAAAGCGTTGAGCGAGCTTTTGTTGTTGGATGTTCTTTATCATACCGCCGGCCTGTTTGCAGGGTTCTGCCCGAACCCGTGTGTGTGTACGAAAAGTAAAAATACGAAAAACTCCCCCTTTCCCAGGCCTTCCCGATAGTTAAAAAGCGAAAGGACCCTTCAAGGAGGGAGTTGTTCTTTCCCGAGCCGAACGCCCCGGGGTTATCGCGCGTGGCGACGAAGGATACGTTCGAGCACCGGATACAGATTGTCGCTCATCCGGACAAAACCCAGATCGGTAAAGTGCGTACCGTCCACCGTCGCCTCGTCGTCCAGACCGATGAGCCGTTCTCCGGGTACGTAATACAGGTTTTTATCCTCGCGGCTCATCTGGCGGAACAATTCCCGCAGACGGGCATCCTTTTCCGCCACTTCTCCCGCGCTGACCGTATTGAAGCGCACATAGGTGTAATGCGAATTTCCCAGCAGGACGATCGGCGTATCGGGATGCGCCTGCCGCAGGATGCCGACGAACTCCTCCAGGCGGTCGAGCATCTGCGTGGTACAGTTGGCCATGTTGTCCAGCACGTAGCACGAAGCGTCCACCTGAGCCATCAGCCGTGCGATCTCCGGGTCCAGACGCCCGTTCCCGGAAAATCCCAGGTTGATGAACTCGCGGTTCATCCGGCGCGAGAGGATCGAAGTATAGGCCATTCCCGGACGGTTGGCACATCCTCCCTGGGTGATGCTGGTCCCGTAAACCACCACCGGTTTTTCCTCCACCGGACTCAGCAGTTCCGGACGTTCGATCCGCGCACGGCCCAGTACGCCGATCTCGACCTTGGTGGCGCAGTCGTACAGCGGGAGGTACAGCATGTATTCCCGCATCTGCCCATCCATGTTGGAGATGAACGTGCTGGTAAACGTCCCCTTGGAATACCCCGGACGCCCCGAGCCGATGAAGATCCAGCGGCCTTCGTCCCAGGCATACAAGTCCAGGCCTTTGATCCCGGTAGGGGTCATGTGGTTCATCCAGGTATTGTTCAGCACTTCCCAGCGGGCGGTTATCTTCTTGGAATCCGTGCGGAAGCGCACGGCGATCCCGGCCGAATTTTTGCCCAAGTCCCAAAGTTCTTTCCGGATAGAATCCTTCAGGTAAGCCGGGAGGCGGTCATAGGGGCTCTCCAGGCCTTCGGTCGTTACCTGCCCCAAACGGGGAAAATCGGCCGCATCTACATACCGAATGGTATCCTCCGTTGCCGTCTGCCCGGCAAGGGGCGCGAGCCACAGAAAGGCTCCCACGGCCAACAAACGTCTGATCGTTCTCATTTTTCTTCTGATGATTTTATCGTTCGTATCTTTTTGTTAGGGTCTTTTTCCTTCTCATTCCTTCTCATGGCCGGAGGTTCCGCCTATCTCAGGGGGGGCCGAGAAGCGCTCCCCGTGACCGCATCACTCCCCGGCGGAGGCCGCCAAAGGCTTTACCCGCAGCGTCCCACCCGTCAGCCGGGCGATGATCGTCTCCCAGCCGGCGCAATAATCCTCCAGGAGCCTTTCGAGCACCAGGGTCGTCTTTTTGTCCTCCACCCAGAGGTGTTTCCCGGGAGTGTCCCCGGCTACCAGCCACAGGTGCGGGCTGCCCACAGCCAGATGCGTAAGGCTGGAGCGCAGGTTGCGGTAGAGGAAGTCGCGCCCGTTGAGTTGGGCATAGCGGGGCGGAAAGAGTTCGCTCAAGGCGCGGGAAAAGCGTTCGCGCGACTGCCCTTTCGCCCGGAAAGGTTTCCGGTCGAGGAAGGCCCCCATCGTCTCGATGCCTTGTCCGATGACCAGAAAAGCGATGTCGGGAAAGCCCTGCTCCACCAGGCGGCGCGTCTGGTCGATAAACGTGCGGCGTATCCACTCGGCCTGCCGGTCGGCGGTGTCGAGCAAGGTCCCCTTCGCTTCTTCCGGGGAGGCGGAAAGGCCAAAGGTGCTCATTTCCTTTTCCCGTGTTTTTCCTCCTTCGACGGGGAAGCGGCTTCTTGGCTCTGGACCTGATCGTACGCCGCGGCTACCAGCGAAAGGTCGTCGTGGCGGTCGCCGGCGATCTCCCAGAACATCACTCCACCCAGGCCGTTGCCCAAGGCATAGGCTGTCTTGGCCCGGATGGTCCGGATGCCGTTGTAGTACACCGGATAAGGCGAGGGATGCTGCGTGCTGGTGATCATCGCCACGTCGCCCATGCAACTGCCCCCCGCCCGGATGATGCCGTTGTAGTCGCGCGTGTTGCCGCTGCGGCGGATGCCCGACGGCACCCCGTAGGCAGGAAGCCCGACCACGAACTTGGACAGGGGAAGCCCGCGCTGGCCGACCCAGTAGTCGACGCTCTCCAGCATCAGGTCATAGGTCGAGTGGTGCATCCCCTCCCGGGTTTCGGAATAGTCGTCGTACACCATCACGTTGAACCAGTCCACGTAGTCGAACAACTCATCGGGAAGTCCCGCTGTGGCATTGCCCACGTACTTGCCGGGGGTGATGGCGGCCGTGAGGTAGTACTGCCGACGTCCCTCGCGGCATTTCTTGGCCAGTTCCTTCATCAGCAGCAGGTTGCCCTGTCCCGATCCGTCGCTGCCCAAGGGGTATTCCCAGTCGTTGTCCACACCCGCCAGGCGGTATTTCTTTACCAGATGCCAAAGGGCATCGATGAACCGTGCCCGGCTCTGCGCCGAAGAGACCATCCGGGCGTAGTACGCATGGCGGCCGTTGAAGCTGAGCATCACCTCAACCCCCGCCCGGCGCGCCTTGCGCACAAAACGGCGCAGGTGTTTTTCGTCTCGTACCCGGGGGATTCCCGTAGAATCGATCGTGGCGAAGGCGTAGCAGGCGATGTCCAACTGAGCGAGTGAACGGTCGGGAATGGCGTCCAGGTTGCGGTAGGAGGGAGCGTAGCCGATGATCCGAAAGCGCGTGTTTTCCGGAGCCTTATACTCCTGCTGTGCCTGCAAGGGCGAGAAAACCGCCAGGGACAGGAGAGAGAAAATCCATTTTTTCATCGTCGAAACAGAGATATTATTCTTCCTTGTTTTTCCACTCGAAACGGGCGGCATCGCAGGCAGCCTTGACCAGCGAAGCCCCTTCGGTCGTGTCCTGGCTCACTTCCCAGAACATGATCCCGCCCAGACCTTTGTCCACACAGAAAGCCACCTTGCGGTAGATGGTGGGCAGGCCGTTGTAGTACACCCAGTAAGGCGTGGTATGTACGCTGTTCACCACCCGGGCCGAATCGCAAACCATGGCCTGCGGACCATTTTGCCGCAGGATCGTGGCATAGGAGGCCGACGAGGTCCTCTTGGGAAGTCCGGACGCCAGACCGTACACCGGCAACCCGGCGACGAACTTGCGGGGATCCATCCCCCGGCGGACGATCCAGTAGTCGTAGCTGGCCTCCAACATCGAATACGGGGAATGCTGCTGATAAGGACGTGTCTCGGAAAAATTGCCGTACACCATCACATTGAGCCAATCCACCAGCGCGACCAACTCGTCGGAAATGGCATCCGAACGGTTGCCCGGGTACAGTCCCGAGGTAACGGCCATCGTGAGCAGGTATTGTTTCTCCCCGCCCCGACACAGGCGCGCAAGGTCTTTCATCAGCGCGAGGTTGGATTCGGCCGTGCCGTCGGTCGTGCGGGGAAATTCCCAGTCGTTGTCCACCCCGTCCATGTGGTATTTCTGAACCAAACGCCAGATTTCGTCCACGAAAGCCTTGCGCTGCCGATCGTCGGAAGCCATCTGGGCAAAACGTGCATGTTTGCCGTTGAAACTGAGCATTACCTTCACGCCCAAACGATGGGCCCGGCGGACAAAACGGGCCAGTTGTTTCTCGTTGGCCACCCGGGGGATACCCGTGGAATCGATCGTGGCAAAAGCATAGCAGGCGATGTCCAGTTGGGCGAGTGTCCGGTCGGGGACCGCATCCAGGTCGCGGTAGCCGGGGACATATCCCACCACGCGAAACTGCGTGTTTTCCGGAGCTACGTACTCCGTACGAGACTGCGCCGCACAGCTCGAAATCCCGATCCAGCATGCGGCCAGAAAAAGGCCTAATTTTTTCATATCGTTTGTAGTTTTTCAGAAACAGCCCAAAGGTAACCAAAACCGAAGGGAAAAAAAACCCCGGAATTCACATTTCCGGGGCTTTTTGTAAAGAAAACGTACCGTTTACGGCAGGTCGGTATAATCGCCCGCCTCGTCGCAGGCTGCCTGGATAAGCGAACGGTCGTCCTGCGTATCCTGGCCGGCATCCCAGAACATCACCCCGCCGACACCCTGGTCGATGCAGTAGCGTGTTTTTTCCTTGACAAAAGGCTGCCCGTTGTAGTAAACCGTCCCGGTGTACTTCGCGGTGGATACCTCTGCCTTGTAACCATCGGGTCTTCCGCCCTGCCGCAGGATCTCTACATAGGAGACCGGCGTACCGTTGTGTTCCTCGTCGGAGGGACGGCCATACGCGGAAATACCGCCGACAAACTTGTACTTGGGCATCTTCCGGGTACCTACCCAGTAGTTGTACCCAGTGCTCATCATGTCCAGCGCCAGACTTTTGGGATCCATATTGGCCCAACCCAGGTAGTTGTCGTAGCACATTACGTTAAACCAGTCCACATAGTCGAAGCATTCCGTTTCGATGGCGCTGGCTACGGCTCCCGTGTATTTCCCGGAGGTGATGGCCATCGTGAGCAGTTTGTTCACCGCCGGATCGTGCAGCCAGATGCTCAACTCACGCATCAGGGCCGTATTGCCCTTGTCCGATCCATCCGTGGTGCGGGGATACTCCCAGTCATTGTCCACGCCATCGAGATCGTACGTTTCCACGATGGTTTTGAGTGAAGTGATGAACTTGGCGCGGTTTTCCGGCGAAGCCGCCATGGCCGCATACGAACCATCCGCACCGCTGCCTCCGCCTCCGAAGCATATCAGCACCTTTATCCCCAGCGACTTGCAACGGGTGACAAATTCGCGGAGCTTATCGGGTTTTTCTACCGTAAGGGTATAGTCTTTATTCAGTTTGGCAAAAGAATAGCAAGCTACGGTGTACATCTGGAGAAATTCATCGGGCATGGCGGCCAGGTCGCGGTACGAGGGGAAGTAACCTACTTTCTGGAACTGGGTATTCTTCGGGGCTTTGTACAGCGGCTTTACCGTCAGGGTAAACTCGGCCTTGATCTCAGGATGCTCCTTGACCGTAGCGGTGATGACGGTCGTTCCGGCTTCCAAGGCCGTAATGTATCCCGTCTGGGTGATCGTCGCTACCTCTGTCTGAGAGCTGGTGTACTCCAGAGTACCGGCTTCGGTCGCATTTTCGGGGAGAACCTTCGCGGTGATCGTCGTGGTTTCCCCCATGTAAAGGGCGTCGACCTTTTGGGTAAATTCAACTCCTGTAATCTCAATGGTCTCTACCATAAGGGTAAACTCGGCCTTGACCTCCGGACGGTCTTTCAGGCTCACCGAGATCACCGTCTGACCATCTTTAATAGCCGTTACCGTCCCTTGTGCATCGACAGTAGCCACCTCCGGCTTCGAACTGGCGAATACCAAGGTATAAGGCTCATCCGCATCGGCCGGAAAAGCCTTTACCTGCAGTTTGTGTGTCTGGCCAGGTGCCAGCGAAGAAGGCGTACTCGAGAACGAGAGGGAAGATACTTGTGTGAATTTGTCTTCCTTGGCGCAGGAGGTCATCAGTCCTACAAAAGCCGCAAGACCCAACAGATACAAAAATAACCGTTTTGTCATCTTCATTTGTTTTTTAATGGTTGTTATGATATTGTGATATTCGATCCCTAATACTTATCTGCAGCCGGTAGAAACCACCCGAGACAGAATATTCTTGTCTTTTCAAAAACATGATTTCCTTCCATCGAAGAAAGGCTTGTATAGGTATTGTCCGTAATTTTTTAGTACTGCTCAAAAGTAAAATAAAGAACGAGAAAAAAAAAAGCCGGGAATTCACATTCCCGGCTTTTTTTGTCAAGAAAAATATCGTTCACGGCAGGTCGGTATAGCCGTCCAGTTCATCGTAGGCTGCCTTGACCAGCGAACGGTCGTCCGAGACATCCTGTCCTACTTCCCAGAACATGATGCCCCCTACCCCCTGGTCGATGCAGTAGCGCGTTTTCTTTTGAACGAAAGGACGTCCGTTGTAGTACACGTCGCCCGTATAGGACGAGGAGCTCACATGTGCCTTGTAGCCGTCCGGATCGCCACCCTGAGCGAGAATGCCGGCATAGGTGAATGCCTTTCCGTTGTTTTGGCTGTCAGACGGACGGCCATAGACCGAAATACCCCCGACAAACTTGTACTTGGGCATCGAGCGTTTGACTACCCAGTAATTGTACGAGATGGTCAACATCTCCAGCGGCAGGTCTTCCGGTTTCTTGTCGGCCCAGCCCAGATACGAGTCGTAGCACATGATATTGAACCAGTCCACATAGTCGAAGCATTCCGTCTCGATACCGTTGGACACCGCTCCCTCGTACACTCCGGGGGTGATGGCCATCGTGAGCAGTTTGTTCACCGCCGGATCGTGCAGCCAGGAGCTCAACTCGCGCATCAGTGCCGTATTGCCCGTATGCGAGTTGTCCGAAGTCTTGGGGTATTCCCAGTCGTTGTCCACCCCGTCGAGATCATACGTCTCCACGATGGTTTTGAGCGAAGCGATGAACTTGGCCCGATTTTCCGGGGAAGCCACCATCTTGACGTATTTCTCGTGAGAACTTCCGCCGCCATAGAAGCAGATCACCACCTTCACACCCAACGACTTGCAACGATCGACCAGTTGCTGGAACTTGGCCGGCTGCTGGATGGTGAGTGTATAATCGTCGTTCATCTCGGCAAAGGCATAGCAAGCCACATCCAGCATCTGGAGGTACTCGTCCGACATGGCCGTTATGCTGCGGTACGAGGGGAAATAACCCACTTTCCGGAACTGGGTATTCTTCGGGGCTTTGTACAACTGTTTTACTTCCAAGGTAAACTCGGCCTTGATCTCAGGATGCTCCTTGACCGTAACCGTGATGATGGTCGTACCGGCTTCCAGAGCCGTGATGTATCCCGTCTGGGTGATCGAAGCTACCTCAGGCTGGGAACTGGTGTATTCCACCGCTCCGCTTTCCGTTGCATTCTCGGGCAGGACTCGCGTGGACACCGAGAAGGTCTGTCCGATGAAAAGAGTCGATACTTTCTCGGTAAACTCCACCCCCGTGATCCGGATGATCTCCACCGTCAGGGTAAACTCGGCCTTGACCTCCGGGCGGTCTTTCAGGCTTACCGAGATCACCGTCTGCCCCTCTTGGAGAGCCGTTATCGTCCCCAGCTCGTCGACAGTAGCTACCGTGGGCTTCGAACTGGTGAATACCAGCGTGTAAGGCTCGTCCGCCCCGGCCGGGAAAGTCTTTACCTGCAGTTTGTGCGTCTGCCCGGGTGCCAGCGAGGACGGGGCTCCGGAGAACGAAAGGGACGAGATCTGGGTGAACTTCTCGTCCTTGGCGCAGGAGGTCAGCAGCCCCATGACGGACACCAGGCCCAACAGGTACAGTAACAGTCGTTTTGTCATCTTTGTTTGTTTGTTTGTTTTTTAGTGGTTGTTATGATTCTGGTTTTGTGGTCGTCTTTACAGGCCGATGGCCGAAATCCTGCTGCGCCCTTTCGGACTTCTCGTCCCTAGAAAAAATATCCCGCCGAAGACCCTTTCGCCTATCTCCTTGCATTCCTGCAAAGAAATACGCAAAAAAGCCTTCGGCGGGACGAGATGGAAATCATCGGAGGGGGACGGCAAGGACAAATTACTTGGTCATTCCATATCTGATGCAGGGGGAATCATACGAATTTACTCCCGCATCGCCTTGTAAGCATTGATCAGCCCGTTGGTCGAACTGTCGTGCGAGGTAACGGGACGGTCGTCGCGCAGTTCGGGAAGGATCCTTCCGGCCAGTTGTTTGCCCAACTCCACTCCCCACTGGTCGAACGAGAAGATATTCCAGATGACCCCCTGCACGAAGATCTTGTGCTCGTACATGGCGATCAGCGACCCGAGGGTACGGGGAGTGAGCAGCGGGAAGAGGATGGAATTGGTCGGACGGTTGCCGTCGAATATCTTGTATTCTTTCAGGAAGTCGATCTCCTGTTGTGTCTTGCCGGCCTGGCGGAGTTCCTCTACCACCACCTCTTCGGATTTGCCGAAAGCCAATGCCTCGGTCTGGGCAAAGAAATTGGACAGGAGTTTGAGATGATGGTCGCCGATGGGGTTGAGCGAACGGGCCGGTGCGAGAAAATCGGCCGGGATGAGTTTTGTTCCCTGATGGATCAGCTGGTAGAAGGCATGCTGACCGTTGGTGCCGGGTTCGCCCCAGACGATGGGACCGCTCTGGTAATCCAGCGGCTGGCCGTCGCGGCTCACCGACTTGCCGTTGGACTCCATGTTCCCCTGCTGGAAATAGGCTGCAAAACGGTGCAGATACTGGTCGTAGGGCAGGATGGCTTCGGTCTCGGCACCGAAAAAGTCCGTGTACCAGATCCCGATGAGCGCCAGGGTAACCGGTATGTTCTTTTCGAAAGGCGTCGTGCGGAAATGTCGGTCCATCTCGAAGGCTCCCTCGAGCAGCTCCTCGAAACGCTCGAAACCCACCGCCAGTGCTATCGACAAACCGATCGCGCTCCAGAGCGAGTATCGGCCGCCGACCCAGTCCCAAAATTCGAACATGTTGGCCGTATCGATGCCGAACTTTTCCACTTCCGCCGCATTGGTGGACAGCGCCACGAAATGCCGCGCCACATCCTGGTGCCGGGCCCCGGAAGCGAGGAACCAATCCTTGGCCGTGTGGGCGTTGGTCATCGTCTCCTGCGTGGTGAAAGTCTTGGAGGCAATGATGAACAGCGTGGTCTCGGGGTCCAATCCCCGCAGCGTTTCCACGATGTGCGTCCCGTCCACATTGGAGACAAAATGTATGTTGAGCCGTGTACAGTAGTATTTCAAGGCTTCACACACCATGTGGGGTCCCAGATCCGACCCCCCGATGCCAATATTGACCACATCGGTGATCTCCCGTCCGGTATAGCCTTTCCACTGTCCGTCGATGACCTTCTGGGAAAAATCCTTCATCTGCCCCAACACTCGGTTTACATCGGGCATCACGTCGCGGCCGTCGACATACACCGGAGTATTGGCCCGGTTGCGCAAGGCGGTGTGCAACACCGCACGGTTTTCCGTCTGGTTGATCTTATCGCCGGTAAACATCTTTTCGATGGCATCGCCCACTTCCGTCTCGCGGGCCAGCTCGTAGAGCAGACGCATCGTCTTGTCGGTAACCAGATTTTTGGAAAAATCCACCAGGAGATCGCAGGCCTGGAGATGATATTTGTCAAAGCGGTGAGGATCGGCCGCGAAGAGTTCCGAGAGGGAGGTATCGTCCAGTTCGTCGATGTGGGTTTCGAGTTCCTCCCACGCACGGGTGGTTGTCGGATGGATCGTTTTCAAAGGCATAAGGTCGGTAGTATTTGTATCATGCCGTTAAAAATAGCATAAAAAAGCTATATTTGTTCTTAAAAAAATGCCCTCGCTTCATTTTTTTCCGCGAGCCCGAAAAGTTCCTGCCATGATCCCCCTGCAAACCCTCCGGGAGGCCTTCTCCCGGCTCTGTGCCGACGTGATGAGCGTAGTAGCTCCCCCGGTGTGTCCGGTATGCGGAGCGGTGCTCGTACAAGGGGAGGAATACCTGTGCGCCGGATGCCTCTCCCGCCTGGAACACACCGGATACGCCACCGTCCCCGGCAATCCCATGGAACAACGCCTGGAACGCCTCACCGGAAGACACGTTCCCGCCCTGGCACTCTCGGTGTACACCCACGGAGAAGTATCGGGCCGGATGGTCGCCGCCTTCAAATACGGCGGGGCGCGCACCCTGGCCGTGTACGCCGGCGAGCTCCTCGGGGAAGCGCTCCAGGCCTCGGGCCGCTTCGAAGGATACCACGCCCTGGTCCCCGTTCCCCTGCACCCCCGCCGCCAGCGCAGCCGGGGATACAACCAGGCCGCCGAATTGTGCCGGGGTATGCAGCACACCTGCGGGATTCCCTTCGAAGAGCTGTTGGTGCGCACCCACGCCACCCGCCAGCAAGCCTCCTTGGGGCGGCAGGCACGCCTGCAAAATCTTCAGCACGTCTTCGCCGTGCGGAAAGGCGCCCACGTACAAAACGGACGGTACATCCTGGTGGACGACGTCTTCACCACCGGCATGACTACCGCCACGGCCGTCGACGCGCTGTACAGCGCCGGAGCACGGGAAGTCGCGGTAGCCTGCTTGTGCGCCGGGTGATCTTTTTGGACGAAATCAACCGCACCCGCATCCGGCCGCTTTTGCCGTCCCCTTCCGCACCTTCGCCCTTCTCTCCCCTCTCCTGAAAACGAAAACCGCCCGGGGCAGATCCCGGGCGGCAACGCATTTAACTAAGTATCGTTATGTCCTCATCGCAATCGGTCGGCCGATTTTACGATCCGCAGGTCCTTTTTTACGGCACGCGAAGCGCACAGCGCAGCGACCGTAGAAGCGAAAAGCAGCAAAAGGCCCCACGTCTCAATACCCTTCTCAGGGGACGAAACCCCTCCGGATAGATTCAGCCCGCGAAGAACGAAGATGACAAAAACAATCGCATTGATCAGGATAACCATCCGCGCCAGCACATGCTGGAGGGCAAGGTGCTTGAACAGAAAGATGGTTACCAGCGACACAGCGGCCGAAATCCAGATTAAGACCTCAGCCAGGGAGTTGTCGGCCACCCACCGGGGGGAGAAACCCCACAGGACAGACCCCGCCGCCAGCAGAGCTGCCGCCAGAAAATAAAGTGCCTGTACCCGTTGCAGGATCATCCGATGGATTCCGATTGGTTTTGCGGGTACAAATATAGTGAAAGGCGAGCGCA
>DCEW01000013.1 GCA_002314265.1 Flavobacteriales bacterium UBA1820
CGCTTGCCCGACCCCGGAGAATGGCCGCCTTACTGAGGCTTTGCCCAGAAGTAATCCGGGTCGCAGCTCGTAAAGCTGCCCAGGGAAGCATTCCATGGGGTGAAGCCGCTCGGAACGAGACTTACGTACTGCACCGATTTGCCCTCCTGGGGGGTCTCCGTATCGTAGGTCGAGGCCGCCGGGCAGGAGAACCAGTAGAAGTTTTTGGCCATGTAATTCAGGTGTTCCTCCTGGCTGCGGGGATTCCCGTTCCAGTTTATTTCGGGGTTTACATACACCGGCTTTCCTTCGATCATTCTCTCACGCGCCTCCTGGATGCCCAGCAACTTCCCTTGCTTGTCCTGGAAGAACGCGTAGAACGAGGGGTCGGCCATGATCCATTTTCCCAGCGTATCGCTCCAGACGATGGTTACCACGTGGCAGTCCGGGTCGTCCTCGTCCTGAGGGAGGCAGGTGACGAAACGCGACTTGAAACCCAGGGCCAGATAGCATTCGTTGAGCATCGTGGCCAGCATCCGGCAATTGACCCCCCGGTTTTCCTTCCGGCATAGCTCGAGCATCGCCAGGGTGTTTTTCTCCGTCGGGTTGCGCGAAGAACCATCGTGGCGTACGGTGTTGTGCAACCACAGGCACAGGTTTTTGATCCGGGAAATCTCGTCGCCGTCTCCCGCGATGGAATCCAGGTTCAGCGTCTCCCGCAGGGCGACCAGTCGGGGATCGTTCGCAGGGAGATAGGTGAATTCCGGCCGGGAGGCTGTCTCCTCATCGCCCGTGTAACCTCCTGCGTTTTTGAGTATCTCCACGTAGTTGTATTTCTTTTCGAGTTTTCGGATCAGTTCCCGAAAGAAAGTCTCGCTCTGGATGTTGCGCAGATCGGAATCCCGGCTGGCCCACAGATAGTCCCGATAGCCGGCGTTCACCGCATTCTGGAAGGCGTTCAAGGCCGCTTCCTTTCTATCGGACAGACTGTAGATGCATGCCAGGTTGTAGTAGCAATGCGCCTGGACTGTTTTCCGGATCTGCGCAGGGAGGGTTTTCTCGTCCTGCGCCTGGCAGGTGGAGATCAGTTCGTTGTACAGGCAGACTGCCTTCCGGAAATTTTTCTCGCCCAAGGCTCCGTCGGCCTGATTTATCAACGTCTGCAGAGAGTCCAGCATCGCCTGGTCCTGCGCCCGGACTCCGACTCCGCACAGAAGCGCCAGGAGGGTAAAAAGAAATGTTTTCATCGTTTTCATCATTTTTATCATCTTCACAGTTTTTATTGCCTTTTTCTGCTACATTAGACCGGGGGAATCGCCAAAAAGTTACACCCTGCGGAAAAAATATTTTTTCCTCCGCCGGACAAGGGGCTGAAAATATTTCCCGACCCTCTCTTGCAGAAGGACTTGCTTGTGAAAGAAGCTGAAAGGAAGAATGAAAAAACTGTAAAAACCGGAACCGCCATGAAACCTGCCACCGAGCCGCTGACTCCCCTGGAGCAGCAAGTCATCGAACACAAAGCCACCGAAGTTCCCTTTACCGGGAAGTATGTCGATCTGTTCGCCCCCGGGACGTATCATTGTCGCCGCTGCGGGGCAGCATTGTACCGCTCGCAGGACAAGTTCGACGCGCATTGCGGCTGGCCGGCTTTCGATGCGGCGATCCCCGGTGCAGTGCGCGAACTCCCCGATGCGGACGGAGTGCGCACTGAATGTGTCTGCGCAGCCTGCGGGGCGCATCTGGGCCACGTGTTCTCCGGAGAAGGCTGGACGGAACGGAATACCCGGTATTGCATCAATTCGATGTCGATGGTCTTCGTACCGCAAATGGACCCTCGCGCGGAAGCCTCCCCTACGGAGGTGGCGGTACTTGCCTCGGGCTGTTTCTGGGGGACGGAGTATTGGCTTTCGCGTTTGGAAGGGGTCTTGTCCACCGAGGTAGGCTATGCCGGAGGATGGTTGCGCCAACCCTCGTACCAGGAAGTGAAAACCGGAGGGACGGGCCATCTGGAGTGCGTCCGCGTGGTATTCGACCCTGCCAAGGTCTCTTACCGGCAAGTGCTGCGGCAGTATTTCAATACCTTCGACTTTGAACAGGCAGACGGACAGGGACCGGATATAGGCCCTCAGTACCGTTCGGCTATTTTTTACACCGATCTGGAGCAGAAGCACCAGGCGGAGCAGGTCTTGGACGAACTTCGGGAAAAAGGTTACCGCCCGGTAACGCAGCTTCGGCCCTTGGACGTGTTTTATCCCGAGCAGCAGGACTACCATCGGCATTATTACGACAAGACGGGGAATACGCCGTACTGCCACCTCTGGCACGAAGTGTTGTGAGGGACTCGCTCCGAGGGAACCTCTCTGCCTGCGGGAAGGGGCTGTCTAGGTCTGTGCGGAAACAGGGGCAGGTCGGCAGGCGGAAGGGCAGAAAGGGGAAAATTACTTTTTGCCCTGTTTCTTTTTCTCCACCAGTTCCAGTTCCGCGATCGGGGCCTGGGTGATGAACCAGCCGTAGTCGATGTAGGCAATGCCTTTCTCGAGGCGATCGACCGTCCCGACCGAGTAGCCGCCGGCAAGCCGTACCCGGTCTCCGGGCGCGATGGGGAGATGGAGGACGGGCTGTTGCTGCTGTTGCCGAAGGGCGGCCAATTCCTCGGCTTTTTGTTCGCGGATGGGGGCGATCTCCTGCTCGATCTGTTTCTCGGCTTCGCAAAGGCGTTTTTCCTCTTCTTTTTTCTGAGCCTGCAAGGCTTTGCGGGCGGCGGCTTGGGCGCGGGAGATTTCTTTGGCCGGGTCGGGCGAAGCAGTGGGGGTGGGGACCGTTTTTTCTTCGGCGGTCTTCTTTTTCTTTTTTTCGGCGGCCTGTTTCTCCTGTGCCTTGAGCAGTTCGGCTGCTTTTTCGGCTCTGCGGGCAGTCTCCGTCTCGATGAGTTTGGTCAGTTCCGCTACGACCGCTTTCTTGGTCTGTTTCTTGAAGAAATAAGCGTCGGTAAGGGCCTCGATGCGGCGTCCGAGCTGGATGCGTCGGGTGTTGTGGTCGAAGAGTTCCTGGTAGGCGACGAGTTTGGCCTGGATCTTTTCGTTGGTCTTTTCCAGGGCTTCGGAGGTGGCGTCGGCCTTGGCGCGGGCCGAGGATAGGTTGCGGCTCTGTTCGAGGATGTTCGATTTTTCTTTTTGCAGGGCGGCGATGGTGCGGTCCAGTACGATCTTGTCGTGCTCCACCCGCGTTTTGGCCCGTTTGATCAGCTCGCGGGGGATGCCGTTCATCAGCGCCACTTCAAAGGTGAAGGAACTCCCGGCCTGCCCTACGTAGAGTTTGTAGAGCGGCTTGAGGGTCTTTTCGTCGAACAGCATTGAAGCGTTGATGGCCTGCGGGAGATTTTCCACCAGCAGTTTGATGTTGGTGTAGTGGGTGGTGAGCACTCCGTAGGCTCCCCGGTTGTAAAACTCCTCAAGGAACACCGCCGCCAGGGCACCACCCAGATCGGGGTCGGAACCGGTGCCGAATTCGTCGATCAGGAACAGGGTGCGGTCGTCGCACGTGCGCAGGAATTGCGCCATCTTCTTCAGCCGGTAGGAGTAGGTGGACAGGTGATTTTCGATGGATTGGTTGTCGCCGATGTCGGTGAGGATGTGTTCGAACAGACTCATCGTGCTCGAAGGATGCACCGGCACCAGCAGCCCGCACTGGAACATGAGTTGGAGCAGGCCGACCGTCTTCAGGGTGATGCTCTTTCCTCCGGCATTGGGCCCCGAGATGGCGATGATGCGCTGTTCGGGATTCAGCTCGATGTCCTGTGGAAAGGTGGGCAAACCTTGGGCTTTGTTCTGCAGCAGCAGGATGGGGTGGTAGGCTTCGCGCAGGTGGACCCGGCCCTTTTTGTCGAGGGCAGGCAAGCAGGCGCCGATCTCCAGGGCGTAGTGCGCTTTGGCCTGCAGGAGGTCCATCTCGGTGAGCAGTTTTTGGCTGGCGGTGAGCAATTCCGCATAGGGGCGGATCTCGTCGGAGAGGGCGCGGAGGATACGCAGGATTTCCTCCTTTTCTTCCTCCTGGGCGGCGGCCATCTCGCGCGAGAGGCGTACGGTGGCTTCCGGTTCGATGAAAATGATGCTGCCGGTGCGGGAGGTCCCCAGGGCCTGTCCGCGCACCTTCCGGCGCGAGGCGGCCGATACGGCCAACACCCGGCGGTGGTCGATCACCGATTCGCCGATCTCGTCCAGCAGGCCTTCGGCGCGGCAGCGGGCCATTTCCATCTGGAAAAACTTGTCGATCGAGCCGCGGATGGCCCCGATGCGCATCCGGATGCTTTTCAGCTCCGGGGAAGCCTCGTCGCGTACGCTCCCTTCCGGGTCGATGGCGCGCGCTACCGGAGCGGTAACCCCTTCGGTGCGATAGACGTAGCGCAGTTTCTGCCCGATGAAGGGGAAGTAGTCCCGGTACTGGTTCAGGTAGTCGATCAGATCGTTTACCTTGCCCGAGATGTCGGCCAGCCGCAGTAGGGACGTTTCGGACAGGACGGAGTTTTCCACGGCCAACAGCCGGAGGTCTTCGTCGGCCGCTTCGAAGGTCAGATCGGGAAAGCCCCCTCCGCCTTTGAGGGCACAGAGGTATTCGTCGGTCTGTTTCAATTCGCGGTTCAGCGCCCCGTAGTGATTGTACGGGCCGATGCGAAGCGCCAGGGCCGAACCCTTTGCGGTGCGGCACCGTTGGGCGATGGCTGTTTTGACCTTTTCCAGTTCCAGGTCTTCGATCGCGCTGCGGTCTATCATCGTGTTGGCTCTGCGGGGAGAAATTATTCTTGCAGTTTGGGATTGTTGTGATGGCGGTCGTGATCGCGCCGGGTTTTCAGCTCCAGTTTGCGGTCGAAGGCTTCTTGCAGGTCGATGCCCGTCTGGTTGGCCAGGCACAGGGCGACGAAGACCACATCGGCCAATTCTTCGCCCAGGTCTTTTGCCTTGTCGGATTCCTTCTCGCTCTGCTGGCCGTACCGCCGGGCGATGATGCGTGCCACTTCGCCAGTCTCTTCGGTGAGCAGCGCCATGTTGGTCAGGGGGTCGAAGTAGCGCACCCCGTGTTCTTTTATCCAGCGGTCAACCGCCAGTTGCGAATTTTTTATGTCCATGACAGAAGGATATTGTGGTTTACGATTCGTGGCAGGCGTTGCGGACAACGCCTTGGCAACAGGCAAAGGTAACACTTCTTTCGGAAAAAGAGGGGGTGAGGCGGGATGCGGTGCGCCCGCCTTTCACTACCTTTTGATAAGGTAGGATGCGGCTCGGCACCGCAGAAAACGAAAACTGCGTTTCCGTCTTTGGCGGTGCGCTCGCCTTTCACTACCTTTGTTTCTCCGGGTTGGTACGTTTTTCCGACAGCGGAAAGGGGAGGGGGAAATTCCCTTTCCGTGCGCCCGGCAGGATAAAAAAACAGATCGACAAGACGATGGACAGTGTACGTTTGAAAAAGATAGAAAGCCTGCTTACCGAGGAACTTTCGGATATCCTGCGGCGGTGGGCCAAGGAGAACAAGCCGGGTATACTGGTGAGCGTAACCCGCGTGGCGGTGACCTCCGATTTGTCTTTGGCACGGGTGCGGGTGAGCCTGTTCCCGGTAAAGGACAAGGCGGGACTTCTGGCCGAACTACGGGAGCAGACGCCCCGTTTCCGCGGCGAATTGGGCAACCGTATCCGGCATCAGGTGCGCAAGATTCCCGAATTGGAATTCTTCGACGACGATTCGCTCGATTATATCGAGGCCATCGACCGCGAGTTGCGGGGCGAAGGGGAGAACCCTATCAGAAAATAGCACAAGGTTTTCTCCCTCGGGGAGGGCTTCTCCCGATGAGGTTGCCCCGGAATGAGGAGGGAGAAGTGAACAGCGGAAAAGAGCCAAGAGAATGTCTTTTGCCTGGTTTGTAGCGCAGCGGTATTTTCGCACCCGAAAGAAGACGTCGGCCGTAGGGATCATCACGGCCGTGGCGACCTTCGGGGTGGCGGTGTCGGTGTTTGCGATGTTCGTGGTGTTGTCCGTATTTTCGGGCCTGCGCACGTTCAATACCGACTTTCTCAATGCGTTCGATGCCGACTTGACCGTTCGTCCGGCCAAGGGGAAAGTCCTTTCGGCCGATTCGGCCTGGGTATCCCGGATCGTGAGCACCGAAGGGGTCGAGGCGGTCTCGGCCGTATTGGAAGAAAAGGTGTTCGTCTCCTTTGCCGGGCAGGAGTCCATCGCGGTACTCAAGGGCGTGGACCGGGCGTATCCCGAGGTGATCGGGGTAGATAGCGTCCTGGTAGCCGGGGGATGGTTGCCCTCCCAGGAGCGTTCGGACACGGCGTGGCACGTGGTGGGAATATCGATGGCGTATCGTCTGGGCATGGGAGCGGCCCAGGAGCCGACGCCTCTGCGCGTGTATGTGCTTTCGGGGGGAGGAAATCTTTCGCTGGTGCCCGAAAATTCGTTTTCCCGGGCGGATACCTGGACGGCCGGGGTGTTTTCGCACAAGGATTACGACGGAATGTACTTGTTCGTCGATCTGGATTTTGCCCGGCACTTGTTGCACCGCAGCGCGGAGCAGGCTTCGGGAGTCGAGGTGCGCCTGAAGGAAGGGGCCTATGCCGGGAAGGTAGCGGAAGCGCTCGCCCGTGAGCTGGGACCCGACTACCGCGTGCGTACGGCGGTACAGAACAAGGAGGCGTACTACAAGATCATGAACACCGAGAATATGGTGTTGTATTTTGTCTTTACATTGGTGATCGCCATCGCGCTGTTCAATGTGGTAGGGTCGGTGGTGATGCTCATCCTGGACAAACGGGAAAATATCCGCACGATGTGGGCCTTGGGTGCCGATCGCGCGATGCTTCGCGGGATTTTCGTGCGCGAGGGCATGTGGATCGTTGCGGTGGGGGCTGTCGTGGGGCTGGCATTGGCGGTACTGCTGGTATGGCTTCAGGCGCGCTACCACTTGGTGATGATCGAGGGAAGCATGCAGGTGCCGTATCCTGTGCGCCTTACCGTAGTCAATGGAGCGATCGTTCTGGCGACGATCGCTCTGCTGGGTTACCTGGCGGCGCGTTTGTCGGTAGCGGGGATGAAAAACGTTTTCAAACGATGAGCGGGCAGAGAAAAGGCAAGGGAGAGGGAGAGGTTTCCCTGGCCTATCGTTTGGGTGTGCGCGGAGAGGACTTGGCGGCAGAGTACCTTCGCCGGCAGGGTTACCGGGTGCTCGAACGCCGGCTTCGGATCGGAGGGATCGAGATAGACATCGTGGCGCAACGGGGCGATCTGTTGGTGTGGGTGGAGGTCAAGACGCGCTCTACCGACCTTTTTGCGGCGCCCCAGCAGGCGGTCGATGTGAAGAAACAGCGCCGGATGATTGCAGCAGCCGATTTGTACTTGCGGGAGCGGGGCCTTTCCTGCGAGGTGCGTTTCGATATTATTTCGGTGGTGGCCAATCCTTCGCGCGAGGATATTTGCCATATCGAGGGGGCGTTTCCTCCCTTTGTGTAAGAGAACGGGCGGGCAAGCGGATGCGGGCAAGCGAAA
>DCEW01000007.1 GCA_002314265.1 Flavobacteriales bacterium UBA1820
TCTTCCACCGTACCGTAGGGCGAGGATTTCGAGACGAATCCACGTGCCGAGGTGGGGGAGTACTGTCCCTTGGTCAGACCGTAGATCTTGTTGTTGAGCAGGATGACGTTGATGTCCACGTTGCGGCGCACCGAGTGGATGAAGTGGTTGCCTCCGATGGCCATGCAGTCGCCGTCGCCGGTGATCTGCCATACGGACAAGTGGGGGTTGGCTACCTTTACACCTGTGGCGATGGCGGCTCCGCGTCCGTGGATGGTGTGGAAGCCGTAAGTGCCCATGTAGTAGGGCAGACGGGACGAGCAACCGATACCGGAGATTACGGCCGTGTCCTTGGGAGCGATGCCCAGTTCGGCCATCGCTTTCTGAAGGGTGTTGACCACCGCATGGTCGCCGCAGCCCGGGCACCAGCGTACGTATTGGTCGCTTTTGAAGTCTTTAGCGGTATATTGATGATTTTCGCACATGGTCTTATTTCTCCAGCAGTTTAGTGAAACATTCGGTGAGCTCTGCAACCTTGAACGGCTGACCCTGTACCTTGTTGTACTTTTCGAGGTGGTTCAGCCCGTCGATCTTCATGCGCAGGTATCCGGCCAACTGACCGTCGTTGAGTTCGCACACCACGATCTTTTTGTATTTCTTGAGCACTTCCTCGGTGTTCTTGGGCAGGGGGTTGAGGTAGCTGAAATGCGCCAGGGCCACTTTCTTGCCAGCGCGGTTCATCTCGTTGACAGCCTCCATCATGTGTCCGAAGGTGCCGCCCCAGGATACGGCCAGCAGGTCGGCCGAAGGATCGCCCAGCACCCGAAGGTCAGGTACATCGGCTACCACGTTCTGGATCTTGGCCTTGCGGGCATCGACCATCTTCTGGTGGTTGGCCGGGTCGGTTGAAATGGCCGAAGTGGTGTAGTCTTTTTCCAGACCGCCCAGACGGTGCATAAAGCCTTCCATGCCGGGAACAGCCCAGTAGCGCACCATCGTCTTTTCGTCGCGCAGGTAAGGTTTCCAGCCTTTTTCCAGCATTTCCGGACGGACGTAGTTCGGACGGATATCCGGATATTCGGCCAGGTTGGGCACGCGCCATGCGGAGGAACCGTTGGCAATGAACGCGTCGGTGAGCAGGATGACGGGTGTCATGTGCTCCAGAGCGATCTTGGCGGCTTTGTAGGCCATCTCGAAGCAGTCGGTCGGGGTGGCGGCAGCCACGACCACGACAGGCGATTCACCGTTGCGGCCGAAGAGTGCCTGCAACAGGTCGGTCTGCTCGCTCTTGGTGGGAAGGCCGGTGGAAGGACCTCCGCGCTGTACGTCCACAATGACCAGCGGCAGTTCGGCCATTACGGCCAGGCCGATAGCTTCGCTCTTGAGCGCCAAGCCAGGCCCCGAGGTGCTGGTAGCGGCCAGGTCGCCGGCGAACGAGGCGCCGATGGCGGTGCAGATGCCGGCAATTTCGTCCTCGGCCTGTACGGTCTTGACGTTGAGCTCTTTCAGTTTGGCCAATTCGTGCAGGATGTCCGTAGCCGGGGTGATGGGGTAGCTCCCCAAGAAGAGCGGCAAGTGCGCTTTTTCAGCAGCGGCTACCAAACCGTAGGCCGTAGCCTTGTTTCCGTTGATGTCGGTGTAAATACCCGGCTGGCTGGCGTGGCCTTCGATGCGGAAGGTGGATACCGAGGCGTGGATGTTGTTGCCGTAGTTGTATCCGTCGGTCAGCACCTTGATGTTGGCTTCCAATACGCTGGGCTTTTTACCGAATTTGTTTTGCAGCATGTGGATGGCGCGCTCCAGCGGCCGGTCGAACAACCAGCAGATCAGCCCCAGGGCAAACATGTTTTTGCTCTTCAGTGCGGCTTTGGCATCCAGACCGGTGCCTTCCACGGCGTGCTTGACCATCGAGGTCATGGGCACGGGCACCTGCTGCACCGATCCCAGACCGAGTTCGGCGAAGGGGTCGTCGGTGGTAAAGAGGGCCTTTTCCAGATCGCTCTTCAGGAACGAATCCGTGTCGAAGATCACCACGGCGTTCTTTTTGATGTTTTTGACGTTGACCTTCAAGGCAGCGGGGTTCATGGCCACCAGGACGTCGGCCTTGTCGCCGGGGGTGTACACTCCTTCGGCGCCCAGATGTACCTGGAAGCCCGATACGCCGCTCAGGGTGCCTTTGGGCGCACGCACCTCGGCCGGATAATCCGGGAAAGTGGAGATGCTGTTCCCGATGAATGCCGAGAGGTTGGAGAACATGTTGCCTACCAACTGCATGCCGTCGCCCGAGTCGCCGGAAAAGCGGATGACCACTTGTTCCAGTTCTTTGACTTTGGTTGTTTCTAACATAGAGAAATCGATTTATTTCGCCCCGAAGGGGCTGTTTGCGTGTGTTTTGTTTTTTCGATCCCGCACGGGAAAGTTCCGTGCAAACGAGGGCAAATAAACGAAAAAAATGCCGGGCTTCAAAGTAAAAACCTCATTCTTTTTCTTCGTCGAGTTGTTCGATTTCCACCCCGGCCGAGCGGAGAAAATCCAACCCTTCGGTGTCCGAGTAACCGTGGCGGTACACCACGCGCCGGATGCCGGCCTGGTGGATGAGCTTGCTGCATTCGCGGCAGGGCGACATGGTTACGTAGAGGGTGGCTCCTTCGCACGACTGGGTCGAGGCCGCGATCTTGAGGATGGCGTTGGCCTCGGCGTGGAGTACGTACCATTTGGTCTGGTTGTTTTCATCCTCGCACGCATTTTCAAAGCCGGTCGGAGTGCCGTTGTAGCCGTCCGAGATGATCTTGCGGTCTTTGACGATCAAGGCACCGACTTTCTTGCGGTTGCAGTGCGAGAGTTCGGCCCAGACGGCAGCCATGCGCATGTAGGCGCGGTCGAACTTGCGCTGTTTCTCCCGGTCCTGCGTGGTTTTCCGGGAGACGTTTCCCGGGGTGCTTTTCGTTTTCTTCTCCTTTTTTCCCGTGACGGCCGCTTTCTTTGGGGCAGCTGCGTCATCCCTCCGGTAGGGGGTCAGGTCGCCGAAACGCTCGGCCAGCAGGGTTTGCCGCTGTTCGGAGAGGCGGAGTTTGCCGTTTTCTACCAGCGAGAGGTGTGGCTGGCTCATCCCCAGAAAGGTGCAGAGAGCCTTTTGGGTGATCTTATGGTCTTTTCGGAGTTTTTTGAGGTCGATCATCAGTATGTTTTTTGAGAGAGAATTATCGCAGGGTGAAGGGGAAGGTGCGGATGAGCAAGGGAATCATCAGTCCGATGGCGATCGAGGAGAGCACCAGGATGTAATCCCGGCGGTTTACCCCGAAAAAGGCCACCAGCGACGAGATGCACAGCACGACCAGCGCGGCGAGGATAACGCCGACCGCCAGCCCGAGCGTGAAACACAGCAAGGGAAATACCGTGCCGTCCGCCTGTCCGTAACCGCTGCCCATCGATAGCCCGAGGACGATCCCGAAGAGGATGTCGATGGCGTATCCGGTTTTTTCCAGGATGGCGGAGTGTTTGGCTCCGGCTCCCAGGATGTTGAACAGGGCCAGGAGTGTGGCCAGAAAAGGCAGCAGAAAGGCGGTCAGTGCCGAGCGCAGGTGGAACAGTTCGCAGGCCGAGAGGGTCATCCCGACCAAAGTGGCCGCGGCAAAGACCACCGAGAGCATCAGCGCACGGCGGTAGTCGGAGAGGCTATAGACGAAAAAGAGCAGGATGAGCAGGGTGAGGGTGGTCAAGTGCGCTTGGTGCAGGAGAAACCATGCGCCGTCCGAAAAGTAAGGAATGAAAGCATCCATGGGTTCGATCGCAAAAGAAAAATGGTTGTCTGGCAATGACAGACTGCGAAAATACGAAAAATGCCTGCAAAGTCCAATATTTCAGATGCTTTTTTGTCGCTTGGCCTTTGGAAAAGGGCGGAAGGGGCGAGCGGAGGACCTTCCCTGGAAGTGTTTTGCAGACGGAAAGTTCTCGAATCCGGGAAGGGCGTGGACTTTAACCTTTATTTAGGTGTATTGCGGTCAAGTTTAGCGTTTGTCCCGGGGGTGCGTTCGGTTTTTTTTGTAATTTTGCTCGTTGGAATCATATCGTTAGGATCAACCCTAAACCCCATTGAGGATGAAAAAGAAAAATATCGGGAGATTTTCTTTGTGTGCTGCGCTGCTCTCCGCAGTGTTGGCAGGTGCTTGCTCTTCGGTCAAGATGGCGAAAAATACCGAATGCGTGATCGAGGAATTTTCCATCATGGAATATCCCGATGTCAAGATAGACCGTAACGACCCATACATCGTTGTCCATATGCCCGAGGAGGTGAGCGACTTGCGCATGACTCCCATCTTTACCATTTCGCAAGGGGCTACCATCATGAACGAAGGCACAGAATCGGGTGTGAAGCGCGATCTGGGCGATAATGCCAAGGTTACGGTCGTTTCGGAGGACGGGTTGTACCTGAGTACGTACAGTATGTCGGTGGCGTATGACAACAATCGTTTGAACTTTAATTCCGTAGAACTTCCGCAGGATGGGGAAAAATACGGCGAGAATCTTTCGTTTTCCTTTGTGGATTTCCCGGGAACGCTTGCGGAAGAAGAGCCGGTGAAGTGGAACGGTTTTGCCATGAGCAACCATCAGGCTCCCGATATGACCAATCCGCCTGCCGACCTCCTCTCCTGGCAACTGTACCCGGCCGAGAGCTCGGGACGGGGCAATATGGTGTTTGCTCACTTGGGATATGGTGCGGAAAATGCCGTCGAGATCGTGTTCAACCGCCCGGTCAATCCCGATTCACTCACCATCGTGCCGTCGGCACTTACCTTGCAGTGCATGAAGAACGGCTATACGGACTCCTCCGGGCAAAATGTCCCGGGGATGAGCATGGACCAGGGCGACTACATGATCCTGGTGGCCGAAGGATATGACGAAGACGGGCAGTTGTTGGGTTCGAAGGAAATGTACATCGCAAACTTTTCCCTGCCCGAGCGTCCCTACATCCGCGAGGGATGGCAGACGTTCAAGTTCAATTCGAGCAAACTCAAAAGCATCCGCAAAATGAAACTCTACGTCGAGGGAGCGCGCGAGGCTTTCTATCCGATATTCGGTATCGACAAACTGTCCTACCAGGTGCAGCCCGTAGCGACTCCCGACGAGGACGACCAGGAATAATCCCACGCCCGGGGAGCACGGCGGAGGGACTTTCCGCCAAATACGGGCATTGGCCTTTTGCAGGCGGAAAAGACAGGGGTGGTATCGCAGCGATGCGCCTTTGTCTTTTTTTGTCGGCCAGGGGCAAGTACGAGAGATAAAACGAAGACAAAACGACGGGAAGCCACCCATCGGCTTCCGAAAGGAAAAATGGATGAAAACTTTTCTACGGCAGCCATCAACGCCATACGGTATTCCCAGCAGGAGGCCTTGCGTTTGGGGTATGCCTCGATAGGGACGGAACACATTGCGTTGGGCATTCTGCGCCAGGGCAACCGGACGGTGCTGGACCTGCTCCGGGACAATGGCATCGACATCGAACGGTTGCGGCGCGCCTTTGAAACGCTGCGCCCCCTCCCCGCACCCGGTACGCAAATCCTGCCCGAGGAGGTGGATTTCAATCCGCAAGCCTCCCGCGCCTTGAAACTGAGCTACCTCCAGGCGCGTCTGTACAAGGAGCCCAAGATCGCCCCGGTACACATCCTTTTGAGTATCCTGCGCAATCAGGACGACCCGGTATCCCGGGTGTTCGAGCAGAACCACTTGAGTTACGAGAAACTCTCCTCCGACTACAAGCATCAGCTCACCGGGGAAAGTGACGGCTTCTCTACGGACTCGGCGGAAGCCTCCTACGGATCAGCCGATTATCCGGACGGCGAGCAGGACGACCACTCGTCCTTCACGCCGCAAGCTTCCGTGCGGGAAGGCGATTCCCGCGCTCCCAAGAGCAAGACCCCGGTGCTGGACAATTTCGGACGCGACCTGACCCAACGTGCCCGCGAGGATAAGCTGGATCCGGTGGTGGGTCGCGCCCGGGAGATCGAGCGGGTCTGCCAGATCCTTTCGCGCCGAAAGAAGAACAACCCGCTGCTCATCGGTGAACCTGGAGTGGGCAAATCGGCCATCGTCGAAGGCCTGGCCTTGCGCATCGTCCGCCGCCAGGTACCCAGCATCCTGTTCGACAAACGGGTGGTAACCCTCGACCTGGGTTCGTTGGTGGCCGGGACGAAATACCGGGGGCAGTTCGAGGAGCGGATGAAGGCCGTGATGAACGAACTGGAAAAGAATCCCGACGTGATCCTCTTTATCGATGAACTCCATACCCTGGTGGGTGCCGGGGGGGCGGCCGGATCGCTCGATGCGTCCAACATGTTCAAGCCGGCATTGGCGCGGGGAGAAGTCCAGGTGATCGGTGCTACGACCTTGGACGAATACCGCCAGTATATCGAAAAGGACGGGGCTTTGGAGCGGCGTTTTCAGAAAGTGCTGGTCGAGCCGGCCTCGGCCGAGCAGACGCTCGAAATCCTCGAAAACATCAAGGAGCGTTACGAGCAGCACCACAATGTCCGCTATACGGACCAGGCCTTGCGTGCTTGCGTGGACTTGACCGTGCGGTACGTGAACGACCGTTTCCTGCCCGACAAGGCCATCGATGCCCTGGACGAAGCGGGTTCGCGGGTGCACCTTTCCCACATCGAGGTACCCGAAGAGGTCGCTACCCTTGGGCAGGAGCGGGAAGATGTCCACTGGCGGAAAGAGCAGGCCATCGCGGCACAGGATTTCGAGACGGCAGCCCGCCTTCGAGACCTGGAACACGACTTGGACAAGCACCTCAGTGCGCGCGAAAAGCAATGGGAGGAGCAGATGAAGGAGCATCCCCAGACGGTAACCGAGGACGATGTAGCCGAGGTGGTGTCGATGATCTCCGGGGTGCCGGTGCGCCGCATCGGGGGCAGCGAGAGCGAACGTTTGTCGCATCTGGGCGAGCGGATCAAGGAGAAACTCATCGGACAGGATCAGGCGGTGGACAAGGTGGTACGCGCCATCATCCGCAACCGGGCAGGCATCAAAGACCCGAACCGACCCATCGGGACGTTCATCTTCCTGGGACAGACCGGAGTGGGGAAGACACAACTGGCCAAAGTCCTGGCCGGGGAATTGTTCGATTCGCCGCAGGCACTGGTGCGGGTGGACATGAGCGAGTACATGGAAAAATTTGCCGTTTCGCGCCTGGTGGGCGCTCCTCCGGGATACGTCGGCTACGAGGAAGGGGGGCAGTTGACCGAAAAGGTGCGCCGCCATCCCTACTGCGTGGTGCTGCTCGACGAGATCGAAAAAGCGCATCCGGATGTGTACAATATCCTGCTCCAGATATTCGACGAGGGGTTTGTAACGGACAGTTTGGGACGGAAGGTCGATTTTCGCAACACGATCCTGATCCTTACGTCCAATGTGGGGGCCCGGCAGGTGAAGGATTTCGGCCAAGGCGTGGGCTTCGATACCTCCGCGCGTCGCGCTCAGGTGGCCGACGACGAGCGGAAAACGATCCAGGCGGCACTTCGCCGTACTTTTGCTCCGGAGTTCGTCAACCGTATCGACGAAGTGGTGATGTTCTCTCCGCTGGAGAGGGAGGACGTGGAGCGGATCATCGACATCGAGCTTCGGGAGATTTTGTCCCGGGTCGAGGCGCTGGGATACCGGATGACGGTGTCGCAGGCGGCGCGAGAGTTGATCGTGCAGCAGGGATACGACCGTCAGTTCGGGGCGCGGCCGCTCAAACGGGCTTTGCAGACGCTGGTGGAAGATGTGGTGGCCCAGCAGATCGTCGCCGGGGCGATTGCTCCGGGCGATGCTTTTACGATCGATGCAGCCGAGGGTACGACCGTTCTGGTGAAAAATGTAGAATAATAAAGCGCTCCGGCTTTGCACAAGCGAGAAGGGC
>DCEW01000035.1 GCA_002314265.1 Flavobacteriales bacterium UBA1820
GCGCCCTTTTGCTTGCCCGCAGGTCCTGAACCAGCCTTGTTTTTTACAAGACAGAAGGTGCCCGCCTGCCAAACACGAAAATTTCGTTTCCCCCTTGCCGTAGCGCTCGGCTTTTACTATTTTTGCCTTTAAAGGGGCAAAAAGAAAAAGCGGACGGGAAAAAGACTCCCCGTCCGCTTCTTTCCTAACAAATAATCATAACAATTAACACTAAAAACGCTTTGCTCTTTGAAACGCAATAAAAAATGAAAACACTTTCCTAACGCCACAAAGGTACTCCGCCCCTCTCTGAAAAAATACAAAAGAAAAGTTATATTTTGGTTAAAGAAAATGGCCTTCAACCCCTCGATATTAACATATGAATTCCAGACTTTTATCCGATCGGACCGCGCCAGTGCTCTCCTGTCGGGGGGAGTGTTCGCCAGCCCCTTTAACGATATTTCGCCCCAGGAACTCGCCACCCAGATAAAAGGCTACCGCAAAGCCCTCGAAAAACTCCCGCGTTTGGCCGCCCGGCAGGGCATCGTCTATCCTCCCGGAGTGTCCTTGGAGCAATCCTCGAGCGAAGCCACCGCGCGGTACAAAGCCTCCCTGCTTCCCGAAGGCCGTCGCTGCGCCGACCTCACCGGAGGTTTCGGCATCGACACCCTGGCACTCAGTGAACGCTTCGCTCAAGTGGACTATTACGAAACGCAGGCGGAACTTGCCCGGATCGCCGCACACAATTTTTCCGTCCTCGGAGCCGACAACATCGCGGTCCATTCCGAAGACGGCCTTGCGGCCCTGGAGACCACCCAAGAGGAGTACGACCTCATATACGCCGACCCGGCCCGTCGAGACACCCACGCCCACCGGGTATTTTCGGTCGCGGACTGCACACCGGACATCGCCTCCGCCAAAAACCTCCTGCTCTCGCGCAGCCGCCGCCTGCTGATCAAACTATCGCCCATGCTGGACATTGCGGCCACGCTACGGATCTTCCCCCAGACATCGCAAGTGCACGTGGTGGCCGTGCGCAACGAAGTAAAAGAACTCTTGCTGGTAATCGAGCGCGGGTTTTGCGGCCAAGCCGTATGCTATGCCGCTGACCTCTACCCCGGGAGGGAAGACCGTATCTTTTCCGGAAAACTCTCCGCCGCCTCCCCCGCTCCACCGGTTTCCGCACCCGAAGCATACCTCTACGACCCCTCGGCGGCTCTGCGCAAAGCGGGATTGGCCGATGCATACGGTCTGTCCGCAGGTCTGTCAAAACTCCATCCCTCCACCGGCCTTTACACCTCCCCGCAGCACATCGAAGGGTTCCAAGGGCGGGTTTTTCGTGCGCTGGGGACTGTAAACCGAAAGAACATCGAGGAATATTTTCCCCAGCGGCGCGCCTCGGTCGTAACGCGCAATTACCCGGCCGCCTCCGCAAGCCTGGCCAAGGATTTCCGCCTCAAGGACAGCGAGCGGATGTTCCTGATCGCCTTTCGCGACGACAGAAACCGTCCTCACCTTGTGGCCGCAGAAAGAGTGGATCTCCCCTCCGGAGAATAAACTGACCGAGCCCCAGCCTCCTGTTGCCCAAAAATTTTTGCAGAAAATTTTCCACCCCCACCAAAAAAAGTCTCTAAAAAAATCGAAGCAAATCCTTTTTCAAAAGAAAATTTCTTCGCCGCACCCTACCCCTTCAGAAAGAAACAAGCCCCTTCGGAAAAAGAAAATTTTTCCTGTCACTTTCAAAAATCCGGTGTTTTTTTTCCAATAAAAAACGCTTCGCCGGCCACTTTTATACTTTTTATTTGAAAAAATTCCGGAGCATTCCCAAAAATCATTTATCGGGCAGATCTGTTGCGATGAGCACCGAACGGGCTTTCAAGGTGTACTTGCGCTGATCCAGCAGGCGGGTAAAACGAAAATCTTCCTTCACCGGAAGGATGGTATCGGCCACCAGGCGCCAGCTACCCCGCACGGGAGGCGGCAACTCGAAGTCGATGTCTCCCCAATACATGTTGAAGGCGAGGTAAAGATGCTCGCCTTTTTCGGGATGGAACATTTCCATGGCCAGCGTGTGCGAGATGGGACGCCAATCGGCGTTGTTCAACTGCGGCCCGTGCCAAAGGAGAAAGGGTTTGTGCTCGTCGAACCCGACCTGAATCAAGCGGTTGAGTTCGTAGAGCGACAACCCCTGCACGTATCCGATGAGCCGACGTACGAAGTCTAAGGTATCGGCATGGCGGAGGGGATCGTCCCAGTCGAACCACGAGAGAGGATTGTCCTGGCAATACGCATTGTTGTTACCCTGCTGGGTGCGGCGAACCTCATCCCCCATGCCGATCATGGGCGTGCCGTGCGTAAAGAGAAGCAGGGCAAAAAAGTTCCGCACCTGACGCTCGCGAAGCGCTTCCACCGCCGGGTCGTCGCTGGGTCCTTCGACTCCGTAATTGGCGCTGAAGTTTTCGTTCAGTCCGTCGCGGTTGTCTTCGCCGTTGGCCAGATTGTGCTTGATGCGGTACGTGACCAGATCGTTCAGGGTAAAACCGTCGTGGCAACTCACGAAATGGATGCTCTGGTTGATGTCGTGCGTGGCATCGACGTAAATATCGGGCGAACCGATGATCCGCGCTGCCAAGCGGGGGACCATTCCTTCGTCGCCGCGCACAAAACGGCGAATATCGTCGCGATACGCCCCGTTCCACTCCGCCCAGCGGCTGTCCCGTCCCCGGCCGGCGAAAAATCCCAGCTGATACAGGCCGGCCGCATCCCACGCTTCGGCGATGAGTTTGGTATCGGAGAGCACCGGATCCACTTCGATCGAACCGAGTGCGGGCGAATCGACCAGCACATTTCCCTCGGGGCCCCGGGTGAGGATGGCTGCCAGGTCGAAACGGAAACCGTCCACATGCATGCTGTCCACCCAATAACGGAGCGATTCGCGCAACACCCGGCGCAGGATCGGATCGTTGGTATTGACCGTATTGCCGCAACCGGTATAGTCGGCAAAAGCACTCCGGTCGGCCGTCATGATGTAGTACACCGAAGCGGCCTGCCCTTTGAAATTGAGCCAGGGGCCTACCTTGCCCGATTCGGCGGTATGGTTGTAGACCACGTCCAGGATCACCTCTATTCCGGCGCGGTGGAAAGCCTTGACCATGTCCCGAAATTCACGCACCGTCTGCAGCGGGTCGTCCGTCGTCCCGTAATCCCAGTGCGGAGCGAAGAAATTGATGGGGGAATAGCCCCAGTAGTTTTCCAAGCCGGAAGGAGCATCCTGCGGATCGAAGGCAAAGACCGGCATCAGTTCCACGGCCGTTACCCCGAGGGATTGCAGATAAGGGATCTTCTGTACCGCCGCCGAAAATGTCCCCGGGCGCACGCCCGAGATCCCGGCATTGGGATGAGCCGTAAAGCCCTTGACATGCATCTCGTAGATCACCGAGTGCGAAAGGGGGATCCGGGGATGGCGGTCGCCCTCCCAGTCGTATCCTCCGCTGCCCACTACCACACTTTTGATGGCGGTAGCGAGATTGTCCCGGCCGTAGCACGAGGCCTGTGCGCGGCTGTAATTTTTCCCGTAAAGTCCCCGGGCAAAGGGGTCGGTGAGCAATTTCGAACCGTCGAAATACAAACCTTCGCCGGGCAGGTAGTCGCCGTACACCCGATAGCCGTAGTACAAGCCCTCGCCTGCCCCATGCACCAGCACGTGCCAATAGTGGTACGAGCGGTTTTTTTTCGGGTCGAGGCGGATGATCTGACAGGGAGCCGCATCGTCGGGATGGGCAAACAAGAGGAGTTCGACCGAAAAAGCTTTGCGGGTATAGAGGGAAAAATTGACCCCTTCGTCGGTAACGGTAGCCCCGAGCGGAGCGGCCTGCCCTTCCGATATGCGGTAGGGACCTTCCTGACTGGGGGATGTGAGCATCTTTGTCATGGTCGTACGCTTATCATTCGGCAGGATCGAGCGGGAATACCTGTTCGGCCGCATGGTACGACGAGCGCACCAAAGGTCCGCTCTGCACATAGCGGAAACCCATCGCGAGCGCATCCCGGCGGTAACGGGCAAAGAGATCGGGATGAACGTATTGCTGCACGGGCAGGTGTTTGCGGGTGGGCTGGAGGTACTGGCCGATGGTAACGATGTCCACGCCGGCCTCGCGCAAGTCGGAAAGCGTCTGGAGCACCTCCTGCTCCGTCTCGCCCAGGCCGAGCATCAACCCGGACTTGGTACGGGGAGCCCCCAGTTCCTTCATCGTGCGCAAAACCTCCAGGCTGCGCTCGTAACGCGCCTGAACGCGCACCTGGGGCGTAAGCCGGCGCACGGTTTCGATGTTGTGGGAAAGCACCTCCGCAGAGGCTTTCACCACGGTGCGGAGATCGTCCCGGCAGCCTTTGAAATCGGGCACGAGGGCTTCGATAGTCGTCCCGGGCGAGGTGGCATGCACGGCGCGAATGGTTTCCGCCCACAGCGAGGCTCCTCCGTCCGGCAGGTCGTCGCGGTCCACCGAGGTGATCACCGCATGACGCAGGTTCATCTCCCGTACGGCGCGGGCTACGCGCATCGGTTCGTCGGGATCGGGCGGAAGGGGCCGCCCGGTAGTTACGGCGCAAAAACGGCACGAACGGGTACAGATGTCGCCCAGGATCATGAGCGTGGCAGTCCCTGCCCGCCAGCATTCTCCCAGGTTGGGACACGAACCGCTTTGGCAGATGGTATGCAGATGGCCGCGGCCCAGCGCTCCGCTGACCCCGGAATATCCCTGGCCGGCACCCAGACGGACCTTGAGCCAGTCGGGTTTGCGCAGATGCGGCGTTTTTTCTCGGTCTTTCTCCATGTTTTTCTATTCCAATCCTTTGAGCAACAGGCGACGCCCGCGCATCAACATCACTTTCACGTTCGAGGGCGAGATGCCCAGCCGCTGCGAAATCTCGGCCACTGTCATGTCCTGCCCGTAACGCAGCTGCAATACCTGCCGGTACGAGGGACGGAGGTATTCCATGGCCGAGGCCACGTTTTCCATCGTCTGGCTGTGGATCAGTTCGGACTCCGGCGTATCGTACGCCACAGCGTCGGGGGCATAGTCTGTCTCGCCGTCCGAGGATTCGCCGAGCACCTTGCGCGAAAAAAGGGCGAACAGCGGGGCATTGCGGCGGATGAAATCGACGTAATTGTTGCGGGCGATGTGCAGCACCCAGGTTTTGAACCGGTACGAAGGGTCGTAGGTGTCCAGTTTTTCAAAAGCCTTGGAGAACGTTTCGATGCACAGGTCCTCGGTATCCTCCGGACAGAGTTTGTAGGCGGACAAAAATGCGTACACATCCGGCCAATACGCACTCAAAAGCGCATTGAAGGCCGGTTGCGAACCGCCCAGAGCTTCCTCTACCCGTTTGCGTACCTTCTCTACTTCCATCCTTTGGGCAAAAGTGCTTGCGCTACCACCACCCGGCACAAACGCCAGGGCAAAAGAAGCACGTCGATCCCTATCCCGATCGCCATCCAGCGCGGATAAGCCAGCCTGCGGGCTTCGACCCAACCGGCCGCCGAGGATACACCCCACACCAGCACTATCCCCGCCCAATACGGCCAGTAAGTGTCCATCGTCCCCCCGCACCAGAGCGCCGAAACGAGGAAAAACGCTTTGAGCAGATACGGCAGCAGGGCTTTCACCTGGGCCGAAGGGCGATAATGGCGAAAAGCGGCCCAACGGGCGATGTCCTGCTCGCGCCGGGCCGAGGCTGAAAACCGGGTATCGTCCCGCACGAGGGCGTCCGCCGTGCAAACGATCGCGGTATTGTCCCGATGGGCTGCGTCCTGAAGCAGGAAATCCGCTTCCCCGGCCGGGACGCGTATGTCTTTCATGTAGCCGTTGCGCGCCAGGAAGGTCGATTTGCGCAGGGCAAAGTTGGACGAGCGGGCCCGGAAAGGACTCCCCACCCCCGCCCAAGCGACGTCGCAGGCCGAACGGCGAAAATCGAGCGCCGCCCACAGACCGCCTTCGCGCATGCCGGTGCATCCGATGAGGAACTCGACCGGCGGACGGTTCATCCGCTCGGCAAGGGCATCCAGCCAATGTTCACCGGCCGGGACGGCGGTGTTGTCCAGCAGGACGATCCGTTCGTATTGCGCCGCCTTGACCCCCATGGTGATCGCAAATTTCCGTCCGGGCCAGGGATACGTCGTATCCTGAGGCACGGTTACGATGCGAAGTACCGTGGGATAATTGCGCTGGACGGATTTGAGGAACACGTCGGTATTGTCGAACGAGCGGTCGTTCACCACCACGATCTCGAACTTGGGGTATTTCTGCGCCAGGAGCGAAGGGACGAGCACCCGCAGGGACTCCAAACCGTTGCGGCTGACCACCACCACCGAGATACCCTCCCGCTCTGCGGACGGGGAAGAGGCTGGACGCTTCCCGGAGGAAGGATGCTCGCGCGAGGCCAGCAGGACGAACACGTAGTACGCCACCAGACACAGCCCCGAGAGGGCGAACACCCAGAAAAGGATCGGATTTGTCATCATCGTTTCTTCGGTTTCAAGGGCGCAAGGCGGCCAGCGAGGCGTTATCGACAATATTGACCTCCGGACGTATCTCCACGCCGAATTTCTCTCCGACATCGGCACATATGTCGTGGCACAGGGACAGGATTTCACTCCCTGTGGCCTTTCCGTAGTTCACCAGCACGAGTGCCTGGGCAGTGTGTACCCCGGCGTCGCCCCGGCGGTAACCTTTCCAACCGGCCCGTTCGATGAGCCAAGCGGCGGGGATCTTCTTGTAATGCTGCGGCGAAGGAGCCTCCGGATCGAAAGAAGGCAAGTCGGGATACCGGGCCGACAGACGCTCGAAAGTAGCGCGATCGACCACCGGATTTTTGAAGAAACTGCCGCTGTTGCCGATCCGGGCCGGGTCGGGTAATTTGGCACGGCGGATCTCCTCGACCGTCCGGGCTACGTCGGCAAGCCCCGGCGAGGCGATGCCCTGCTGGGCGAGCGCACGACGGATGGGGCCGTAATCCAGCTTGAGGGAGTAGCGATCCGCATCGCACAAACGGAAAACCACCGAGAGGATGATGTAGCGCCCGCGAAACTCGTGCTTGAAGGCCGACTCCCGATAACCGAACCGGCATTCCTCCGCCGGGAGGACGACCTGCTCTCCGGTGCGGACATCGAGCGCTTCGACCCATTCGATGGTATCGCGGGCTTCCGCTCCGTATGCCCCGATATTCTGAACCGGAGCTGCCCCGACGCGACCGGGAATAAATGCCAGGTTCTCCACCCCGCCCAGGCGATGCTCCACCGCCCAGCGGACAAAATCGTGCCATACTTCCCCTCCGGCGGCCCGCACGAGCGTGGAGTCTCCCTGGCGGTCGAGGACTTCGATACCCCGGGAATCCATGTGCAGCACCAGCGCATCGAGGTCCTCGAGCAGCAGGAGGTTGCTCCCGCCCGAAAGAGGCATCAGCGGGCAGGCGTGCTCCCGGGCCCAACGGACGGCCCAGGCGACCTGGTCCGCGCTGGCGGCCCGCGCGAAGTACCGCGCCTGCACCTCCATACCGAAAGTATTGTACGGCTTCAGTGATATGTTTTCCTGTATCTGCATGCTTTTCCTGTTTGTTTCGTATGTTTCCCGCGTTTTCCTTCGCGTGTTTCTCGCCGGGATCGTTCCGTGTGCTTTGCGCGTTTGCCTTGCGTTTGCCCCGCGCCTTTTTCCGTATCTTTCCCCTTCCCCTTCGGATCAGCAATCGGGCAGGCTGACGGGGATTTCCGCTGCCAGGCCTCCTCGGGCTGTTTCCTTGTATTTGAAGTCCATGTCCTTGGCGGTTTCCCACATGGTTTTTATCACCTTGTCCAAGGAGACCACCGCCACATCGGGGTCGTTGTTGATGGCCCAGTTGGCCGCCGTGATGGCCTTGATTGCCCCCATGGAATTGCGCTCGATGCAGGGCACCTGCACCAGCCCGCCGACCGGGTCGCACGTGAGGCCCAAGTGGTGTTCCATCGTGATCTCGGCCGCGGTGAGGCATTGCGAAGGCTTTCCGCCCGAGACGTGGCACAAGGCGGCGGCGGCCATGGCGCTCGAAACGCCGATCTCGGCCTGACACCCCCCTTGGGCGGCGGAAATGGTGGCTTCCTTTTTGAAAATGCTGCCGATCTCCCCGGCCACCAGCAGGAATTCCACGATCTCGTCCTCGCCCGCTTTGGGATTGACAAAGGTCAGGTAATAGAGCAGCACGGCCGGGATGACGCCCGAAGAACCGTTGGTGGGGGCGGTCACGATACGTCCGAGCGAGGCATTGACTTCATTGACCGCAATGGCAAAGGTGCTCACCCAGGTAAAGATGCTCTGTGCATCGGCACGTACCCGGCGCAACTGAACGGCCCAATCCCGGTATCCGTCGTAGATCAGGTAAGGTTTGATCCGGTCGTAGACATAGGCTGCGCGGCGTTTTACGTGCAAGCCTCCGGGCAATTCGCCCAAGGTATGGCAGCCGGTATAGACGCTGCGCAACATCACGTCCCAGATGGCGAGCAGCTTGCGACGGATCTGGGCTTCGCTGCAAAGGGTCTTCTCGTTCTCCAGCACGATGTCGGCGATGGAACATTTCTGTTCGACGGTATAGGCCAGCAGTTGCTCCGCCCGCTGGATGGGATAGGGAAATTTCTTGCCGCCTTCCCCGCGGGAGGGACGCTCGCCTTCGCGCACGATAAAGCCTCCCCCGATGGAGTAGTACACCCGCTCGGCCAGCAAAGCCCCTTGCTCGTCGAAGGCCGAGAAACGCATCCCGTTGGAATGGAACGGGAGAAATTCGCTTAAAAAACGGATGTCGGTCGAAGGGTGGAACTCGATCTCCCTCCCCCCGGAGAGGACGATGCGGTTGTGCAAGGCAATGGCGGCTACCGCAGGACGTATGTCCTCTACCGGAACCGTCTGGGGATCGGCGCCGGTAAGCCCCATCATGACCGCCGTATCGGTATAGTGTCCCTTTCCGGTAAGGGAAAGCGACCCGTAGAGATCAACTGCGATGCGCTGGGTGCGATCGAACACGCGTTTTTTCCGCAACGCCTCCACAAACCGCAGCGCAGCCCGCCACGGTCCCAGGGTATGCGAGCTGGAAGGCCCTACGCCTATCTTGAGAATATCGAATACGCTGATCTGTTCCATCGTTCGTCGCTGTTTTTTCGTGATACCTGTCGCTGTCTTTTTTCGAGAATCGCGGTCTCGCAACGACCGGAGTGTTTCCCGTAAGGGGACGTCCCGCGCTTATCCCTGGTCCGGCTGTTTTTCCTGCGAGGGTTCTCCTTGAGCGAGAATCGTCCACAAGGGCTCGTCGTCCGGGTAAGGAGCCTCGACCTCCCATTGCTCGCCGCGCACCGGATGCCGCAACGCCACCCGGCGGGCATGCAGACAGATGCCTCCACCGGGATTGGAACGCGGAGCACCGTACTTCAGGTCGCCCTTGATGGGCAGCCCCATGTGCGATGCCTGACAGCGGATCTGGTGATGCCTTCCGGTTTCGATGGTCAACTCCAGCAGCAGGTAACGTTCGCCCCGGGACAGCACCCGGTAATGGGTAACGGCTTCCCGAGCTCCGCTGCGGGGGGTATCGAATGCCCGCGAGAGATTGCGCACGCCGTCGTGCACCAGATAATGCCGCCAAGTACCCTGCGAAGGAATATCCCGGCGCAGGACGATGGCGTGGTAGGTCTTCTGCACGCTTCCCTGCCGGAACATTTCCGAGAGGCGGGAAAGCGCCTTGGAGGTTTTGGCCAACAGCACCACTCCGCTGGTGGGACGGTCGATGCGGTGCGGGAGGCCGCAAAACACGTTGCCGGGCTTGTTGTATTTCCGGCGGATGTATTCCCGCGCGAGTTCCACCAAGGGTACGTCGCCCGTGCGGTCGCCCTGCACCAGGTCGCCGCAGCGTTTGTTTACGGCCAGCAGGTGATTGTCCTCGTAGAGGATCTGCAGGTTGTCCTTGTCGGTACGCATAGCGGGTTAAAGTTCGGAAAAATATTTCTTTCCCAGAACGAAATGGCTGAAAACTATGCTCGCCGTGTGGTAATACCGGCGGGTCTTGAACGGGGTCTGGCGACGTTTGCGCCACATGCGCAAAAACCCGCCGTAAAACGAGAAATGCGCCCGCACCAAGGCCCAAGTATGGCGGGGACGCTTTTCGGTGAGAAATCGTACGCCCTGTACTCCGTCGAGTAACAAGCGGCACAGCACCACATACGGGATGCGGTAGGCCGGAAGGTTTTTCACCAGGGTAAAGAGGCTGTTGCGGAAATTGAGAAAGGTCTTGCGCGCGTCGTATTTCTGAAGGGTCGCCCCGCCTACATGGTACACGATGGACGAAGCGAGGTAACGGATCCTTCCGCCGGTATTGAGGATGCGCCAGCAGAGGTCGATCTCTTCCAAATGCGCAAAAAAGTCGTCGTCGAATCCCCCGAGCGCGCGGAAGGCATCCCGCCGGACAAACAGGCAAGCGCCCGTAGCCCAAAAGATATCGGTGTCGCAGTCGTACTGCCCGCGGTCCTCTTCCACTACGGTAAAGATACGCCCCCGACAATAGGGATAGCCCAGTTTGTCGATAAAACCGCCCGCCGCACCGGCATATTCGAACATCCGCTTGTCCTTGTAATCCCGCAGACGGGGTTGTGCGGCGGTAATGCCCGGATCGTTCTCAAAGGCGCGGATAGCCGGGTCGAGCCACCCGGGGGTAACTTCTATGTCCGAATTGACCAGCACGAAGAGGTCTTCCTCAAGGCCTTCGAGGGCAACGTTGTATCCTTTGGCAAAGCCGTAGTTGCGGTCGTTGCGGATGATCCCCACTTGGGGATAGTGCTCTGCGAGCCAGACCAGTGAATCGTCCGTGGAGGCATTGTCCGCCACGTAGATCCGCGACTGGGGATGGTTGTTCTCCACCAGCGAGGGCAGGAACTTCTCCAGAAGCGCCCGACCGTTCCAGTTGAGCACCACCACCGCTACGCGCAAGGGTTTATTTTCCTTCTCCATCGTTCTTTCTCGGCAGATCTCCCTGCGGATGTGTTTCTTCTGCCTCCCCACGGGGGCAATACTTCCAACGGCGATGCGACCAGAGCCAATCCTCGGGCTTTTCCCGGATCTGGGCTTCGAGCCGGACGAAGAACCGGTCGATGATGTCGTACGGAGCAACCTGCTCGCCCGGAGTGTAGATGCGCGTAGCCCGCACCGAATAATGTCCCCGGGAGGTGCGCCGCATATCGAGGAAGATCACGTCGTATTTCAAGGCTACGGCCAGCGAATGCACCCCGATGTGCACCGGGGTCTCCACACCGAAGAACTTCGTCCAATGTTTTATCAACGGTCGGGCCGGACTTTGGTCGGCCACGAAAGCCACCATCGTTCCCCCGTCGTTTTTCAAACGGGCAAGCCCCAACAACGCGTGTTTGGCCTGCATGGCTTCCATTCCGAAGCGCTCGCGGGCATGAAGGGCACAGTCGTTGACAAAGGCATTTTCGATGCGCTGATACAGGGCGATGGTCCGCATCCGGGGATAGAGCAACTTGGTAAACATCAGCCACTCCCAGTTGGCATAATGTCCAAAGACCATGATATGGTTTCGGCCCGAGGCGAGCATCTGTTCAAACTCCTGGGGATTTTCATACCGCAGACGTTCCTTGGCCTTCTGGGGAGAAAGCGTAAACATCTTCAAGGCTTCGAGCATCGTATCGGAAAACCCTCGGTAAAACCGCCTGGCCACCCGCCGACGCCATGCCGGCGACTGCTCCGGGAAACAAAGCCGGAGATTGTCCAGCACGGTCTTCCGCCGGTAACGCACCCCATAGCACAGCACCCACGACGCCACATCCGACAGCGCGTAGATAAACCAGAACGGCATCCGCGAAATTCCTTTGAGCAGGTAATACCCTATCTTGGACAGCATGAGACCCTATTTGCAGGTGAGGGACAAATTTAGTAAAATTACCCGAGCGGAGGAAAAAAACGACGTGCTTCCTCTTCCTTCCGATCGTTTAATTGGAATATTTTCTTCGTCCTGCTCTCAACTTTACATATCTTTCCATAAGACAGGAGGCACCTCGGCAAACCCTCCGAGGAAAAACTTCGTTTTCCCTCGCGGCTTTGCTCTCGGCTTTCACTATCTTTGTCCCCAAATTTCACCTCCGAAGGATAACCCCTATAAAAAATACGCCATGGCGCTCGGCCCCCGCACAAAAAAACTGCTCTCCATTTCGGTCAAGTTCATCCTGCTGCCGGCAATTGCGCTATTGCTGCTCTATTTTGCCTTCTCGGGGCTTGACTTGCAGAGCATTTGGCAGGCGATCAAAGGGGCTGACTATTTTTACGTCGGGTTGTCTTTCCTGACGGGATACGTCGCCTTCGTACTCATCGGCCTGCGGTGGCTCATCCCGCTGGAAGCGTTGGGATACCGCCACGTATCGAAAATCAATTCGATCAACGCCGTGACCATCACCTACATCACCAACCTGGTCATTCCCCGCGCCGGAGAGATCGCCCGCTGCACGGCTCTCAACCAGGCCGAAGGACTCCCGGTGAGCAAACTCCTGGGTACGGTGATCATGGAGCGTGCCCTCGACGTCGTCATGCTCGGGTTGAGCATCCTGCTGACCATCCTGCTGCAATACGGTCCCATCGAGCGTTTCTTCTACGAACTGCTCACCCTGCGCAGCGGGGCGGCCTCGGCCGCCCCGCCTGCCGTGGACTACAAATACATCCTGCTGGCCATCCTCGCGGTCCTGGTCCTGATCCTCTACCTGCTGCGACGCAAACTCCGCCATACGGCCGCTTACCAAAAGATCGCCGAGTTTCTCTCGGGGATCTTCGCCGGCATCAAAAGCATCACCCGCCTGCCCCACAAGTGGATGTTCATCGTGTACACCGTGCTGATCTGGCTGATGTACTACCTGATGATCTTCTTTATGAGTTACGCCTTCCGGGAGACCACCGCCCTCTCGGCCGCCAACATCCTCTACCTGATGACTGTCGGAGGGCTGGCACAACTGGTGCCCGTACAAGGCGGCATCGGGGCTTACCACTCGGCCATGAAGATCGGTATCCCCATCCTGGGCATCGCCGCCATCACCCCCAACCTCGCCATGGCGTTCGCCACCTTGAACCACGCTACGCAGACACTCATGCAGATTTTCACCGGAGCCATCGCCCTGGCCATGATCTCTCGCGCCAAGGTACGCCGGATGTCGCATTCCGAACGCTCCGCAGCAGAAAAGGATTGATATTTCCTCTCCGTCCAACGCCCACTTTTTTCCCCTGTCTCGGAAAGAACTGTTCCCTTTTTCCCACCCCCTTCCGGCAAAACAGCCCGGGCATTTGGCTCCTCTCCACCTCGATACGCTGATCCTCGACCGAACGGCCGAGAAAAGAGCGCAAACACCCCCCGAGGGAAAACAAAAATCCCGCTTCCTTCGCAGGGAAGCGGGATTTTTTCGAATATTCAACTCTTCCGGAAAGCGGGTATTTCCTCCCCCTGCCCCGGAAGCGGGATTACTTGCGGTAGAATGCGATCTCGTCGGAAGAGAAGCTCCCGATGAAGTTGGCATGCTTCTCGACTTCGGCTTCGGCCCAACGGGTAAACACATTGGCCGATCCGCCGAACAGTTCGGCATTCCACGAAGCATCGCGTACCAACAGGTGTGCCATGATGATGTAGGCCGACATTTCCACCAGACGACGGGCGAAGAAGTCGATCTGCTCGCTGTCCTTGGCTTCCGTTACCTTATTGACGGTCCGCTCATACACATCGGTCATGGCTTTGATGCGGTTCATCAGCCCTTCAAATTCGGGGGCTACCTGCGTGGTCTGCTCAAAATCGCGCATACGAGCCAGATAAGCGCGCGTGGTAACGTAGCGGATGGCGGCTACCACCTGCAACTGGGTGGTACCCTCGTAGATCGAGGTGATGCGCGCATCGCGGTACAGACGCTCGCACGTGTAGTCCTTCATGAAACCCGAACCACCGTGCACCTGGATACAGTCGTAAGCATTCTGGTTGGCAAATTCGCTGCCTATTCCTTTGGAAAGCGGCGTGAAGGAATCCGCATAGCGGGAATACTGCTTCTGCTCGGCCTTTTCCTCGGGGGTGAGCTTGCGTTCGCGGGCAATGTCATCCAGCGATTTGTACACGTCCACATAGCGCGAGGTCTCGTACAGCAGGGCGCGCGAAGCGTCGAGTTTGGCCTTCATCGTGGAAAGCATGTCGTACACGGCCGGGAATTCGATGATAGCCTTGCCGAACTGCTTGCGATCCTTGGCATAAGCCAGAGCCTCGTTGTAGGCTGCCTGCGAGATACCTACGGACTGAGCCGCTATCCCCAGACGGGCACCGTTCATCAGCGCCATCACGTACTTGATCAGCCCCAGACGACGTTCGCCGCAAAGCTCGGCTTTGGCGTTCTTGTACACCAGCTCGCAGGTGGGCGATCCCTTGATCCCCATCTTGTTTTCGATACGGCGTACGGTAACCCCGCCCTGGTTGCGGTCGTAGATGAACATCGAAAGACCGCGGCCGTCCTTGGTGCCTTCCTCGCTGCGGGCCAGCACCAGGTGGATGTTGGAGTCGCCGTTGGTGATAAAGCGCTTTACACCGTTGAGCAGCCAGCAACCGTCCTTCTCGCTGTACGTGGCGCGCAGCATGACGGACTGCAGGTCGCTACCGGCATCCGGCTCGGTCAGGTCCATCGACATCGTTTCTCCGGCGCAGATGCGCGGCAGGAAACGCGAACGCTGGTCTTCGTTGCCGAATTCGTAGAGCGTCTCGGCGCAATCCTGCAACGCCCACAGGTTTTCGAAGCTGGCATCGGCACGCGAAACCACATCGGCAGCCATCAGGTAGGGAGTATTGGGGAAATTCAATCCGCCGTAACGACGGGGCATCGAAAGACCCATCAACCCGGCGTCGATAGTGGCCTTGAGGTTTTCCTGCGTGCCCGAAGCGTACTCCACGTGTCCGTCCACTACCTTCGGGCCTTCGTGATCGACCCCTTCGGCGTTGGGTGCTACGACCTCGGCGCAGATCTCGCCGACGATCTCCAGCACTTTGTCGTAGCTGTCGATGGCGTCTTCATGATCCACCGGGGCATAATCGTAAGCATCCTTGTCGGCGAATCCGCGTTCTTTGAGCTCGACCACCCGCTTCATCAGAGGGTGCGAGAGCTGGAATTTCAGTTCCGGGGTATCGGTATAAAAATTTGCCATTTTCTTACTTCGAATTTTGTTTGTAATACTTGATCAGTTTGGGGATCACCTCTTCGACCGAACCGACGATCACATAGTCGGCGATGGAGTTGATGGGCGCAGCAGGATCGCTGTTGATGGAGATGACCATCGAACTCTCCTGCATGCCGGCAATGTGCTGGATCTGTCCCGAGATACCACACGCGATGTACAGTTTGGGACGTACCGTAACACCCGTCTGACCGATCTGACGGTCGTGTTCGCAAAAACCGGCATCCACCGCAGCGCGCGAAGCACCTACTTCGGCTTTCAGCACGTCGGCCAATTCGAAGAGCATCTTGAAGTTTTCCTTGGAACCCATTCCGTAACCACCGGCCACGATGATGGGCGATCCTTTGATGTTGACCTTCGATTTTTCCACGTGGCGTTCGATCACCTCGACCACGAAGTCCGTATCGGGGATGTATTTCTTGACGTCGTGGCGTTTGATCTCGCCCTGGTAACTCTCGGAGAGCACCTGTTTCTTCATCACGCCTTCGCGCACGGTAGCCATCTGCGGACGGTTTTCCGGGTTGACGATCGTAGCGACGATGTTGCCGCCGAAGGCCGGACGGATCTGGTAAAGAAGGTCTTTGTACGACTTGCCGACCTTCTTGTCCTCGTGGTCGCCGATCTCCAGTGCGGTGCAATCGGCCGTCAGACCGCTCTTGAGGGCCGAAGATACGCGCGGACCAAGGTCACGGCCTATCACGGTGGCACCCATTAGGCAGATCTGGGGTTTTTCCTCCTTGAACAGGTTGACCAGAGCCGAGGTGTGGGGCAGCGAAGTGTAAGGAGCCAATCCCTTGCCGTCGAACACGTGCAGGACGTCCACTCCGTACTTCATGACCTGTTTTTCGATGCCGTCGAGGTGTTCCCCGATGACGATGGCCTCCAGTTTGCAACCCAGACGGTCGGCCAGTGAACGGCCTTTGGTGAGCAGTTCGAGACTTACCTCGCGCACCGTGCCGCCTTCTATCTCACAATATACAAATAAGTTATTCATGTCTTTCTCGTTGTTTTTGCAGGGTTAACCGATCGTGTGATTGGCCAGAAGTTCCTTGACCAGAGCTTCCACCTCGGCGTCGGAGGCCGTGATGGTCTTGCTTTCCTTCGCCTGGAAAACGATGTTTTCCACCGTCTTTACCTTGGTGGGCGAACCGGCCAAGCCGCACTGTTGCAGGTCGCCTTCGACATCGGCTACGCTCCATTCCGTCAGGTTGAGGTAGTCGCGCTTGTCGTACAGGTCGGTGTAATCCAACGTGCCCTGCTGTTTCTCGGTAACCGTCTTGGCGTGTTTGTATTTCTGAACGAGTCTGGCATTGCGCGGGCGGCAGGGTGCAGCCGATCCGTTGACCGTTACCACCAGCGGCAGCGGGGCAACCACGACCTCCACTCCCCCGTCGATACGGCGCTTGATGGTAGCCCGGCCGTCTTCCACTTTCAGGATTTCCTCGGCATACGTTACCTGCGGGATGCCCAGTTTCTCGGCCACCTGAGGGCCTACCTGAGCCGTATCCCCGTCGATGGCCTGACGGCCGCCTACGATCAGGTCGAAATCCTTGATCTTGCGGATAGCGGTGGCCAATGCGTAGGAGGTGGCCAGCGTATCGGCACCGGCAAAAGCGCGGTCGGTCAGCAGATACCCTCCGTCCGCACCGCGGAAGAGTCCTTCGCGGATGATGTCGGCGGCACGGGCCGGACCCATGGTCAGCAGGGTAACCGTCGATCCGGGGTGCGCGTCCTTGATGCGGAGCGCCTGTTCGAGCGCATTGAGGTCTTCGGGGTTGAAAATAGCCGGCAGGGCGGCACGGTTGATGGTGCCGTCGGCCTTCATGGCATCCTTGCCCACATTCCGGGTATCCGGGACCTGCTTGGCCAGTACTACGATTTTCAAACTCATTGTTTATTCAGCAAAATTGGTTATTACTCGTTTTTTTCCGGTCTGTACACCGGCGCGGCAAATTTACTGAAAGTATTAATATTGCGAAAATTTATCTTGGGAAAATTCCCCCGACGGTGTGCCCGGCACACTTCTGCGCCCCGGACTTTCCGCAGGCTACCTGCCTGACTGTCCGACAAAAAGTACTTCCCGCCGTCTCCCCTTTGCGAAATACAGCGCAGACCTCCCCAAGCGAGCAGGGGCGCGGCCT
>DCEW01000091.1 GCA_002314265.1 Flavobacteriales bacterium UBA1820
GGTTTGCCGAGCCGCATCCTGCCCAAAAACGCTTTTCGACATGCAGTATTTTTACCAAAAATATCCGTACTTTTATCCCACAACAACATCATCACTATCCATGACTGCTTCCAAAGTATTTTTCACCTCGCTGCGCACCAATCCGCACAGCAACCTGCTGGACAAGATGGAACGCCTGGTACGCCGGGCGGGGATCGACACCATCGATTTCGACAAACGCTTTGCCGCCATCAAGATCCACTTCGGCGAACCGGGCAACGTAGCATACATCCGTCCCAATTTTGCCGCACGCATGGCCGATATCCTGCGTTCGCTGGGAGCCAAACCCTTCCTCACGGATTGCAACACCCTGTATTCGGGGCGTCGTTCCAATGCGGTCGATCACCTGCAAAGCGCCATGGAAAACGGCTTCAACCCCATCTCGGCGCGGTGCAACGTCATCATCGCCGACGGACTCAAAGGCACCGACTACCGCGAGATCCCCATCGACGGGGAGTACTGCAAGGCGCCCAAGATCGGTGCGGCGATTGCCGATGCCGACATCATCATCTCCATGACCCACTTCAAGGGGCACGAACAGGCCGGTTTTGGCGGAGCGATCAAAAACCTGGGCATGGGCTGTGCCAGCGTAGGCGGAAAACTGGAATTGCACTGCGCCTCCCAGCCGGTGATCGACCGGGAACACTGCAAAGGTTGTCTGATCTGCGTAAAACACTGCGCACACGATGCCATCCACCTCGACGCCGAACGCAAAGCGGTGATCGACTACTCCAAATGCGTAGGCTGCGGGCAGTGCATCGCTCTGTGTCAATACGAAGGCGCCGTGATGGGTCCCGGCGACACGGCCGAACGTCTGAATTACAAGATCGCCGAATACACCGCGGCCGTGCTGAAGGACAAGCCGCATTTCCACGTGAGCTTCATCATGAACGTATCGCCCGAATGCGACTGCTGGAACCACAACGATGCCGCCATCGTCCCCGACCTGGGCATGCTCGCTTCGTTCGACCCGGTGGCTCTCGACAAGGCTTGCGCCGACCTGGTCATCGCCGCGCCGGTGCTCTCTACCGACAACCGCCTGCACAACGAACACCTGCACGAACACCTCGAAGGGACCGACAAGTTCCACCTGCTCCACCCCGACACCAAGTGGGAGGCGGCACTCGAACATGCCGAAAAGATCGGCATCGGCACCACGCAGTACGAACTCATCACCGTCTGAACTTACCCCCAGGCACGCGCAGCGCGAGCGCGGCGCGGCGGCCGCAAGGCCGCCCCTGCCCGCTGTGCCAAACGTTCCCCGCTGCATCGCGGGAGGCCTGGCGGCGAAGATTCGAAAAAAACCGTAAATCGGGTAGTATCCATTTTCCTGCAAATCACTTATTTTGTCCTGCCTTCCCGCCGGGAAGGTCAAACCGAATACAAAACAAACTGCCAAAAAAACATGGAAACTGTCGCAAAACTCCAATCCCTCTCCTTCACCCAAGGACGCACCTATGCCTTCGCCGCTCTGTTTGCCGCCGGCAACATCGCCCTGCCCCAACTGGTACACCTGATCCCCGGAGGAGGACTCATCTGGCTGCCGATCTATTTCTTCACCCTGATCGCCGCCTACAAATACGGCTTGGCCGTAGGACTTCTCACGGCCCTCGCCTCGCCGCTGGCCAACCATCTGCTTTTCGGCATGCCCCCTGCCGGAATGCTCCCCGCCATCCTCATCAAGTCCGTTCTGCTGGCTCTGGCCGCTGCCTACGCCGCCAAAAAAGCCGGTAAAATCTCGCTTTGGGCCATCCTGGCAGCCGTAGCCGCATACCAGATCGTCGGTTCGCTGGCCGAATGGGGGCTGACCGGCAGCCTCGCCGCCGCCCTGCAAGACCTGCGCATCGGCCTGCCCGGTATCGCCGTACAGATCCTGGGAGGATATGCCGTACTGAAAGCCCTGCAAAAGATCTGATGTCTCTCCCTTAAAAAAAACGACACGATGGACAGACGAGATTTCCTCAAAGCCGTAGCCGTTACCGGTGCAGCCATGACCCTGCGCCCGCACGGAGCGATGGACGTCCTGGCTCAGCCGGTAAAATCCTCCTCGAACGGCACGCCGGCCGACCTGATCGCCGTCATGGGCGGAGAACCCGACGAAATGCTCCGCCGCGCCCTGACGGAGGTCGGCGGCATCGGACGCTTCGTAAAGAAAGGCCAAAAGGTGCTGGTAAAACCCAACATCGGCTGGGACAAGACCCCGGAGCTGGCCGGAAATACCAACCCGAAACTGATCACCGAACTCATCCGCCAGTGCTTCGCCGCCGGTGCTTCGGAAGTAACGGTCTTCGACCATACCTGCGACGACTGGCGCAAGTGCTACCAGAGCAGCGGCATTGAAGAAGCCGCCAAAGCCGCCGGAGCCAAGGTGGTCCCCGCCCACACCGAATCGTACTACCGCGAAGTCTCCCTCCCCCATGGGAAAAACCTCAAGAAGGTCAAAATCCACACCGCGCTGCTCGATGCCGACGTGTGGTTCAACTGCCCCATCCTGAAAAACCACGGAGGAGCCAACCTGACCATCTCGATGAAGAACTACATGGGCATCGTCTGGGACCGGGAATACTTCCATGCGCACAACCTCCAACAGTGCATCGCCGATGTCTGCACCCTGGACAAAAAACCCGCCCTGAACATCGTGGACGCATACCGGGTGATGAAAACCAACGGCCCGCGCGGCCGCAGCGCCTCGGACGTCGTGCTGGCCAAAGCGCTTTTCCTCTCCCAGGACATCGTAGCAGTGGACACCGCCGCCGCCAAATTCTTCAACCAGATCCGCGAAATGCCCCTCGAATCGGTCGGACACATCGCAGCCGCCCAGGCACTCGGGGTGGGAACGATGGACCTCGAAAGCCTGAATGTAAAACGCATCAAAATCTGACGCCTTCCCCATGCTCCGCGAACTCCGTATCGCCGTAGCGGTCGTGATGCTCTCGCTCGTCACGTTTTACTTCATCGACTTCGCAGGCCTGCTGCCCGAAGGGTTCAGCGTCCTGGAACACATCCAATTCGTTCCGGCCGTTCTCTCCCTCTCGACCGCTGTTCTGGTAGCTCTGGTGGCGCTCACCCTGCTGCTGGGACGCCTATACTGCTCGGTCATCTGTCCCATGGGGATCTTCCAGGACGTCATTGCCCGCATAAGCCGAGGCCTGGGAAAAAAGCCGAAGAAAAAGAAACGCTACCAGTACTCCCCGGCCCGCAACATCCTGCGCTACACCCTGCTGGCAGCTACGGTCGTCGCACTGGTATCCGGATTTACCCTGCTGGCCAGCCTGCTCGACCCGTACGCCGCCTACGGCCGTATCGCCGCCAACGTATTCGCTCCGGTCTATCTGGCGGGCAACAACCTGCTCGAGGCGCTCTTCACCGCAATGGGCAACTACACGTTTTACCGGATGGACATCTACGTGCGCAGCGCCTTTGCCCTGTCCATCGCCCTGCTCACCTTGCTCGGGGTAGGGTACCTGGCCTGGAAGCACGGCCGCACGTACTGCAATACCATTTGCCCGGTAGGGACGTTTTTAGGGCTGATCAGTCGTTTTTCCTGGTGGAAAATCCGGATCGACCCTGCGAAATGCACCCACTGCGGGGTGTGCGCCACCCGGTGCAAAGCCTCGTGCATCGACAGCCGGAACCAGCGCATCGACTACAGCCGCTGCGTGGACTGCTTCGACTGCCTGGATGCCTGCCGGCAGGATGCGCTCTCTTTCTCGGCTCCCAAGAAAGCGTCGGTACTTCCATCTGAGGCTGCCCCCGCGAAAGCTGCCCCGAAAGATCCCTCCCGCCGGGAATTTCTGGCCACCACGCTGGCGACTACGCTCACCGTCCCTGCCCTGATGGCACAAGGACACGGCCAACAGGAACGCCTCCGTCTGCGCGACGGGAGCGGACATACCCGGCAGGTGCCCATCAGCCCGCCCGGCTCCCTGGGACACGAGCATCTGGGGCAACACTGCACCGCTTGCCACCTGTGCATCAGCAAATGTCCTTCGAGAGTGCTCAAACCAGCGCTGCTCGAATACGGCCTCTCCGGGATGATGCAACCGATGATGTACTTCGACAAGGGCTTCTGCAACTACGACTGCACCGTCTGCTCGGACGTGTGCCCCAACGGAGCGATCCTCCCCTTGAGCGTCGAAGAAAAACACTGCACCCAGGTAGGGCGGGTGGTCTTCGTCGAGGATTTCTGCATCGTCCATACCGACGGCACCAGTTGTGGAGCTTGCTCCGAACACTGTCCCACACAGGCGGTGAGCATGATCCCCTACCGCGACGGACTGACCATTCCCCACACCAACCCGCAGATCTGCGTAGGGTGCGGCGGCTGCGAATACGTTTGCCCGGCCACCCCGCACAAAGCCATCTACGTCGAAGGCGAAGCGGTACACCAGGAAGCTCTCCCGTTCGAAGATACCGGCACGCATGAAGTCGAGCTCGACGGCTTCGGATTCTGATGCTGCAAAAAAAAACGCCCCCGTTCAATGTTTTGAACGGGAGCGTTTTTTTGCTTTTCCTTTCCAGCATGGGAGCGTCTCTTACGGATAGACATCCCCCGCGATAAGTCCGCCATCGGACGGACGATACACCGCCCGGATACGCAACGGCTGTGTCCTCAGCGCTTTTCCATACGCACTGGCAGCTCCCTGACCCGGATCGTAATACTGGTCGGCTCCGCTGGGCTTGTGGACGATGCTTCCCGATCCATTCACGTAAGCCATCGTCGCACGGGCGTATTCCGAAGCCTCGTTCGTTCCCCACCCGCCTTCGCGCGCGGCTGCGGCCGAAGACCAGTAAAAATTTTCCTGAAATTCCTTGTACACCGGATAATACGTGGTAAGCGTATTTTCCAACTCGCGGATAGCCGGCAGATACCATTCGGTATTCTCCTCGGAGATCATACCATCGGCATCCGTCTTGTTTTTCCGGTAGCAATACTCAGCCGCCGTCTGCGGCACCTGATCCAGGATCATCGCCCGGGCAGGACCGCTGGGATACAACCCTGTCCAGTTTTTATTGAACACCCCGGTAGCCATCAGGATGGCGATCGTCCCCTTTTTTCCCTCGAAATAATTCTCCACCGCACTCGAACGCGGAAGGTATCCGATCGCCAGACCGGTATTGATCTCGCCCATATTGGCCGGCCCCCAGGGAAGACCTTCGTACACCTGGTCGGTGGTCCATTCGGAGAGCGGATCGTAATAGTCCCGGTATTCCTCGTACGCCTCGACATAGATCGTGTATTGATACACGCCTCCGTCCTCTACCCGCACGGGAAACAGCCCCTGCTGAATGAGGGTGATGGTGCGGGTATCCTTCACCGTGCCGTTTTCCTTGTATTCGACGATCAGATCGCCCTGGCGGCTATCGACGCTGATGTTTTCATCGATGTAGATATAGATACGATCCCGGTTTGCCAGGGTAGCCGAGGTGCTGTTGGCCAACTGGGCCGGATCGGTTACCAGATCCCGCGTAAAGAACTGCCGTTTGCCTGTCCCGGCAACAAAGGCCTGCCCCGGATGACTGATCTGGTAATCCTCCGCCTGCCCGCTGCGCATCACTTCGGCCGACACACGCTCTATGCGAAACCAGGTATTGGTCTGCGGCTGGTCGATCCGCACGTCTATCTCTCCGCCGGCAGCCTCGTCGAACAGATAGACATCCAGCGGCACAATGTTGAAATGCGCATCCAGATCCTTGTGCCGGAGGATGGAGACATAATACGGACTGGTATGCTCCACGTCGATCCGCGCATCGAAAGTTACCACATCCGACGGGGTATTCCCGGTTGCCGTAATACCGGATACCGTAACATGGTTGCGGTACTGATGATTTCGCCGAAGATTGAAATCGGATACAGGATCTCCCCCCAGGAAAATGGTACACGTAGCCTGATAGTCGATGTCATCCTCATCGGTAAACATGCCCTTGAATACGGCATACGTAGCCGGAATCGTATCGTTGTCCGTACCGACGGCCAACAGCGGTTTGTACCGCTGGTAATGGTCCGGATCGAGCCCCGCAGGATACGGATACTCGCCGGGATATTCCGCATATCCGGGGTGTCTTTGGTTTTCATACACATAAAACGAGAACTCCGCTTCGCCCTGCTGGTTGCGCAAAGGACCGGTAGAAGGGTCTATGTGCACCACCCTGGAAGTCGTCGCATCGGCCTGTCCATCGCCATCGGCATCGAGGTTGCTCTCCGCATCTTCCGCCAAAGGCACAAACGGCACCCTTGTCGGGACATTCCTGACTTCGCACTCGGTCAGAACCAGCGAAGGGAGTCCCCCGATCGTACCCCCGGGAGCCTCGACACGAAACGAAAAATCTACCCGCGCCATCAGCGCCTTCAGCTCGACTACCACCGAACCGTCGGCCTGTGTCAGATCGAGCGTATCCATACCGAACATCGGCATCCCCGCTTCGGGGAGCTCCGACAAGTCTTCACGCCGCGTAGGCTGATAATAAAAAGCATCGAAATCCGCCTTGTTCCGGATCTTTTCCGGATAACCCTCGGCCGATATTGCCCCGAAAGTCCCCGGTTCGACATTGGCCACCACATACACCGTAGCGCTGGCTGCCGCCGCCGGATCGGAAAAACCGCCCGCATCGATGTGCAAAGTCGGCGAACCGATCTGCTGGTACCCCTGGAAAATACGATGTCCCTCCCTGGTGCCCAGATAGTTTCCATCCGGCCCGAACAAAAAGACGTGGAGCGTACGGATTTCACATTCCGCCGCTGTCTTGGGATCCGAAGCGCGGGTTATCACCCCCTCGGGCGACATGCTCTCGGCCACCGCCGTAAGGGTAAACCCGGAAGAACCCCCCGTACCGCCTCCCGGATACGGCTCCTTCACGCAGCCGGCCGACAGCACAACAAGGGCGGCCGCCCACAAACTTTGGCAAACACGTTTTCTCTTCATTCCCTGGTCATTCGAATTTGATGTTGCTGTCTCCGCCCTCTTCCCACATCTGGTTGTTGTCCACCACGAAATTGAGCACGAAAGCGTCTCCGATAAAGTTCATTTCGATGGTATAGATCGTCCCTCCCTGCGGCAAATACCCACCGGGCAGGGCAAATGCCTTGCCCGTGGTGCGAACCCCCATGAAAGAATAATCGATCTGTATTTCGATCCCTGTACCCAGATAATCGGGCGAGGCACCCAAATTGGACACCAGCATCAGGGTTTCTCCGCCTACCCGCTCGGCCATCTTGTCGTGCTCCACCGTCACATCGTCCGCATCGTCGCCTCCATCGAGGAAAGTGAACGTGCCGGCAAACATCTCGGAGGGAAACTCCAGCCCTTGGTTCATCCGGATCTTGAGAGAGCGGTAAAAATTGCCGACAAGACGCAAACCATGTATCGTCAAGTCATTGGTCAGATTGTAGTTGTTCACCTTGAAATTGAACCCGGCCAACAGATGCTCGAAAGAAAGATCGACTTTCCCGTCCTGCCGGCTTACATCCACCGCTGCCGCCGCCATGGCATCGGGGATCTGGTCGATCGGCCGAAGCGTGGAGATATCTCCCCCCGAGAAAGGCATCGAAAAAGTCAGCGAAGGAAGCCCGATGCCCGTCTGAGTAGCCGGTTCGACCGTGTAATAGGCATCCCCGTAAGGGGAATACGCCAAAAATGTGTAGAGGTAGTCCGAAGCCTCGTACCAACGCTGCTGGGTGCCGGTGTAGTAGCACGCCGTTCCGTTGTATTTCACCTGCTGCTTGTAAAACACGTGCGGAGAGCAGAGTACTGCTTTCGAAGCCCAGGGCGTGGGTCCCGTAGTCGGATTGAGCTCCGTAGAGCCGTCGTAATTGGCCAAACAATACCCCAAGACTCCGAAATCTCTTCCGGACGGAAACTCGTTTACCGGGCCGGCCGCACGGACATTGAGCTCACTCCTCGATACTTTTATCGAAGGTGTCCCGAAGCGGATCGGGTCGTCCGAGAGAACGGCCTGTTGTCGATCTCCTTCCCCCTTCCGGCAAGCCGCCAGCGCAGTGCAAACCACGGCAAACAGGTATAAAACTCGGATTTTCATCATACACTCGAACTTAAAGGGATTTTACTCGACCGTCACGATCCCGCCCGAGGCCGACCGCCAAGGCGAGACTTCTGGTTTCCCGAACAGGATGTAGTCGCCGCCGGCTACGAAAGTATAGCGATAACTCATCGACGGTTCCCACTGGTTCACCCCGGCATCGGCCAAGGCGATGGTTTTGGAAAAACTCCTGGGTTCCCCCCCAGCCTCGGTACACTCGTAAACGATCTCCAGCACGATGTCTCCACGGACTTGCTGCGGAAAAGGCAGCAACTCTCCGAACACGGACTGTCCCGCCGTAACGAGCGCCACATCCCCCGCCGAAGCGAACGGTTCGGAGGCCGTCGTCGCCCCGCCCAGACTCCAGGTGCCGTATCCCCCGGGAGCCACCGTACCGCTGCCCGTGGCCGGCAAACCGTAAAGAGAAGCCGAAACGATCCGGCAGGACACACCCGCCGCCTCGAGCGCCGGATCGATCCGCCCGACGATCTCCACCTTGGAGAGCAGATGCCGGAAAGTAAAGACCACCGGCGAAGGGCTGCCTGCATAGGCCAACGCCACTTTTTCGGCCACCATCAGGTCCTCGGCACGGCGGGTATCGAAATCCGTTACCGTCATCCGGGGCGTCTGCCCGGCATCGGTATCGGCCAGGACAGCCTGAGGGACATCGTGGGGATAGAGGGCGTAAAAATCATAGGTCGCTCCTTGTTGCCAATAGCGCAGGTTGTCGTAACTCCATACCCCTGCCGCACAGCGCACCGTTTCCTGCCTGAGGATCATCTGTGCCGCTCCTGCGCTGCTCTGGCGCGCCCAAACGGCAAAAGCATCCCCCTCGCCCAGCGAGGTCACTGCCGAACGCGTCGCCGGAACCGAAAAAAGGATCGCTTTCCGGTCCGAAGATTCCGCGCCGCTCTTTGCACAACCCGCCGCCAGACAAACGATGACCATACCTGTGGCCAGCGCCCGGAAAATTTTTCCCGTCTTCATCGCATACTGTCGTTTTTGTCGTTGTACCTTGCCCGAGCGAGGGTTTTTCCGGCGACCACCAGGCCGCCGGAAAAACCTATTCACACCGCTTTCCTGCCATCGCACCCTTCACCGCCCTTCCGGGCGGAAAAAAGACCGTCGTCAGGGAAGGGTAACTTCGTCGTTGCCGTCAAAATCGGCATCCGTAATGGGAGTTACGTCCGGTGTACCGAATTCGATGGGATACAACCCCACGTTTTCTCCCTTGATCGTTACGGAATAGTTGTAGCGGTTGCCGGCCGTCCATGTATAGCCAGGCAAGGTCGAGGTAACGGTTACTCCGGCCTCGGCGCTGCCCACGACATAATTGTCGGAGCTGTCCTGTACTTTTACATCGAAAGAAACCACCACCTGCGTCCCCGATCCGGACGCGCCCACGATCGTCTGAGGGATCACCGCAAAATCGACGCTCGCCGCGCTCGTATTTCCGTCGGCAGTATTGACCGCCTGCTGACTGGCCAATTCGCTGAAAGGCGCCGAAGGCTCCACGAGAGTCGCACCAGGGGTCCACGCAGCCGTACTGCCGGAGTAATCGCCCTGGGAAACCATTCCGGAAACCTTGAGATTTTCCACCGTAACGGTAATATCGTTGCCGAAACCACTGTTGAAGGTGAACTTGATCATCGAGAGCAGGTGGGAGAAGTTAAACTGGATCTTGCCCGGAGCCATCGTCATGGGGTTATCGGTCGTTTGTCCAGCCGTCGCGTAGATCAGATCGCTCTGATGGGTCGGATCGGAAGTATAGCCCGTAAAATTCAGCGCACCGTTGGCAAAATCGGTCGCCACCGTCCCGTTGCTGCCTGCCGCCGCAGGAGCGTACGCAGCAAACTTATAAGTCTGCCCGGGGACCCAATAACGGGTCGTGCCGTAAGTCCAGTCGTCCGTTTCGGGCGTTCCCGTAACGGAAACCCCGTTGAACACATGGGTCATATCATTGTATCCCCCATAGACGATAAACTCGCTGATGTTTGCCTTCTCGATGAGCGAGACCGCTCTCGAATCGACCGGATGTCCGATATACGCATTGGCAAAACCGATCGGAGTATTTCCCGACCCATCGACCATTTCCGTCTTGGTGCAACCGGCCAGTGCAACCGTCATGGCCATGAAAGCCCATAAATTTCTCTTCATCTTTGTTTTTGTGTTTTTAGTTAATGTTTTATTGTCTTTCCATTTCTTTCCCGTCCAACGGCAATACGATGTCCTCATACGGCCCCCAGTCGTCCACCTCGACCTGGAATCCCGCATCGCCCCCCGCCTCGTCGTCGGTCACGGTAAGTCCGCCGACCGTGATCACCCCGCCGCGCGGCTGGGAAGCCAACTGGTCGGTTACATCGAAGTCGAAGGTCTTGAGTTTCCCGTTTTTGAGCATCACCTCCAGGTTGAGGTTCTGCCGCGCCCCTCCCTGCCGGGTGTAATGATCTCCGGGGGTATCCGGCACTCCGAACGAAGAGAGCTGCACTTCCACGCCGTATTCCTTCAACTCGCACTCGAAAAGCACCGTCGCTACCTGCGAACCCGTACTGCCGTTCTGCAAATACACCGACTGCGCCATCCCCGAGAGCGCCCCCCGGGCCAAGGTTACGTGCTCAAGCCCTTGGGCAAACTCGTAGCGGATCAAATACGTATAGGTCAAAGGCCGCATCGTTACCGCAAGAGGCGTCGGATCTTGGGTCGGGACAGCCGTATAGCTGTCTATCCACGCACCGTAAAGCATGTCGGGGGCATTGACCGTCTTTTCGTCCGCATGGAGTTCGCTGTAAGTCGAACGGGTACGGGTGCGGGTCGAGGCCGTCGCCTGGGCCGAATTTTCCAGACCGTCAAAAACGATGTAGCGCGTATCGTCGTTGTGCAAAAGGAGCGACTTTTCTCCGGCCGTCATCGGCAATTCCCCTCCATGAGCCGGATGATGGCGTTCGGAACGCGAACCGTCCTGGTGGTAGACAAAAGAAGCAATCCCGGTAGCCGCCTCCGGGCGGAGTTCGTCGTACTCCATGCCGTATTCCTGCGGCCAGTTGTCCGACCAACCCTTTCCGTAGTCGCGTTCCCATTCCTTCTCCCACTCGGGTTGCAACAGGACATTTGCCGTCAGGGCATGCTTGTCGTGGTCGTAGCAAAGATCCTTGCGACAACCGGCCAATCCCGTCAGGCCGCCCAACAACACGGCCAAGAAAATACCCTTGTATTTCATCGCCGACCTCCTTTCTTGCCGTCCCACAGTCTCCATACCAACGCCAGCTTGACCTTCACCGGGCCGAACCAGTTCGTCCGGCTGGTCTGCTGATAGACGTAATGCCCGTCGATGGGCAAATACTCTTCGTAAGTCGTGTAAAGGAAGCCCACCCCGAGCCCCGCTTCGATCGAAAGCGAGCGCCCGATGGGGAACATGTAGCCGTAGCTGACCCCCGTGGTGAAAAATTCGCCCTTGTACCCCTCTCGCCGTTCTCCAGGTCGTACCAACTGCCCCCGGCAAACACCCCCACGTAATGCCCGTGCCAAGGCTTCTTCGTCCCGAACCAATAGCGCCCCTCGGGCAGGATCGTCGCGATCTGATAGTATTTGTGCCGTCTATCGCGCTTCCACCAGGCCACGCTGCCCTCCACAGCCACCGACCAGCGGTCGTCGATCCGGTATTCCACTTCCAGGGAAGGCATCAGGATCGCATCGTAAAGCAGGTTGGTCTTGATGGCCAAGCGATGCCACGGTGGCTGGACAAGCGTATCGCCCGCGATTTCTTCCTTGCGGACACCCTCCGGATCCTTTCCCGAAGACGTTTGCTCGGGTACCGCCTCTCCCATCGGCTCAGCGACCGTCTGCGTATCGGAGACCCCTCCGACAACCGTCGCCTGCGATCTCCCGTCAGAAGGATCGGGGGCCTCCTTCTGTGCCTGGAGTTGGTCCCCTTGACCATACAAAATGATGGAAACATTGCGCAAATCCGGAAAGACCTTCTCCGCAAGATAGCCATACGGGACTCCCCCCCGGAGATCCATCAAGCGTTTTCTCCGCCCGTCCACGATACGTCCTTGTGCATCGTACATCCACTCCGGCGTATCGGAAAGGACTTCGAGCACCTCCTGTCGCGCCGGACACTCCGGATCGTCCTCCACCCGGAGCTGCAAGCCCTCCCAGTCGAACCCGTTTGCCTGAACCTCTACCAATCCGTCAGGGATTTCCACCCACTGACGCAGATAACTTAACACCGCTTCCACCCGCTTTCGGGTAAGCCGCACGTTGGCCGCAGCCGTCCCATCCGGCGAAGCGTTTCCCCTCAAAGATAACTGTGAAACACATCCAGCCGTGTCGTCCCTGAAGGCCTCCAGACGGACTACCAACCCTTCGAGGGTTTCCCGGTTCCCCCGCAACTCCGGCTCCAATACAGCATATCCTCGGCGGAAATATACCTGGAGAGTATCTTCTTGTGAATGTGCAAAAAGAAAACTTCCGCTCAAACAGCAGAACAAGCACAGCCCTATTTTGTTCATCGGTCTCATAAAAGCACTGGGTTTGTCGGTGGGGTGCTTTGAGAAGGTATGTCAAGTCAATTATTAACGAAAAAAGCTATAATCTTTTGGTTTAAACGACCGATTATTTCGACAAAAGTATGCAAACCATTTACAAAAAGCAAATATTTGCAAATAAATATATTGCACCTCATTTAATATTTTCTCTGCCCCATGGATTTTCTTGGAGACATAATCGGTCGTTTTATCCGCGTACAGAGGCTTCGGGAGCCGTTTTCGGAGACCGATTGTCCCCAGCGGGAACGGCACACCGGCCTTCACCACGACACTTTTTTTTAACTTTAATTCTTTTTCTTGTGTGTATTTCGAGGCTGCTTCCCTTGTTGCGGCCATGAAAAAACTTGGAGCCTTCGGCCTTTGAAAAGAAACGCGGCAAACACATCGGGCGCCCTCGGCGCAAGGCTGAGCCTGGGGTCCTAAATAAAAACCCCGCCGAGGTCTTTCCTCGGCGGGGTTACGAAAAATACAAAAGAATATCTTCCTCCGCACAAAGGGGCCACTACTGCCCACCCCCCTTCCGCGCTTTCCTAAAAAACCTGCCGAAAGTTTACTTGCTGCCGCCAGCCGCTTCGCTTTTCTTTTCCACATTGTGATACAGATCCTCGATCAGTTCACAAGCGGCAGACAGTCCGATGCTGCCCGTATTGACCATCAGGTTGTAGTGATGCGGCTCTCCCCACTTCTGCCCGGTGTAGTATTCATAGTGGGCGATACGATTTCGATTGATGCGTTTGATCTCGGCCTCCGCCTTTTCCCGGGGAACGCCGTATTCCTGCACGCAACGTTCGCAGGCACTTTCCGGATCGGAATAGCAGAAGACACGGATGGCGTACGGATAGTCCTTCAGCACGAAGTCTGCGCACCGTCCCACGATCACGCAACTCTCCTTGGCAGTCAATTCCTGAATGATCTTGCTCTCCTCCACAAACAACACGTCGTCTTTCGAAAGACTGTGCTTGAGCGCCTGTTCACTGTTTTGAGAAAAGATACACTTGAGCCAAAAGGAAGGGATGGACTGTTCGTTTTGCAGGATGTAGTTTTCATCGATCCCGCTTTCGCGCGCAGCCATGCGGATAAACTCCTTGTCATAGAGTTTGATTCCCAGCCTTTGCGCCAACATTTCCCCCAACAGATGCCCACCGCTTCCGTACTCGCGGGCAATGGTGATGACGATATTTTTGGCCGTTTTCAAGGGCAGCGGTTCGGCGTACTTCCCATCTTTTATTCCCTTGTCCAGAAAACGGTAGTAAGGCGTCAGGAAATGAACGATAGGCCCTACCGTGAGTGCTGCCAGGATCGTCCCCTCCCGCACGCCGCGAATGCCGGAAAGGAAGATCAGCGCCAGCAGACAAGCTATTACCACCAAAGTAATGTCGAAACCCAACTTGACATACCCGAAATCTTTCTTGAACCGCCGCGAGATCACGCGCACGAAAAATTCTCCGGACATCATCGCCACATTGACCTTCACTTCCAGGGTAATACCGGCCGCCAGAATGACACATCCGATAAGGATATTGCAGATCTTGCTCAGGTAATCCGTCGGAGCAAGCCAATAGAGCATGTTCATGGCCACGTCGATAAACAGCCCGAAACAGATCGAAACGGGGATCTGCAACAGGAAGATCCGCAAATCCTCCTTCAAATCCTTGCGCCGCATCAGGGGCAATTCCAGGAAAACGAACAAAATGTTCACAATGATCGTCCACTGTCCCATCGTCAAGGACGTAAACATGCTCAACACATAATTCACACTGGTTATCGGGGAAGTCCCCAACGATCCTTTCGTGATAAAGGCAATACCCACCGCATTGATAAACAACGAAAGAACAAACAGGAGCAAGCGTCTGAAAAGATAAATATTCATATCGGTACCCTCTCTTGATAAGAAAGCCCGAAGGTCGGAATATTCACCCGTAGTTTGCTCGTACAAAAGCAACCGCTATTGGTCCGAAACGAAACAACCCTTATTTTTGCGCCAAATACACGACCGAAAATGGAAATATCCTTGCGCGAAGCCCTCGCCCGACCGAACGGACAGGAACGGGATACCTACACCTGCTTTCAGGAATCACAACTGAAAGGCTTCCCCCGCCTTGTCCTGGAAAGGGGATTCTTCTTCCTGCTGATCACCCGCGGAGCCGCCCTGTTCACCGACACCCACGGAAAACATCCCCTGCGCGCAAAAGACCTCATCCTCCTTACACCCGGTATGACAGGACGTCTCGAAGAGACGTCTACACATTTCCGGCTCTGGGGTCTCTACATCTTCCCCGACTACTTCGACCGGCTGACCGACGGCGGGACATTTTACAACCAGTACACCAAGTACCTCCGCGCGCACGATTTCGCCCCCATCCGCCTCGCCCGACAGGACGACGAATCCCTCCGGCGAACATTTCCGCTGTTTGACCGCTACGAGGACTTCTCCGGCGCATACCGCCCAGGGATCGTCCGCCACCTGTGCAGTCTTTTCCTGCTGCAACTCTCCGATATCGTCGCCCGCCACAACGACCTGCCCGCTACCTACCTCAAACGGTCGAATGAAATATTCCGCCTCTTCAAGAAACTCTCGATCGAACATTACAGATCGCACCGCGATCTCGCCTTCTATGCGGATCGGCTTCACGTATCCACCACTTACCTCTCGCGCATCGTCAAGAAAACAACAGGGCATACGGCTCATTTCCTGCTGTCCGAACTCATCTGTGCCGATGCCAAAAAATGGCTGGAAAGCACGGACACGGATGTAAAAGAGATCGCCGACCGTTACGGATTTTCCGACCAGTCGGCTTTCGGCAAGTTCTTCAAGAAAAAGACCGGTTTCTCGCCCTTGGCTTTCCGGCAGCGGGGAAATCCGCTTCCGGAAATAACTTCGGGACAGCCTTGACAACTACCGAACGCCCCCTCCCTCTCTTTTTTAGAGAGAGGAATCCATAAATTTCCTCCCTATTCCTTCAAAGTATCCCGCGCAGAGAGCTATACCCCGCCGAATTGCCCCTCCTTGTCGCTTTCAGAGAAAGACACATAGGCATCTTTCAGCCTTTTGAGTGCGTTTTTCGACACCGACAGCTGATACGCAAACTGTTCGCCGTCGCTCCGCACGAGAAACTGCCACATCTGCCCAAGGTTCATGCCCACCACCCCACGCAACTGGTTGGCCAAAACGATGTGGGTATAGTTGCCATCCGCCTCGAAACAGACGATTTTTGCGATATTGATCCGCAAAAACTCATCCCGGGAATTGATGTGTAGATAAACGCCTTTCATGGCTCTCTCTTTTTTACAAAACTCAATAGCTCTCTCCCAATTCCTTCAAAGCCTCCTTCGCCAAGGAATCCCCCTGCTCGGCCGAGAGGCGAAACCACTTTACCGCCTCGTCGTAATCCTGAAGTACACCTCGCCCAGCATAATAGCATACACCGAGTATACACTGCGCCTCGGCATTCCCCTGTTCGGCTCCCTTGCTAAGCCACTTTACTGCTTCCGCATAGTTCTGAGGCACGACTTGACCAATATAGTAACATGCCCCGAGAGTGCACTGCGCCTCAACATTCCCCTGTTCGGCGGCTTTACAAAGCCACTTTTCCGCCTCCGCATAGTTTTGGGAGACGCCATGACCATTATAATAGCATAAACCAAGTGTATATTGCGCCTCGGCAAGACCCTGCTCGGCCGCCTTACGAAACCACTTCGCCGCTTCGGTATAATCCTGAGGTACTCCTTGACCGACATAGTAGTATACACCGAGATAGTACTGTGCCTCGGCACTTCCCTGTTCAACCGATAGACGATACCATTTGAGAACCTCCATATAGTCCTGGGAGATTCCTTGACTGGAAGAATAATAGTTGCTGAGCATGTTTTGTGCTTTGGAATGTCCCTGCCCAGCCGCCTGAAGATACCACCTCAACTCTCCTTGATAGTTTTGGGGAACACCCCGCCCATAATAGTAACATTCTCCGAGCATGTATTGGGCTTCGGCATGATCTCCCTTGGACGCCTTACGAAACCATTCTATCGCTTCATCATAATCCTGAGGCACTCCTTGCCCATAATAATAGAACCACCCCATACTGTATTGCGCATCGACATTTCCCCCTTCAGAGGCTTTGCGAAACCATTTCACCGCCTCCGCATTATCCTGATCCACGCCAAAGCCATTGTAATAGAACCAACCTACGTTATACTGCGCATCGGGAAGACCCTTCTGGGCTGCCTTGCGAAACCATTTCAGCGCCTCTGCGTAATTTTGGGGAACCCCTTTGCCTCTTTCGTAACATACACCGAGATTGTGCTGTGCATCGACAACCTCTTGATCGGCTGCCTTGCGAAACCATTTCACCGCCTCTGCATAATCCTGCTCGACACCCCAACCGTTGTAATAACTCAAAGCGAGCTTGTTTTGTGCCTAGGCAAGCCCCTGTTCGGCCGCCTGGCGATACCACTTTGCAGCCTCCACATCATCCTGAGGCACCCCCAAACCGTTGTAATAACATAGGCCGAGATTGCATTGCGCCTCGGCAAGCCCCTGCTCGGCCGCCTGGCGCAACCACTTTACCGCTTCCGCATCATCCTGAGGCACCCCCAAACCTTCGTAATAACATGTACTGAGATTGTACTGTGCTGCCGGAATACCCTGCTCAGCCGCCTGGCGATACCATTTTACCGCTTCGGCATAATCCTGAGGCACACCATCTCCGTTGGAATAACAAGTGCCTACCCTGTGGTGCGCTTCGGCATCGCCCTGCTCGGCCGCTTTGGAAAACCACTCGAACGCCCGGGTGAAATCCTGGTCCACCCCCCAACCGTTTGCATAGAAATAACCCAAGTAACATTGGGCGTGGGCATCGCCCTGCTCAGCGGCCTTGGAAAACCATTCGAACGCCTGGGTGAAATCCTGGTCCACCCCCCAACCGTTTGCATAGAAATAACCCAAGTAACATTGGGCGTGGGCATCGCCCTGCTCAGCGGCCTTGAAAAACCATTCGAATGCCTGGGCGTAATCCTGAGGCACACCTTCTCCGGATTCATAACAATAGCCCAAAGCAAACTGCGCCCGGACATAATCCTGATTGGCCGCCAAGAAAAACCACCGAACCGCTTGAGAGCGATCTTGATCTACACCTTTTCCGTAATAATAACACAACCCCAAATTGTACTGCGCATGAGGCACACCCTGCTCGGCGGCCAGACGATATCAACGAACGGCCTGGACAGAATCCTTTTCCACTCCATAACCGTTTTCATAGCAAAAACCAAGGACATATTGCGCATCGGCAAGCCCCTGTTCGGCCGCCTCGAGAAACGATTCGAATGCCCGCTTGTAATCTCGATCCCCCATTTTACCAAAAAAATAATCCGCCCCCAGATCGAACTGGGCAAGCACCGAAGTATCGAGTTCGCTGGCGAGCATCGGCGCGGCAAATTTTCGGTCATAGCGTTTCCATTCCGCCTCGACAAAGGCCTCCGAAACGACTATCCTCTCCTGCTCTGCGGAATACATCACCTCCGGACTTTCGGAAAGACTAGCTTCAATTCCCCCACTATTTCCATGGGGATTCACTCCTGCTGCGCAGATTAACAGCCCTACAGAAAAAAACATTTGCCCGATCGCTCCCATAAACCAAGTGTTTTGCAACAAATATAATCTTTATACACAAGATATGGTATCTTGACCTGTTAATTGGTTATTGCAACAAGCGCCATACAGCCCCATCGCTTCCAAACCTGTTGAAATGCCAGTCGCGGTCTTCTAACAAACAGCTTCCCTTCGCTGCAAAAAAATCTCCGGCCGAGCAAAATGCTCGGCCGGAGATAAAAAGATCGGCGGAGAGGGAGGCTCTCGAACCTACATATTCAAGAAATATCATAAAATTGCAAATCATTAATAATCAAGCACTATTTGGAGTACATAGTAAATCTAAATCTTTCTGAATATCTTTTGCTATTCCAAATATTGGGTGTATATTTGGGTGTAGAATTTCAAACACACCCAATTATGAATATCAAACGAAACATCATTTTTGCATTGGAAAGCCGGAAGAAGAACGGTGTGCCAATCGTGGAGAACGTGCCTATCCGTATGCGTGTCATATACGCAAGTCAGCGCATTGAGTTTACAACGGGTTACCGCATTGATGTAGCCAAGTGGGATGCTGACAAGCAGCGAGTGAAGAACGGGTGTACCAACAAACTAAAGCAAAGTGCATCTGAAATCAATGCCGATCTGCTGAAATACTATACCGAAATTCAAAACGTGTTCAAGGAATTTGAGGTACAGGAAGCCATGCCCACTACCCAACAGCTAAAGGACGCATTCAACCTGCGGATGAAAGATACAAGTGAAGACCAGGAAGACGTAAAGATAAGTTTTTGGGAGGTATTCGATGAATTTGTAAAAGAATGCGGCAACCAGAATAACTGGACTGAATCCACATACGAAAAGTTTGCAGCCGTTAAAAATCACCTCAAGGAGTTCAAGGAAGATTTAACCTTTGAATATTTCAATGAATTCGGACTGAACGAATATGTCAATTTCCTGCGCGACAAAAAGGATATGAGGAACAGTACCATCGGTAAACAAATGGGATTCCTCAAATGGTTCCTGCGGTGGAGCTTCAAGAAAGACTATCA
>DCEW01000022.1:0-12633 GCA_002314265.1 Flavobacteriales bacterium UBA1820
GCCGCCTGCCCGCTTTCTGCGCCGAGGATTCCCGCGCCATCTATCCCGAATGGACAGCCCGTTTCGGAAAAAATATCTCCCCGGGGTCGCGCTCGACTTTACAAATCCGGCTGCAGATGAAGCCCGCTCGGAACGCCCAGGGAATCGCGCGCGATGAGGTACTCGCTCAAGTCCATCGGCCCGTGCACCGTACCGTCCGCTTTGGTTACGATGTAGAACACCGGAGAAAACCGCTCCCGCAGCACCTTCCGGTCTCCGCTGTACTTTCCCCGGTGCAGTTCCTCCTCGCCGATGTCTTCGGCCGCCAGCCGGCCGTACAGCAGGATGAACTGCTCGTCGTAGCGGAACGCCTCGGGACAGAAACGGGGCTCATATTCGTCGTATCCCCGCCCGTTGTATCCCGTGCCGAAATTCAGCGGGCTGAATCCCATGACGAATCCCTCGCCCAAGGATTGCGGCGTATCCTTTATCCCCATCGAGAGTATCCCGACCCATAGCAATACCCCCACACCCAGGATCGTGGCCGCGAGGATCATGATTCTTTTTTTCAGGCTCATGGCTTTATGGTGTTTTTTTAAGCATGAAAAACGATCGAAATGATCGATTTTCCCAAAAACATTCTTCTCCGGAGTTCCCGGAAACGAATACAGGGATAAAGATAAAAAACCGGAGGAGAAATTCCCAAAAGATGTCCGGACGTTCCTCGTATCTCAAGATAAAAAACGCGTCGCGCCCACAGGAAGTGGGCGCGACGCGCAAGCGGGTAAAGAAAACGACTTACCGCGTCAGCGGGCGGCATTTCTCCGCCAGCCAGCGGGCATCCTCTCCTTCGAGCAGCGGCAATACCTTCTCCAGTACATGTGCGTGATACCCGTTGAGCCATTCCAGTTCCTGATCGCTCAACAGGGATACCTCCACCAGTTTGGTCTCGATCGGAGCCAGGGTGAGCGGTTCAAAGCCCAGGAAGCGGCCGTTCTCGTTCTCGAAAGCCTCGCGCACCGTTACGCAGTTCTCGATCCGGATACCGAAACCTCCCGTCTTGTAGTACCCCGGTTCGTCCGAGATGACCATCCCCGGCTCGAAAGGAACCCCGGAAGTAATGCCCCGGTTGCCGAAGCTGATCGGCCCCTCGTGGACGTTCATCGCCGCCCCCACGCCGTGTCCCGTCCCATGGCCGTAGTTGTAGCCCAGGGCCCACATCTGCGAGCGCGCCACCGCGTCGAGCTGCGGACCGGAGTACCCGGCGGGGAACACCAGCCGTTCGATGGCGATGTGTGCCTTCAGCACAGCCGTATAAGCGCGTTTTTCCTCCGGAGTAGGCTCCCCGATGTACAGCGTACGGGTGATGTCGGTCGTCCCGTCGGTGTACTGTCCGCCGGAGTCGATCAGCAGCATCCCGCTGCCTTGTATCTTTTTGGCCGAACCCTTCTTGGGGCTGTAATGGACGATGGCACCGTTCTCCCGGAAACCGACGATGGCCCCGAAACTCTCGCTGATGTATCCCGGCTGTTTGGCGCGGATCGAGCCCACCAGTTCCGCCAGGTCGGCCTCGTCCCAACCGTTTTTCTCGGCATCCTCTTCGGCCCGGCGGTAAAACTCGGCCAAGGCCACCGCATCCTTGAGCATCGCCCGGTGTTCGCCCGCGATCTCCTTCGGGGTCTTCACGCATTTCATCATCCCCACCGGCGAGATGCTCTCGATCACTTTCGATCCCTCGGGAAGCAGCGAACTGTGGTAGGCCGAAAATTTCGTCGGGTCGATGCAGAGCGTTTTCCCTGCGCAGGAACGTATCCAGTCCTCCACCTGCCGGTACGGGCGCACCTCCACGCCGACGGTTTGCAGGTAGTTTTTCACCTCCGAAGAGAGTTTCTCCCCGTCGATAAACAGGATGGCCTGCGAAGGCGTAACCGCCAGGTAAGCGTAGGTAACGGGATTGAAAGCCACGTCCCCCCCGCGGATGTTCAGCGTGTAGGCCACTTCGTCCAGAGCGTCGATCAGGATCGCATCCGCCCCTTTTTCCCCGAGGAATTTCCGGATACGCTCCACCTTTTCCCGTGCCGAAACCCCGGCCGTATGTACATCGTGTACGTACACCTGGGAGACGGGCATCGACGGCCGACCCTCGGTCCATACCTGAGCCGGATCGAAATCCACCCGCAGGGAGATCCCTTTCCCGGCCAGGAGTTTTTCCATCCCCCGTGCCGAAGCCCGGGAAAATACCCGGCCGTCCACTCCGACCACCGAACCGGCCGGCAGGTTTTCCGCCACCCAAGCTACCCATTCGGGCTCGGTCTGTACCTGGAGTTTGTGCAGTTGAACCTCGGTGCCGTTCAGTTGCGCCTCGGCCTGGAGGAAGTACCGGGAGTCGGTCCACAATCCGGCGTGGTCGCGGGTAACCACTACCGTACCGGCCGATCCGGTAAACCCGCTCACCCAGGCGCGCACCGCAAAGCGCGGCGCGGAATACTCGCTCTGATGCGGGTCGGAGGAGGGAATAATGGTCGCATCGACGCCCGCAGCCGCCATGGCGCGGCGCAGGGCGCTTATCTTTTCATCTGTTGTCATAACGTCTGTATTTTTTCGTTTTTCATCCAGGCGAATCCCCTTTCCTGGGAAGGGAGGGGGGGCGCCCTCTCGGGGCATAAAGTTAGCAATATTCGGACACATCCGGCGGCATCCCCCGGGAAAACCGCCGAATTTTTGTCCGCAGGAAAAAAAGGGGGGAGGGGAGGCCTCTTTTACGTGCGGGCCGGGTGAGCCCCATCCCCAACCGCTTGTTTTTTCGGGGAATGTGTTTATCTTCGCATTGTGTAAAATCAAAACAAAGAACCAGTTATGAGATTGAAATGGACCATCGCCGCCTTGCTGGGTTTGCTGGCGGTATTTTCCCTGCAAGGGCAGCAAAAGACCTACCAGCTCTCGAGCCACATCCTCGACATCCACACCGGACAGCCCGCCCCCGAAGTGCTCATAAGTCTTTCCAAACTCACCCCGCAGGGCGAGTGGGAACTTCTCGACGAAAAGACCACCGACGGGAACGGCCGGGTGAAGGATTTTCTGGAACAGGACGGCAGCGACCACGCCGGGGTGTACAAACTCACGTACCACGTAGGGCCGTATTTTGAAAAACAAGGGCAGAACAGTTTCTATCCCTTTATCGAAGTCGTGTTTCAGATCTCCGGGTCGAGCCATTACCACGTCCCCATCACCCTCTCGCCGTACGGGTATTCCACCTACCGGGGCAATTAGACAAGGGGACATTCGAAGGTTTTCGAAAATATCCGCGGACAGCCTGTGGTACGAGCAAAACGGCTGGACGATCAACAAAAGATTGACAGAACAGCAAAAGTAACCTTAAGAAAAAATCCGGCGCCAGCCGGATTTTTTAATGGCTTGACCCACTTGTGCCGAAGGGATGCAGGAGAAAAGACCGGATGATCATCCGGCGAAGGGCGGAAATGCTCCTGCCTAACAGTCCGGAGTGCCTTCTACCGCAACCGGGCTGCCTGCGAAAGGGGAAGCCTTCGGGCATCCTCCCTTGGAAAATCCTCTGGAGGCCGGGGCGGAACGTCCCTGCATGAGGGGATGCTTCAGGGACGATCTTCTCACAGGCGGGCGGAACGTGCCCGGGGCGGTGCGATTTTTTGCCGGGAAACGGAGGAAAATCGTATTTTTGTACCCTTATCGCTGAACAAATCATCACCAAAACCAATCCGAACCATGCCCGAACTGTCCGTCCTGTTGCTTTTCATCGCGATGTTCGTCGTCTCGATCCGGGGATTCCGCGACCCGGTGTTCTTCCGCAAATACCTCTTCGAGGTGAGCGACGTGAAGTACAAGAAGGAGTACTACCGGCTGATCACCTGCGGTTTTCTCCACGTGGACTGGATGCACTTGCTGTTCAATGCCATCACCCTGTACTTTTTCTACGCGATCCCCTTCGGGGTTTTGGGGGAAGTGCGCTTTTTCGTGCTGTACTTCGTCGGCCTGGGGCTTTCGGGGTATTTTTCTTACCTGATCCACCGCAACGACTCCGGATATGCGGCCGTCGGCGCATCCGGGGCGGTCTCGGCCGTGCTTTTCTCGGCCATCGTACTGCATCCGAAGCTGGAACTGATCATTTTCCCCATCCCGATTCCCATCCCCGGATATATCTTTGCCGTGGCGTACCTGCTTTATACCACTTACGGGATGCGCCGTTCGTGGGGCAACGTAGGACATGCCGCGCACCTGGGCGGGGCAGCGGCCGGCGTTTTGCTCACCCTGCTGATGGAACCCCGTGCGTGGCACTTGCATCCGTGGATGGTAGGCATCATCCTGACCTTGCTCGTGGTACTGATCGTGTGGGAATTCAAGCGGCGCCGCATCCTTTAGTCCGCCGGGAGGGGTAGAAGGGGTTCCTTGCTCCCCTTGGGTGGGAGAGAGAGAAACATCCCTCAAAATGCAAACAAAAGACAGAAAAACCATGAATACGAAAACGGTTCTGATCACGGGAGCCTCCTCCGGTATCGGGGAAGGCTGTGCGCGCATCTTTGCCCGCAACGGCCACCGCGTCATCCTCAACGGCCGCAACCTCGAACGCCTCATGGCAGTGAAAACCTCTCTGGAAGCCGACTACGGCGCGCAGGCTTACCTCTTGCCCTTCGATGTGCGCGACCGCGCAGCCGCCTCGGCTGCTTTGGACAGTTTGCCGCCCGAGTGGAAAGATATCGATGTGCTGGTCAACAACGCAGGACTGGTCATCGGGGTAGACAAGGAGTACGAAGGAGACTTGGACGAATGGGATACGGTCATCGATACCGATGTGAAAGCCCTCCTGGCCATGACCCGTCTGGTGGTTCCCGGCATGGTGGAGCGCGGACGCGGCCATGTGATCAACATCGGGTCGATCGCCGGGGATTATGCCTACCCGGGCGGCAGCGTGTATTGTGCGTGCAAAGCCGCCGTCAAGGCGCTTTCCGACGGGCTTCGCATCGACCTGGTCGATACGCCGGTGCGGGTAACCAACGTCAAGCCCGGCCTGGTCGAGACGCGTTTTTCCATCGTGCGCTACCGGGGCGACCGTCAGGCTGCGGACAAGGTCTATCGGGGTGTACGCCCGCTCACGGGGGACGATGTAGCCGAGGTGGTGTATTTCGCCGCCTCCGTGCCCGAGCACATCCAGGTAGCAGAGGTGTTGGTCATGCCTACGCATCAGGCTACCGGTACCATCGTCCACCGGGAATGATTGCCGGCGGGAGAGGGCTTGTCCCTCCCCCTTATAGAAAGTGATTTTTTTGATAAATGTAAAAAAGGAGGCGCGAACGAGAATATCTGGCAAAAATCGATCGTTTATTTGTTTGTGTTAAAATATGTTTGTAATATTGACCCAAGCTGAAAAACACGTATAATATTTATTCTCAAGGATTTATTCACTAAAAAAAACTGTCTCTTTGCCCAGGGGCAGACGGGATTTGCTACTTGTCTACTTGTTTACTTGTTTTTCAGTCCAATGAAAATTTCTAACTACTAAAAAAATGAAAACGATGAAAAAATTTTTGTTTTTTGCTGTGTCGGTCTCGTTGTTGCTGCTGACCGGTTGTTCGAAAGAAATGGCTCAAGCAGTTCCGGAGGCTACCTCTGTAGACCCGTATGAAGTAAAATCCGTACGGATTCATATTTCCGGGAATCCGTATGAATGGACCAATGAGGACAATCCCAGTGGAAAGTTCACGGTTGAGTATACGGATGAAAACGGGCAGTTTCAAGTTCGTGAACTGGAATGGGGAGAGTCCGAAAATAATGTCATTCGCGCACGCTTGGCCTCAATCCGTTTGAATGGTTTTTATTATACAGGCGATAAGCCTTACACGTATCTCGGCATAGTTACCGACATGGAGCTGGGGAACAATACCGGAGAACCGTATTATCAAGCCGAATTTATCGGTGGCGATGGAGAAGCATTACCGGTAAATTTCAATGTGCCGGTGTCCATTGCTTATGATGAAAACGATTTTGACATATACATCGATTTACAATCCAACTATACGAACGATTTTAACATGTATCCATAATGGATTATGGTATAACGGTATAAAATGCACCCCATTTTGTAACTGTAAAAAGTTATTCAGTACTCGCAACAAGAAGAGGCAAGTAGAAAATAAACCGAGCCCCGCTTTGCGGGGCTTTTTTATGCGCTCTTTTTCAAGGGAAGAGTCTTGTGGAAACAGTATTTCCCGCATTTTGTTCCGGTATTTCACCAAACGCGGCAGATCGAAAAACTCCACACCCAGCGCCAATGGCATCCCGGAAGGATGACGAAAAAGCGGCCTCTCCGGCTTTGGCCGATCGAAGCTCCGTTACCCCTCTACCGGATTTTCGGCCGGATCTTTTTTCACCGTCATGGCCTCGGAGCAGGGCAGACTGTCCAGTACGCAGAGGATCGAATCCCTCACTTGGGAAAAACGGGGCATGTTCTCGGTGCTGATCGGTTTCTTGGGCTGCGATTTGATGGTCAGCGGGTTGATGGCTTTTCCGTATTCGTACACGCGGAAGTCCAAGTGCGGTCCGGTGGACAGTCCGGTGGAGCCCACGTAGCCGATCACTTCCTTCTGTTTGACGCTCGATCCTACCTTGATCCCCTTGGCAAAGCGAGAGAGGTGCATGTAGGTCGTAGTATAGACGCTGTTGTGTCTTATCTTCAAGTAATTGCCTCCGCCGTTGGCCTGATACCCTTTGGCGATGACCTTGCCGCTGCCGATGGCATAGACCGGTGTGCCGGTCGGAGCGGCGTAGTCCACTCCGTGGTGCGCACGGTAACGTTTCAATACAGGATGGTAACGGCTGTTGGTAAAGCGGGAGGAGATACGGTAATAGTCCAGCGGAGCTTTCAGAAAAGCCCCTTCGAGGCTGTTCCCTTTTTCGTTGTAGTAGAGTTCTTCCCCGTCCTGAATGAAGGGGATCGCGTAATAAGTGCTGTCCGCATGGCGGAAGGAAGCAGCCAGGATGTGGAAATTTTGCAAGGGTTTCCCGTCGACGTGCTCCTGTTCGTAGATCACCCGAAAGCGGTCCTGTTTCTGCAAACCGAAAAAGTCGATGGACCAGCCGTAGATGTTCGACAAGGTTACGGCCAGCAGCGGATCCGCTCCGCTGTTTTGCATGGCCACCCAAAGGGAGGATTCGACCTCGCCGCAACACTCCTTGCGCACCCATTCCACGGGATTTTCCCCGCGCGTTACCGCATAGTCGCCCCGCAGATCGAAGACGATGTACGATTTGGGGTCTTGCTCATAGACGAAAAATACGGGGGTAGCCGCGCTGTCCGGCGTGACGAAAAGTGCATAGGCTTGGCCGGCCCGGATCTTGCGTACATCGAAAACCCCTTTGGCTTTCTGGGTCAGGTCGTGTACATTGCGGGGGGTAAGTCCGTGCTGCTCGAGAATCACCGACAGGGTCTGGTTGCGTTGGACGATGCCGTAGTCTACCTGATAGTCATCCACCGGGATGCCGTATTGGTAAACGATCTGCTGTACCTGTGTCGAATCGGCAATCTCCACTTCGTCCAGCGAACTTCCGGCTGGAGGGATGAAAACAACGGCCAGGATAAGTGCCAGTGTGAGCAGAACGAGGGAGAAGGTGATTTTTTTTCGACAGGTCATCGTTTTACAAGGGGGCTTTTTCGGTGAAAGAGGAGATTCCGGGTGAGGGGCAGGAAAATACCTTTCCTAGGCAGGAGAGCAGAGAAAAGGATCGTTTGTCGATCTGCAACAGACCGTGCGACGGGGGGCTTCAGTCGAGGCGGGCGTAGATCTTCCCGTCTTTTTCAAAAACCACATCGACGTGTTCGTGCATCGAGGTGGAGAGCGAAAGCCCCTTGAAGTCCACTTTGACCGGATACAGCTTGTGGTTGCGGTCCACCAGCACGGCGGTATTGAGTTTCTTCAGGGGAACGGACAACAAATGGCGTACCGCATGGATGAGCACCGTGCCGCTGTTGAGTACATCGTCCACCAGTACGACAGGTCTTCCGGTCATGGCAGCCAGGTCAGTGTCCATCTCGAAAGGAGCATAGAGGTCTTTCTTGTTTACTTTCAGGCAGACCAACTCCACGTGGGAAGAGGTGATTTTTTTCAATTCGTCAGCGATCAGGGTCGCGATCCGATAACCACTGTTGGCAATCCCGACGACGAATACGGTTTCCTCGTCCAGGTTGGATTCGTAGATCTGGTATGCGATCCGGCGGACTCTCAAGCGAATGTCCTGGTCGGATAGGATGATGTCTTTTTTCATACAGAATAAAACAGTCCGATATGGAGGATGGACAAAGATAGTGAAAGGCGAGCGCAGAGGCAAATGAAAACGTGAGTTTTCAGTTTGACTGTGCCGAGCCGCATTATTGCCAGATCTCCCAGGATTTTTCGGCTTGCAGTTCCAGCATGGTCGCCCCGCAGCATACCGTAGCCCCGTGTTCCCGGCCTTTTTTCATGAACAAGGTATCGGGAGGGTTGTACACCAGGTCGAAAAGCAGGTTGCGTTCGTCCAAGCCGTCGTAGGGGATGTCCGGACAGGTATCCACGTGCGGGAAGGTGCCCAGCGGGGTTGCATTGACGATCAGCGGGCAGTTCCTTACGTGTACCTCGGTCAGCTCTCCGTAGGTAAGGTAGCGGCCTTCCCGCTTTTGCCGCGACACGAAATAATACTCGATACCCAGATGGCGAAGTACATAGGCTACTGCGTCTGAAGCCCCTCCCGTGCCCAGGATGAGTGCCCGTTCGTGGTGCGGTTCCAGAAAGGGGACAAGGGCTTGGCGAAAGCCGTACACGTCGCTGTTGTGTCCCGAAAGGTGTCCGTTGGGATGCACCTTTACGGTGTTTACCGCGCCGACCTCCGTGGCCTGCGGGTCGATCTCGTCCAGGAAATCCATCACGGCCCGCTTGTAGGGGATGGTTACGTTCAGGCCTCGGATCTGCTTGTCGGAGAGGATATCGCGCAGCTCGTCGATGGATTCCAGATCGAAAATATCGTAGAAGCAGTCGTCGAGGTTTTCGGCGCGGAACTTGTTTTCAAAGTATTTTTTGGAAAAGGAATAGGAGATGTTTCTCCCGATGAGTCCGTATTTTTTCATTTTCTTCGTTTTGTCTTTTCGATCCCCGCAGTGCCGGCGGCGAGGGCCCGTTTCTTCTCGCTGTACGTTTCCATTTTGACTGTTCCCCAAAAGCCCAGCAGGATGAATGCCACGGCGATCCACGTACCGGGCTGGTTCAGGGCGGGCAGGTAGTGATCGAAGCCGATGACGATGTCTTGGGGGACGCCATTGACCAGGGTGCGTTCGTACAGACTGTTTTTCCAGGGCCACATGATGCTCAACGAGCCCCCGATAAAACCGATGATCAGCGCAATGACATTTGCCCGATGGTGCTTGAGCAAGTATCCCAGGATATGCGAAAAGACCACCACGCCGATGAGCGTTCCGGCAGTAAACACACCGCAGATCTTGATCAAGTGCATCTGTTCCACGTCGTAGAGAGCTGAATAGTCGCCGTGCAGCATCTTTTCGGCGGCAAAGAACACGGCATTGACCGAATCGACCATCAGGAGTTTGTAGTTGCCGATGACCATCAGCAGGAACGAACCGGAAAGTCCCGGGAGGGTCATCCCGCACACGCTGATCACTCCGCACAGGAAGATCACCGCCATGTTGTCCGATCCCGAACGGTAGTCGAGCATCGTTACCGATATGCCGATGAACAGTCCCAAAAGCATCATCCGCACGGTGCCGCCCCGCCAGGAGTCGTATTTCTTGATCAAGTGCAGGAGGCTGCCCAGAACCATCCCGAAAAATACGGCCCACACCTGAACGCTGAAATGCTCGATCAGGTAGTCGATCAGCAGCGATACGGAAAAGAAACTGGTGATCGTTCCGCCCAGGATGCACAACAGGAACCACATGTTGGTGTAGCGGAAGAAACTGCGCACATGGCCGTAAAGCAGCCATTTGAGCGAACGCCGGTTGATGCGTTGCAGGGAAAAGATGAATTCCTCGTAAAACCCGATGACAAAGGCCACCGTCCCGCCGGATACCCCGGGTACTTTGTTGGCCGTACCCATGGCGATCCCTTTGATCCACAAAAGGAAGTAATCCAGTGCGTTTCTCTTTTTTGCCATCGTTATTTGCGGGAAGACTTCCGGCGGGGATCGCCTTTTCGGTTTCCCGGCTGAAAGAACGCACAAATGTAGTTTTTTTTGCGGAAATAAACCCCTGCGGACGTTCCGTTTCTTCGCACAAAAGCCTAACTTTGCAACCTCAAAACGCATTCTTTGTCAAAGCAGGAAAGAAGCAAGAAAAAAGAAAAGTGAAAAAGAACATAGCCATCGTCATGGGGGGATATTCGTCCGAGCGTCTTATCTCCCTTCAGTCGGGTGGGGTGGTGTACCGCCATCTCGACCGGGAAAAGTACAACCTGTATCCCATTGACATCTCACGGCAGGGGTGGTTCTACATCAACGACCTGGAGGAACGCTATCCGGTGGACAAGAACGAGTTTACCGTGACGGTGGACGGCGAGAAGATCCATTTCGACGCGGTGTTCAACGCCATCCACGGCAACCCGGGGGAAAACGGCCTGTTGCAGGCTTATTTTGAATTGCTGGGTATCCGCCATACCTCGTGCGGGCATTTCGAATCGGCCCTGACCTTCAACAAGCGCGAATGCATCGCCGTGGTGCGGCAGTACGGCATTCCCACGGCCAAATCGGTGTTCATGACCCAAGGCGATGCGGTCGATGCCGACGCCATCGTGCGTGAGGTGGGGCTGCCTTGCTTTGTCAAACCGAACCGCGCCGGGTCGTCCTTCGGCATCACGAAAGTCTATAAGAAGGAGGAACTGCCCGCCGCCCTCGAGTGCGCCTACAAGGAAGACAACGAGATCCTGATCGAATCGTTCCTCGACGGGCGCGAGGTATCGGTCGGCACGATGCGTATCGACGGAAAGATCACCGTGCTGCCCATCACCGAGATCGTGTCGATGAACGACTTTTTCGACTACAAGGCCAAATACGAGGGCCTCTCCAAGGAGATCACCCCGGCCGATCTCCCGGCCGAGGTCGAAGCGCGGATCCGGGAAGCCTCGGCCAAGTTGTTCGAGAAGCTCAACCTCCGCGGGGTGGTCCGTTCGGAGTTTATCCTGGTGGACGGGGTGCCGCACTTCCTGGAGGTAAATACCTGCCCGGGACTTTCGGCAGCCAGCATCGTACCGCAACAGGCGCGGGCACTGGGGATGGAGCTTCCCGAATTTTTCGATTGCCTGGTGCGTCAGGCTCTCGAAGGCAAATAACACACATCCAAGCACACAAGATACGACAGAGGATATGCAGGAACAGAAAATCGCGGTTTTTCCCGGATCGTTCGATCCGCTGACCAACGGACACTGCGACATCATCGCCCGTGCTTTGCCGCTTTTCGACAAGATCATCATCGCCATTGGGCGCAACAGCGAGAAGAACTGCATGTTCTCGCTCGAAGAGCGGATGGATTTCGTGCGCCGCACGTACGCCGACCAGCCCAAGATCGAGGTAACGAACTACGAAGGCATGACGGTCGATTTTTGCCGTTCGATCGGCGTGAAGTTCATGCTCCGGGGCTTGCGCAACCCCTCGGACTTCGAGTTCGAGAAAGCCATCGCCCAGACCAACCGGCGACTTTGCCCGGACATCGAGACGGTATTCCTGCTCACCTCTTCGGGGTATTCGTTCATCAGTTCGTCCATCGTGCGGGAGATCCTCACCTACAACGGCGATGTGAGCAAGGTAGCTCCGGCGGCGGTAAGCGAATACTGGCAGAAAAAGAAACATGAAAAAACAGCAAAATAATACCATGGATACACCCAAACGATACACCGTGACGGCCGCTTTGCCGTATGCCAACGGTCCGATCCATCTGGGACACCTGGCGGGAGTCTATGTCCCGGCCGATGTCTATGTGCGCTACCTCCGTCAGAAAGGGCGCGACGTGATCTTTATCTGCGGATCGGACGAGCATGGCGTGCCCATCACCATCAAGGCTCGCCGCGAGGGCATCACCCCGCAGCAGGTGGTGGACAAGTACCACAAGATCATCCGCGACTCCTTTGCCGAGTTCGGCATCTCCTTCGACAACTATTCCCGTACCACGGCACCGATCCACCACAAGACCGCTTCGGACTTTTTCCGCAAGATGTACGATGCCGGCCAGTTCGTCGAGCAGGAGTCCGAACAGTATTACGACCCCGAAGCAAAACAATTCCTGGCCGACCGTTACATCACCGGTACCTGCCCGCGTTGCGGAGCCGAAGGAGCGTACGGCGACCAGTGCGAGAAGTGCGGCTCGACCCTCAGCCCCTCGGAACTCATCGACCCCAAGAGCGCCCTTTCCGGGGCGACTCCCATCCTGAAAAAGACCAAGCACTGGTATCTGCCCTTGCAGCAGTACGAATCGTGGTTGCGTCAGTGGATCCTCGAAGGACACAAGGCCGACTGGAAGCCCAACGTGTACGGCCAGGTGAAATCCTGGCTCGACGATGGTCTTCGTCCCCGGGCGGTAACCCGCGACCTGGACTGGGGTATCCCCGTGCCGGTAGAAGGCGCCGAAGGTAAAGTGCTGTACGTCTGGTTCGA
>DCEW01000022.1:12655-13901 GCA_002314265.1 Flavobacteriales bacterium UBA1820
TTCATCGGCAAGGACAACATCGTCTTCCACTGCATCATCTTCCCGGCCATGCTCCGGGCGCACGGCGGATACATCCTCCCGGACAACGTTCCGGCCAATGAGTTTCTCAACCTGGAGGGCAACAAACTCTCCACCTCGCGCAACTGGGCCGTGTGGCTGGACCAGTATCTGGTCGATTTCCCGGGCAAACAGGACGTTCTGCGCTATGCGCTCATCGCCACCGCCCCCGAAACCAAGGACAACGACTTCACCTGGCGGGATTTTCAGAACCGCAACAACAACGAATTGGTCGCCATCCTGGGCAACTTCGTAAACCGTGTGATGGTCCTCACGCACAAGTACTACGGAGGAGTGGTTCCTTCCTCGCAGCATTTGAACGAGGCCGACCTCGAGGTCCTGTCCCAGATGCGGAAGTATCCCTCGATCCTGGGCGATTCGATCGAAAAATACCGTTTCCGCGAGGCCCTTTCCGAGATGATGAACCTCGCTCGTCTGGGAAACAAGTATTTGGCGGACAACGAGCCTTGGAAAACGCAGAAGACCGATCCCGAACGTACCGAAGCCGTGATGTACACCGCGGTGCAGATCGCCGGGGCCTTGGCTACCCTCTGCGAGCCGTTTCTTCCGTTTGCAGCCGCTTCCCTGGCCAAGATGCTGGACATCCGTCCTTTGACATGGGACGAAGTAGCACAGGCACAGCAGATCATTCCCTCGGGACATCGTCTGGGACAGCCGACCCTCTTGTTCGAGAAGATCGAAGACGCCGCCATCGAGGCCCAACTCAAACGTTTGGAAGACTCCCGCTTGGCCAATATCGCTGCCGAGAAAGCGGCCGAACCGCAAAAGGAGACCATTTCTTATGACGAGTTCGACCGGATGGACATCCGCGTGGGCACCATCGTCGAGGCTGAAAAGGTTCCCAAGGCCAAGAAATTGCTCAAACTGACCATCGATACGGGGATCGACCGGCGGACGGTGGTCTCGGGCATTGCCGAGAGTTTCTCGGCCGAAGAGGTCGTGGGACGCCAGGTGTGCGTGCTGGTCAATCTGGCTCCGCGCGAGATCAAAGGTATCCTCTCCAACGGGATGATCCTGATGACCGAACATCCGGACGGCCGCTTGGAATTTGTCGCTCCTTCGCAGAAGGTGAAGGAAGGGGCACAAGTGCGCTGATCCTTTATATAAACAAAAAAAGGGGACTCTCTCCGGGATTTCTCCAAGCGATCACCCCAGGCGGGGAGGCGGC